>CACNVG010000001.1:0-5000 GCA_902623785.1 uncultured Pelagibacteraceae bacterium
GTTAAAAAAGACAAAAATGAAAGTAAACTTAAATTATTTTTGTTACCAAAAGATGAGGCAGATACCAAAAATGCAATTATAGAAATACGAGCAGGTACAGGTGGATTAGAAGCAAGTTTGTTTGCATCGGACCTCTTTAAAATGTATGAAAAGGTAAGCCAAAAGAAAAAATGGTCCTTGGAAATAATTAGTATATCAAAAAGTGATGCAGGTGGATTAAAAGAAGTAATTGCCTCAATTAAAGGAAGAAATATATATTCTTCATTAAAATATGAGAGTGGCGTTCATAGAGTCCAACGTGTTCCAGACACTGAAACACAAGGAAGAGTTCATACATCAGCTGCAACAGTAGCTGTTTTACCAGAGGCAGAAGAGGTAGATATCAAGATTGAGGAAAAGGATTTAAGAATCGATGTTTTTAGAAGTAGTGGTCCTGGTGGCCAAAGTGTAAATACAACGGACTCGGCTGTCAGAATTACACATATACCAACAGGAATAGTTGTTAGCCAGCAGGATGAAAAATCCCAGATTAGAAATAAAGAAAAGGGACTTAAAATTTTAAGATCAAGAATATATGAGTTTGAGAGGAATAAAATAGACGAGGAAAGAGCAAAAGATCGAAAAAGTAAAATTGGGTCAGGTGATAGATCTGAGAGAATAAGAACATACAATTTTCCCCAAGGTAGAGTTACAGATCATAGAATCAATCTAACTTTACATAAACTAGAGGAGTTTATGGAAGGAGAAATTTTTGATGAAATGATCGACAATTTAAGCCTACAAGCTCAAGAGGAAGAATTAAAAAAAATATCATGAAAATAATTGACAATTTAGAGGATGGTTACAAAATTTTGAAAGGAAGCAATATATCTTCTTATAAGATTGATTGTGAAATTTTAATGTCACATACATTAAGTATTTCTAGAGAAGAAGTCCTTTTAAATTTAGAAAAAAATGTAAAAAAAGAGGAAGAGGAAAGATATTTTAATCTAATAAATAGAAGAATAAAGAATGAACCAATTGCTTATATAACAAGTAATAAAAGCTTTTGGAAAAATAATTTTATAACAAACAAAAATGCACTTATTCCACGTCCGGACTCCGAACATTTGGTGGAGCAGGCACTAAAATTAGTTAAAAAAAAACAGGCTAAAAGAATTCTTGATATTGGTGTAGGCTCAGGCTGTTTATCAATATCTGTTTTAAAAGAAAGACCATATTGTAAGTTTGATGCAATAGATATCTCAAAAAATGCCATAAAATTAGCTAAAAGTAATGCAAATTTACATCAATTGTCTAATAGAATTAAATTTTACAAAAGAGATGTTGACAATTTTTACCACGATAAATATGATTTGATAATTAGTAATCCTCCTTATATTAAAAAACATAAAATAAAATATTTGGGTACAGTTAGTCATGAACCTAAAATTGCTTTAGATGGTGGATTAAATGGTTTAGAAATAACTAGAAAAATTATTTCTAAATCAAAAAAATTATTAAAAACTAATGGTAAACTTATCCTTGAAATTGGATATGATCAGAAATACAAAGTGATTGAATCTTTAAAAGAAAAAAATTTTTTTATAAATAAAATTATCAAAGACTATGGAAATAATGTTAGATGTATAGTATCTACAAAAATAAAATAAAAGAATGAGACAATATAGAAATAATATCAAAAGAAGCAGAGGAAGAAATCACTCAGACAGACCTTTCAAAAGAGGCGGAGATATTGACAGGTTAAATGGAAACTTCGTTAATAATGAAAATAGTTTTAGAAGAAAACATAATAGAAGTAATGGAAACGTACAAAAATTAATTTCAAAATACACTGACCTTGCTAGGGAAGCTTTGTCAAACGGAGACAAGATACTTTCAGAAAATTATTTTCAATATGCTGATCACTTCTTACGAGTATCTTTAGAAGAAAAAGAAAAAGAGCTGACACCAAAATAATTAATCTAATTTTTTAAAATTAATTCTGATTTTAGTACATCAGTTTTAATTCTTACAAGTTCAAAATCTTCCCTATTTTTTCCTTTTAGTGATTTTCCTGGTGGTAACTTGAGTCTTTGAGAATTTATTTTTTTTCCGTTTTCTATAACCTCATAGTGCAAATGAGGACCAGTTGACATTCCTGTAGATCCAACGTAGCCAATAATTTGTCCTTGTTTCACTCTTGATCCTGGGATTGCAAGATTTGAAAATTTCGACATATGAGCATATACTGTTTGATAAGTATTATTGTGTTTAATCTTAACGCAGTTACCTCCACCACCACACCAACCAGCTTTAATTATTATACCATCACCTGAAGCCATAATAGGTGTCCCTATTGGAGCGGCAAAGTCTGTACCACGATGCATTTTATTAAATCCAAGAATTGGATGTTTTCTCATTCCAAACGGAGATGAAAGTCTTGCACCATTAATTGGAGTTTTCATCAAGGCTTTTTTTATACTTTTTCCATTTTCATCGTAGTGACCATTAAATTTTTTAATTGGATAATAATAAAGTTGGTTTGATTGCCCACGCAGCATTAAGTTAGCGTAGATTATTTCTCCTGTATTAAATACTTCATCAGTTTCATCTACATAAATTTCATATAGAATTTGAAAAGAGTCGTTTTTTCTAATGTCCCTTTGGAAATCAACCTGAAAACCATATAACCTTGCGAATTCTATTATTATATTTGGTTTTATATTATTTTTCACAGCGCTTGCATACAAACTTGACTTGATCGTACCTTCACTAAAAACTATTTTTTTTGTTAGATTTGTAATTATATCATTTCTACTTAATAAACCTGTCTCTAAATCTTTTGAAATTTGTATTTTTTTCGTTTTTGATATTGGGATTAATAAACTTAATATTTTTTTATTTTTCTTATTTGAATTATCCAGAACAATATTAATTGTCTGATTGGCCTTAATTTTGCTGGCATCATTTTTTTTTATTACTGAAAATATTTTTTTGATTTCTGAGTCACTTACAGATAAATCTCTCAAAATTTTCTCAAGTGATTGCCCCCCCGTTACAGTGTGGTCTATTTCTTCATATTTTGGAGAAAGGTTGAAAAAGAGGTGATTTAATGTTTTTTTGAAGTAAGTATTCCTTAAAACTTTGAGGTACTCTTTATCTGTCTTTTCATTCTGAAAATTGTAAAATTGCAAGATTACCGCAGAAATCATTAATAAAATTATTAGTAAAAATATTTCGGTATTTTTTTTTATAAAAGATATAACTTTTAGTTGAATATTCTTTATCATTTGAAAGTTAATTTTTTTTTGGCCAAAATACCGCAAAAAGGGTCAATTTATATAGTTTTTTTGTCATTTTTTCTCTGATAATTCCTTGATTTACAATAAATTTGTACTATAAGCATTTTTCTCAAACAATAAACAATTGTTATTTATTAGGAAAAAACACCTAATTAGCTATTTAAAAAGTAAAAATTTTAAGAAGAGAAGTGTGGACGGTTAAGGTTACCAAAATTTGTCGTACACACTTCAATCATATGTGAATTTATTCTTAGATTTACATAGAAGCTAGTGTGCGCCGTTTTTAAACTTGAGAGTTTGATCATGGCTCAGAACGTACGCTGGCGGCACGCCTAATACATGCAAGTCGAACGAAGTAGCAATACTTAGTGGCAGACGGGTGAGTAACATGTAGGTATCTTCCCTTTGGTGAGGAATAACACGAGGAAACTTGTGCTAATACCTCATAAGTCTTTACGGAGAAAGCTTTACGCGCCAATGGATGAGCCTGCACTTGATTAGTTTGTTGGTAGGGTAATGGCCTACCAAGACAATGATCAATAGCTGATTTGAGAGGATGATCAGCCACATTGGGACTGAGACACGGCCCAAACTCCTACGGGAGGCAGCAGTAGGGAATCTTGCACAATGGGGGAAACCCTGATGCAGCGATGCCGCGTGAGTGAAGAAGGCCCTTGGGTTGTAAAGCTCTTTCGTCGGGGAAGAAAATGACTGTACCCGAATAAGAAGGTCCGGCTAACTTCGTGCCAGCAGCCGCGGTAATACGAAGGGACCTAGCGTAGTTCGGAATTACTGGGCTTAAAGAGTTCGTAGGTGGTTAAAAAAGTTGGTGGTGAAATCCCAGAGCTTAACTCTGGAACTGCCATCAAAACTTTTTAGCTAGAGTATGATAGAGGAAAGCAGAATTTCTAGTGTAGAGGTGAAATTCGTAGATATTAGAAAGAATACCAATTGCGAAGGCAGCTTTCTGGATCATTACTGACACTGAGGAACGAAAGCATGGGTAGCGAAGAGGATTAGATACCCTCGTAGTCCATGCCGTAAACGATGTGTGTTAGACGTTGGAAATTTATTTTCTGTGTCGCAGCGAAAGCAATAAACACACCGCCTGGGGAGTACGACCGCAAGGTTAAAACTCAAATGAATTGACGGGGACCCGCACAAGTAGTGGAGCATGTGGTTTAATTCGAAGATACGCGCAGAACCTTACCAACACTTGACATGTTCGTCGCGACTTTAAGAGATTAAAGTTTTCGGTTCGGCCGGACGAAACACAGGTGCTGCATGGCTGTCGTCAGCTCGTGTCGTGAGATGTTGGGTTAAGTCCCGCAACGAGCGCAACCCTCACTTTTAGTTGCCATCATTTAGTTGGGCACTCTGAAAGAACTGCCAGTGATAAGCTGGAGGAAGGTGGGGATGACGTCAAGTCCTCATGGCCCTTACGTGTTGGGCTACACACGTGCTACAATGGCACTTACAATAGGAAGCAAGACGGCGACGTTAAGCAAATCCTAAAAAAGTGCCTCAGTTCGGATTGTACTCTGCAACTCGAGTACATGAAGCTGGAATTACTAGTAATCGCGGATCAGCGCGCCGCGGTGAATACGTTCCCGGGTCTTGTACACACCGCCCGTCACACCATGGGAGTTGGTTCTACCTTAAGGCAAAGTTTAAAACCTTTGACCACGGTATAGTCAGCGACTGGGGTGAAGTCGT
>CACNVG010000001.1:10000-270004 GCA_902623785.1 uncultured Pelagibacteraceae bacterium
TGATCCTCTGGATAAATTGCCCACTCTAAATCTTTTTTACCTAATCCCATTTTCAAATGACCTTTACCTTTTTTCTCCAAAACATCGTCTGTAAAATCATACCAATCAAAACCCCTAAGATCGTGTTCTTTTCGATTCTTTTTAGTAAACTCAACGAAATCATCATAAGAAAACATTCCTGATCGATCCATATAACCATGCTCACCCCAAAAAATTATTTTTATATTATGTTTGATGGCCTGTTGTATTGGGTAAGTATAAATACCACAATGGTTGTGCCAATTCATGTCCCCTTGAAGATAAAAACCTAAAACATTAAGTTTTACTAAAGTTTCTGTTGGTGGTTTAAAAATAATGTGGTCACAATTAAAAACAGATTTCATTCTCCTTAAATTGTATTCTCCATCTTTAGTGTAATTATTCCCATAGTAAGTAACTAAAAGCGGATTGAGACCTAAAACATTTTTACATAGATGAGTTTGAAAATAACTATCTTTGCCCCCACTTACACCAATTAAAACATCATATTTTGAATCAGGATTTTTGTTCTCATTAAAGAGCTTCTTAAGCATTTCTAGCCTTAAATCCCAATTCACTTTATTTTTTGCAAATTCTGCATTTTGACACCCTGTGCAAATACCCGCTTCATCAAAAAATAAGTTCATATCGGTTTTCGATATGTATAAGCACTTCTTACAATTAAAACTATTTTTACCTGACATTGATATTATTTTTTTTTAATATTTTCTTAACATTTAAATCAACCAGTTCCTTATAATGCCAAATATTAGCAGCTGCTAATCCATTTGCTCCATTTTTTACAGCATCTATAAAGTCTTCATATTTTCCAACACCTCCTAAGAAAATTATTTTTGATTTTGAGATTTTTTTTATTTTTTTTAACAATTCTATGTCATATCCTTTGCCAGATCCATCTCTATCAATACTTTGTATTAAAACTTCACCTACATTTAGATCATTTACTTTTTTTATCCAATCTTCAATATTTAATTTTGTATTTTTTTTACCGTTATTGGAAAAAACAATATAATTATTATCTATTTTCTTTACATCAGCAGAAGCAACAATTACTTGTGACCCGAATCTTTTAATTGCCTCTTTTATTGCGTTTGTATCCTCTATAACCATTGTATTTAATGATACTTTATCTGCACCAGACATTAAAATTTCCTCTATTTCACCAAGGGATCTAATTCCACCTCCCCAGGTAAGTGGCATAAAACAATTTTTGTTTATTAATTTTATCAACTCAATGTATGATATTTTTCTGTCAATGTTTGAATCTCCCCTGAAAGTGAATTCTTTTTTTTTGGAGGAAATATTTAGATATATTAATTCATCCACTTCCCATTGATTGAATCTTTCAACTTCTTCAATTGGATTACCTGTTGATTGATAATCTTTAAATAAATTAGATTTCACTAAATAGCCATCTTTTAAAAGAAGTACAGGTATCAATCTAACTTTTAACATAATTGTTTAACCAATTTTTCAAAATTTTTACACCATTTTTATGACTTTTTTCAGGGTGAAACTGCAGACCTACAATATTTTTTTTTTCTGCGATTGATATAAATTTTTCACCGTATGAAGTAATCGCTACACAATTTTTATTATTAAAATCATTACATGCATAACTATGAAGAAAATAAAAGGAGGAATTATCAGGAATATCTTTTAATAATGGAGTATTTTTATAAATTTTAATTTCATTCCATCCTATATGTGGTAATGAAAAATCATCAAAACCTTCTTTGTTAGATAACATTCCGACATTTCCATTTAAAAGACCAAGACCATTTGAATTTACATCATTTTCATTACCACTCTCAAATAAGACTTGTAGACCAATGCATATCCCTAAAAAAGGTTTTTTTTTTACATTAATCAAATCTAGAAGTTTATTTTTGTTTCTTTTATCTATTTCTTTTGAGATGTGTTCAAAATTTCCATTGCCTGGTATTACGAGTCCTTCAGCTTCTTCAAGATTATCAAAATTATCTTTTATAGAAACATTGCAATCTAAAAAATTTAAAATATTTTTTACAGAACTAATATTTCCACAGTTTAAATTTAAGATAAATATTTTTTTTTTCATTTGATGAAGAAAAGCTTATAACTTTATATGACTGTATAAAATAGGCTCATCCTTTTCTAAATCCGCTAAAACTTTTTTACCAATTATTGAACTAATTTTATCAGCAGGTATATTTGTTTCTTCACATGGCCTTAAAACAACTAGATCCTCTCTTTTTAAAATTGTACCTTTAGAAATCTTGTATTTAGTTTTAATACCTCTTTTCATACTTACATATTGATCTTCTTCTTCGTCGTAAACCCTTTTACTCTCTGATCCCAAAATTTTTTCCATATGTCTTATGTCTTCAATCATTTTTTTGAAATCACTAGCATCCATCGCAAATGAATGATCTGGACCAGGTAAATTTTTATCATCTGTAAAATGTTTTTCAATTATACAACCTCCTAGCGCTACTGTGCCTATCGCTACGGAAGAACCAGGGGTATGGTCAGAGTAACCAACCAGACAATTAAATTTTTCCTTAAATAGATTTAAAACTTTTAAATTTATATTTTCAAAACTAGCTGGATAATTCGTTACACATTGAAGCAAAATTACCTCATTATTTCCGGTTTTTTTTATCGTGTTTACTGCAGCTTCAATTTGTTCAAAGGAACTAGCTCCTGTAGCTAAAATAATTGGCTTATTCTTTTTTGCAATATACTCTATGTTTTCAAGCCAAGTAATATCACCAGATCCAATTTTGTATACATTGACACCTAATTTTTCAAGATAATCAACTGACTCTCTATCGTAGGGTGCTGAAAAAAATTCGATATTCTTTGACTTGCAGTATTCAAAAACTTTAGCATGCATATCAATTGGAAACTCAGCATTTTGATATACATCAAAAACTGATTTATCCCATTGTGCTTGATAGCCAATCTTTAATTTTTTGAAACCTTTATCACTAACAAGGTTTTTTGCACTAAATGATTGAAATTTTACGGCGTCCGCACCACACTTTTTTGCTAAATCGATAAGTTGAAAGGCTTTATTCAAAGATCTATCAAAATTTGAGCCAATCTCAGCAATAGTATAAAATGGACACCCATCACCAACAAATTTATTACCAATTCTGATTTTTTTCATTTTGTAAATATATCATTGTAAAACATTCTTATCAAACTACCTAAAATTTTAAAGTTCGACTTTATTGTTCCCCCAATCCTTGGATTATCTTCTCGTAAATTTACTCGAATTGGAATTGAAATTAATTTAAACCCTTTTTTTTTGGCATTAAACAAAACCTGAGAAGTCATGGCCTCAATTTTATCAAAATAACCAATTTCTTTTATAACTTCACCTTTAATAGCTTTAAATCCATTAAGTGGATCTTTAACTCCAATTCTTTTAGTTGAGTAATATGAAAATAGATATTCAGAAAACCTTGGAAATTTGTCTCTACAAGCAACTACTATATCGCCCTCATTTTTTCTGAGTTTTTCTAAAAAAACTGGGATTTGATCGTATGGATGTTGTCCATCGGCATCAATTGTTACTAGATATTTAAATCCTAATTCAATTGCTTTCTGAATACCTTTTTCAGTAGCCAAAGCAGGACCAAGGTTTTTCTTATTTTCAATCACTAACACATTATTACTTTTTGATTTTTTTACTGTATTGTCGCTACTGCCGTCACTAACTACAATAATCTTATTCACATATACAAGAGTATTTTTAATTACATTTTCTATAGTTTTTTCTTCATTAAATGCGGGTATTATTGCTACAGTCTCATTTTTCATTTCTTCTAATTTCTGTTAAATCTTTTTCAATACTGTTAATTTTAATATTAAAAGTTTTTTTAAATTTCATATTTGAAAGAGATGTATCCAATGGTTTATTAATTTTTTTTCTTGGAAAATATTTTGTTTTAACTAAAAAGTCTTTGTCTAATTTAAATACATTTGACACTATTTTGGCAAATTCGTATCTGGATAATCTTTCATTTGAAACAATGTTATAAGTCCCAGTTTTTCTAGATCTTATTAAGATATCAATAAACCTTATTAAGCTTTTAACACCAATTGGTGTTGAAAATAAATTATCGTAACAATATATTTTTTGTTTTTTCTTTAATTTATATAAAATTTGCTCAAGAAAATTTTTTTCTTTTTTAACATTATTTAAGCCAAAAAATCTAGTTCTTATAATAACTGAATTTTTGTATTTTTCATTAATATAATTTTCACATAAAATTTTTATTTTTGAATAAAAATTTACCGGAGACGTTTTTTGTTTTTCATTACTGAATTTTTTCTTTGAAAAAAGGGAGTCCGTTGAAATATATATTAAATAAGAATTATTTTCTTTTGCAAAATTTAATATTTTTTTACAACTTTCATAATTTACTATTTTTGTAATTTTTTTATTTTTTTCACAAAAATCAACATCTGATATGCCAGCAAAATTTATTACAATATCTGGATTAATATTAGATAATTTTTTTTTAATACTAGAGTAGGAGTTTGATAAGTTTATTTTCATTATCTTTACAGCTTCTCTTTTAAAAGAAGGTTTTTTTTGGTTATAAACACCATAAATTTTATATTTTCTATTCATCATCTTTATAAAATTTGACCCTAAGAGGCCACTTGCACCAAATAATACTATTGTTTTTTTCATTTTAGAGTTTTATGTTTAATATCAATATGTGTTCAAATTTTGAACATATATTGAACATAATATGTAGAATTAATAACTGTTTTATATTAAATAAATGATAAAAAGGGAATTACTTTATTAAATGAATAAATTTGCAAATAAAACTATTCTTGTAACAGGTGGTACTGGCTCATTTGGTAAAAGCTTTGTTAATTATGTTTTAAAAAATATTAAGAACATAAAAAAAATCATAGTTTTTAGCAGAGATGAATTAAAACAATTTGAGTTCAATAATGAAATAGATAATAAATTTAAAAAAAAAATTAGGTTTTTTCTTGGCGATATAAGAGACAAAGAAAGATTGATTTATGCTTTCCAAGACGTAGATATAGTAATTCATGCAGCAGCATTAAAGCAAGTACCTGCAGCTGAATATAATCCTATAGAATTCGTAAAAACAAATGTTTTGGGTTCCCAAAATATTGTTGAGGCAGCCATAGCTCAAAAAGTGGAAAGAGTTGTCGCATTATCTACAGATAAAGCAGTTGCCCCTGTTAATTTGTATGGCGCTACTAAATTATGCGCTGATAAACTTTTTGTTGCAGCAAACAGTATAACTGGTTTTCAAAAAACCTCTTTTTCAGTAGTGAGATATGGAAATGTTTTGGGAAGTAGAGGCTCAATATTACATGAATTTATTAAGTCAAATAAAATGAATAAAGCTTTTAAAGTAACGGATAAGTCTATGACACGGTTTAACATTATATTAGATGACGCAATAAAATTGATCATTTGGAGTATAAATAATTGCAGAGGTGGAGAAATAATAGTTCCAAAATTAAAATCTTTTAAAATTACCGATTTAGCAAAATCTATAAATCAAAAAAGGCCCCTAAAAATTGTTGGAATAAGACCTGGCGAAAAAATACATGAGGAGTTAATAAGCACAGCAGAAAGTTCCAATACTTACGATGTAAAGGACAAGTATTTTGTTTTAAACGATGTAATGAAAAAAAGATTTTATAAAAATAAGAAATTAAAATTGATAAAGAATTTTGAGTCTTACAATTCAAAGAATAATAAATATTTATCGGTTAAAGATATAAAATCGTTGATAAATAAATATTTTAAAAAAGATAAATAATGAAAAATATTGCGATTATTCCTGCTCGAGGCGGAAGTAAAAGGCTACCTAATAAAAATATAAAATCTTTTTTTGGAAAAAAAATTTTAGAAAGAACTTTTTTAATAACAAAAAAATCGCGTTTATTTCATAAAATTGTCCTTAGCACTGAAGATAATAAAATAAAAAAAATTGGTAAAAAGATTGGTTTTGATGTTATTTGGAGTAGACCTAAAAAACTATCGAATGATAAAACAAAAACTATAGATGTAATAAAAGATTTTGTAAAAAAAAATAACCTATCACCACTAGATAACATTTGTTGTATTTATCCTTGTAATCCATTTCTCGATATTAGAGATTTAAAAAAATGTTTGAAGATTTTAAAATCGAATAAAGAAAATTTTATTTTTCCCATCACAAATTATACACATCCTATTCAGAGGTCCTTTACACTTAAATTAAAAAATAAAGTGAAATTTGATTATCCTAAAAATGTAAACAAAAATACACAGCTTTTTAAAAAAAGATACCATGATGCAGGACAGTTCTATTGGGGAAAATCAAAAGAATGGAAGAAGAAAAAAAGCATTCAAGATAATGGTATAGGTCATATCATTCCACTCTACAGAGCTGTTGATATTGACGATCATGATGATTGGATTAAAGCAAAATATTTGTTCCTTGGAAAAAAAAAATTAGATAAAAGCGTTTTACAATGAGAAAGGTCACAATTGCGCCAACTTTAATTCTTATGTTCAAAAAATGAACATAGATCCCAAAAAGCAAGAACTTTTTCAAATATTAAGAATTTTATATAAGAAAAATCTTTCTCAAAGAAAATTAGCGAAAGAGATGTCAATAAGTTTAGGAAAAGTAAATTATTGTTTAAAAGCGCTTCAAAAAAAGGGTTTTATAAAATTAACAAATTTTAGAAATAATAAAAATAAAGCACAATATCTTTATCTCTTAACACCCAAAGGTATAAGTGAAAAAACAAAATTAACAATTAATTTTTTAAAACAACAATCAAGAGAATATAATAAATTAAAAAAAGAAATTGATGATGTTTAAAACTATAATTGGAGAGATAAACTGAGATATCAAGAAAAATTACTCAAATTAAAAGTTCCATTTTTTAAAAATAAGAAGCATAAGATGGTTTCATTAATTTGTAACAGAAATAGATTTGATCCAACTTTTAGAACCATAATGGCGGGTGAACTGATAAATAAAGAATTTGGTGATGAAATTATTTTAATAACATCTAAAAAATATAAATATTTTAATCAAATTTATAAAAATTTTGGCATTGAAAATCACAAATATGTAAATGTTCAAAAATTTATTTACAATAATTTTATTAAAAGTATTTATTATTTTTTTCAATCTTTAAAAGATATTTTAGTTTATAGTTTTTCGGACATAGAAAGTTTTTTTTATAAATATAAAATAAAAAATATTAACATTGGGAAACTTATTTATGAAGATATCCATAGGTTTAACTTTAAATTTACTGGCAAAAAAAAGTTGATTTCATTTAATTTTTTTAAAAAAATTTTAACATCTTACATTTTGATAGATATTTTAGAAAAACTAATAAGAGAAAAAAAAATTAGGTACTTAATTATGAGCGATAGTTATACTTATGTAAGCCCAAATAGCATTATTTTTCAACTTGCTAAAAAACTTAATATAAAAACCATACTGTTAAATCAAGAAAATATAAGATTATTTAAAAAAAAAAAAGATTTCGATAAAATATATAAATCTTTAGATCAATTAAATTTAAATGAGAGCGCGTCATTAAAGGAAGTAAATAATTATCTTTCAAAAAGGTTTAAAGGAATTGTAAAAGAAAACATATTTAAAAAATCCTTCTATAAAAAAACAAAGGTAAAAAAGAATTTTATCAAAAAATTTTTTCATTTACAAAATTCTAATTATAGAAAAAAAATATTATTCTGTCCTCATGCTTTTACTGACACAGCTCAAGCAAAAGGCAAATTTATATTTATGGATTATTATGAATTTTTTTGTGAGTCAATTAAACAAATGTCAAAAATAGGTGATATTTTATGGCTGGTTAAACTTCACCCACATCGCTTCAGATATGAGCAAGAAATTGGAGTAGGGGAAAAATTCATTAAAAAAATTAATAGAAAGAATATTTTAATTTGTCCTGATAGATTCCATTCATTATCAATTGCAAAAGAGGTTGATGGAATTGTTACTGGAAGGGGTACGATAACCTTAGAAGCAGCATCAATAGGCAGAGAAGTCTTGGCATACGAGTTTGGGCAGTTTCAAAATTTAAATTTTATTACAAAGTATAAAAGTAAAAAAGATTACTTCAAAAAACTTAAATTTAATCATCAACCTCCAAAAATTGATGAAAAAAAAAAATTTTTAGCAAAAAAGGCTATGTTTATAATGAATAAATCTTTGAATACAACGCACGACAAAATTTTTTCAAACATTAAACACTCTCAATATCATTCGAATCTATACACTTCTGAATTAAATTCAAAAAATGTAAAGGAAAATATTTATTGGAAATCTTATTTAAATCCAATTATTCGATCTTTTAGTGGCGATTTAAAGAAAGTTTATTCTTCTTATTATTATAAAAAACTTAAAAAAGAAATTATATAAAATGATAAAAAAAGTCATAAATATTCTTCCAGAAATTTTAAGATCTTTAGACAAAAAACCAAGATTTTTGATAATAATATTAATCTTAAACCTGGTTTTAGTTTCTTTCTTAGACGTCATAAGTATTGGTATGTTGGCAGGTTTTGTTGGTTTTTTAACTTCACCAGAAGTATTTATTAATAAAATTCCCATTAAATTTGTACAGGATACTTTTTTAAGTACGGGCTTTATGGATTTAATTTTATATTTTTCAATTCTTATCGTCATTTTATTAATTATAAAGAATTTTATAATGTTATTAATCCTTAAATTTGAAAATTATTTAAGAGTAAAAATTACAAAAATAAATGGAGTAAAATCTTTTAAATCTATTTTAAATAGGAGCTATATTTACTTCACAAAATTTAATTTAGGAAATATCAAAAATGAAATTTACGAAGAAAGTGAAAGAGCAACTGGATATGTTTTTTATGGAATAAATTTAATCAAAGAAGTTATTTTAGCTTTTTTTATTATTTTTGCATTAATCTTTATTAATTTCAAAATAACATTTTCGATTTTATCAATATTGATATTTTTTTCTTATCTGACAATTTTTTTAATAAGAAAAAAGATTATAAATTTTAGTGACCTAAAAAAAAAATATACCGGAGAGGCTTTTAAAATTATAATTGAAACAATCCAAAATATTCAATTTATTAAGTTGTCTGGAAAATCAGATTATTTTGTGGCTAGTTATGGAAACAACTTAGAAAAAGGAATTTACAACTCACAAATAATGAAGGTAATTAATTTTGTTCCTAAATCTATTTTAGAGATTTCTTCAGTTACTTTTCTCTTGATATTTTCTTATTTGTTATTTTTAAAAGGATTTGAAATTGGTTTTATAGTAACGACCTTAAGTTTTTTAGTTTTATCCGTTATTAGGTTAATGCCTTCTATAAATAATTTTAATACTTGTCTCAATGGACTAATTTACTGCAGAAAATCATTTTTGAATTTTAATGAATTAGTGAAATCCAACAAAAAGATTGAAAATGAGGTAAATTTAGAAAGCATAGAGTCGATAAAATTAAGAGATGTTGAATTTTCCTATACCGATGGCAAATTTAAACTTTCAAATTTAAATATATCATTAGAAAAAAATAAAATATTCGGAATTGCTGGAAAAAACGGCTCAGGTAAAAGTACGCTTATTAATTTAGTTTTAGGTTTGATAACACCTTCTAAAGGAAAGATTATTCTTAATGATAAATTTGAGCTAAGTAGTAGTAAATTAAGCTTGCATCGAAAAGTAGGTTTAATCCCTCAAAATATTTTTTTAATTGATGACACAATTTCAAGAAACGTGGCTTTTGGAATTCCTCAAGATCAAATAGATTATCAAAAAGTAAAAGATGTTTTAAAAATTTCTCTAGCAGAAGAATTAATTGAACACATAAAAAAAAATGAAAATTATTTTATTGGGGACAAAGGTAATAAATTATCTGGCGGACAAAAACAAAGAGTTGCTATAGCAAGAGCTCTTTACAGTAATCCAAGTATAATTATATTTGATGAACCAACGAGTGCGTTAGACGCAAACTCAAAAAATCTATTTTTTTCAATTTTGAACAAAATCCAAAAAGATAGAATCATTTTGATAATAAGCCATGACCATAAAATTCTAAATTTATGCTCGAAATTAATAGTTTTAAAAAATGGAAAATTTCAGAATATTGATGAACAAAGTATTAAAACTTTTAATGAGGAAAATCTTAAAGGATTAATTTGATTATATCTTTAAAAAATATACTAATAGTAAAAAATGGATTCAATAAACAACTTTATTAATTACAAAAATAAAAGAAAAGTCCTCTTTACTCCTGGACCAAGTAGCTTGAGTAAAGAAAATATTATTGGACTAGGCCCCTTTTTTGGAAGAGGTGATAATGACTACCTGTCTTTAGAAAAGAAGGTCCTAAATAAATTAAAAAAAATATCAGGACAGAATAGAGTTGTACCTTTGCAGGGTTCAGGATCTTTAGCTATCGAAATAATGTGTTACAATTTTTTAAAAGGTAAAATTCTAATAATACAAACTGGCGTTTATTCAAAAAGAATAGAAGGTATTTGTAAAAACTTGAAAAAGATAGGAAGAATTTCATCAATCGAAACAATTTCTTGGAAAAAAATGTCCAGTATTAAAGGGAAATATAACTGGATAATTTGTTGTCCTACAGAAACAAGTATTGGATTATATATTCCGATCTTAGAAATTAAAAAAATATCAAAAAAAATAAAAGCCAAGATAATGTTAGATGCCACAGCTTCTTTTGGTCTCGAAAAAGATCATAAACTTGCAGATGTTTTATCATTTAGTTCTTGCAAAGGTTTGTTTGGGTTAACGGGAGGAAGTTTTATATCTTTTAGTGCTCGTCCTAATTATTACAAAAATTCGTTTTACTTAAATTTAAAAAATCACGAAAATAAAAAAATGACAGGCCCATATCACATACTTGGTTCGTTAGTAAACGTATTGGATAATTACTCATCCTTCAAAAAATCTGTTGTAGAAAATAAAAAAGTATTTATGAAAAAATTTGAAAAATTCATTGTACATCCTAAAAAAAATCAGCCATTAATTTGTACATATATTTCAAAAAAAGTTCGTTCAAAAAATAAAAAAGTAGTACTTTATAAATCAAGAGGTAATATCAAGGGGAGTGTAGTTTCTCATTTAGGAGAAACGCATCTAAAATCTAACGCGAATGGAAAAATAATAAATTTTTTAAAATAATTTATGAAAAAAAAAGTTTTAGTTGACATGTCTTCAACTCTTATTCATCACGGTCATATTAATCTACTTAAGAAAGCTAGCAAAATAGGTAATGTTTTTGTTGCGCTAACCACAGACAAAGAAATTAAAAAAAAAAAAGGATATTTTCCAGAATTAAATTATTACAACAGATCTAGAATTTTAAAATCAATAAAATATGTTCATAAAGTTATCCCGTCAAAATGGAATATAGACAATAAATTTATAAAAAGATTTAAAATAAATGTATTGGTTCATGGTGGCGATAATAATAATACAGCTGATAATGTTAAATTGAAAATTTTTAAGAGAACAAAAGGGATAAGTTCATCTCAACTACGATCTAAAGTGTACAAAAATTATATAAAACTTTATGAAAAAAAAAAATAAAACTATTTACCTTACTTTAGTTGGGGATAACTTTAACCTGGGACATGCAAATATTATCAATAATGCAAAAAAGTATGGAAAGATTATAATTGGAATTATGACAGATAGTGCTTGTGTGGAATATACATCACTGCCTCACTTTAGTTATGAATATAGGAAGAATTTAATATTAAAGAGTTGTAGAAATATTTATAAAATAATCCCTCAAAAAACTTTAGATTACACCTATAATTTAAATAAATTTAAACCAAATTATGTAATTCACGGGGATGATTGGAAAATAGGCTATCAAAAAAAAATTAGAACAAAAGTTATCAAGCAACTTAAAAAATGGGGAGGAAAGCTTATTGAAATTCCTTACACAAAAAATATTCCTTTTTCAGAAAACAGAAAACAATTTTTACAAAGTAACACAACTGCAGATGTAAGAAAAACAAAACTTAAGCGATTACTTAACTGTAAAAAAATTGTTAAAATTTTAGAAGCCCATAATCCAATAGGTGGTTTGATAATTGATAATCTATCAAATAACAGTGAAAAAAAATATGATGAATTTGACGGTGTTTGGTGTTCAAGTTTAACCGACTCGTCCTCTAGAGGAAAGCCAGATAATCAATCACTCGATTTAACTACAAGAGTAAATTGGCTCTCTGAAATGTTTGAGGTTACTTCTAAGCCATTAATATTTGATGCAGATAATGGGGGGTCAGTGGAGCATATAAAGTTTCTTATTAGAAGACTTGAAAAAATAGGTGTTTCAGCTGTCATTTTGGAAGATAAGATTGGAATAAAGCAAAATTCACTTTTTCAAGATCAATCAAAAACTAAGTTGGATACAATAAATAATTTTTCAAAAAAAATTAAGATTGCAACAAAAAATCGAGTGTCTGATGACTTTCTTATTATTGCAAGATTAGAATCTTTAATAGTTGGTCAAGGTATTAATGAAGCCATTAAAAGAGCAAATAAATACTCAAAAGCCGGAGCTGATATGATACTAGTACACAGCAAAAAGAATACTCCAAATGAAATATTTAAATTTGCCAAGAAATTCAAAAAATCAAAGTTCTTTAAGCCACTTGTAGCTGTTCCCTCTGCCTATCCCTCTGTAAAAGAAGCGCAATTAGTAAAAAATGGTTTTAAACTAGTAATTTACGCTAACCACTTGCTTAGAGCATCTTATCTCTCAATGTTCGAAACAGCTAAAAATATTTTGAAAAATAAAAGGGCGAAAGAATCTGAAAAGAAAATGATATCTATAAAAAAAATAATTGAATTAATCGAATGATAACAGCCGATATATTATTTTCATTTCTAAAAAAAAGAAAAATAAATTTTTTTACTGGAGTTCCTGACAGTGTTTTAAAAGATACTAATAAGATTTTAAAAAATTATAATAACGATAAACATGTAATTACCCATAATGAAGGCGGTTCAATAGCTTTGGGCGCTGGTTATTTTCTTAAAACTAAAAAAATTGCCTGCGTATATTTCCAAAATTCTGGTCTTGGTAATGCAATAAACCCTCTTATATCTATGGCACATAAAAATATTTATTCTATCCCAATGTTGCTATTGATAGGTTGGAGAGGTGCTCCAAAAGAAAAAAAAGATGAACCGCAACATATACACCAAGGAAAAATTACAGAAAAAATGCTTAAATTATTAGAGATAGACTACTGTATATTGGAAAACAAAAAAGATTTAAAAAAACTTGAAAAAATAATAATTATCTCAAAAAAAAAACAAAAACCCGTTGCATGTTTGATTAAAAAAAATGTACTAAGTTTTAATAAAAATATTTTTTATAAAAAAAGAGACAACAAGGGTCTCAAACGTCATGATGTAATTAATTTTATTATTGATAAAAAAATAAATAATCTTAAAATTTTTTCCACCACAGGTTACACTTCTAGAGAGCTTTATCAATTGCGAAAATTAAAAAAAGATAAAACTAAAGATTTTTATAATGTTGGTGCTATGGGTCATACCAGTATGATTGCCTTAGGTTATGCGTTAAAAGACAAAAACAAAAAAGTTTTATGTTTAGATGGGGACGGGTCTCTGATTATGCATATGGGATCTCTCCCAGTAATTGGTGAAAATACTGCAAGAAATTTCAAACATATCATTTTTAATAATAATCAACATGAGTCAGTTGGTGGTCAAAAAACACCAATAAAAAGTACAAATTTTAAAAAGTTGAGTTTATCATGTGGTTATAAGAAATATTTTTTTGCTAAAACTTTAAAACAATTTAAATCAAAATATTCATTCTTTCTAAATTCAAGAGGTCCGAGTTTTTTTGAAGTACAAATTCTTCCTGGATCCGTTAAAAATCTAACTCGTCCAAAAGAATTTTTAAAAATTAGAAAAAATTTTTAATTTTTATGTTTGAAAAAAAAAGAAAAGTAACATTCTTTTATTCAAGGATTGAAGAAAAACAAATTTTTTTTTCACTTGAAAATGAATTAAAGAAATCAAATTTTGATGTAGAGTATTCAAAAAATTTGAAAAAAAAAGCAGATATTGGATTTTACTGCGAATGTAACTCTGACCCATCAAACTCCAAAATATCAGCAATATTTTTAGGTGGTCTGGACCAAGGAAGGGTCACTTGGCCAAACATTTGGTATGATCAACCTTGGAATAAATTTGATCTTGGCTTTTTACCAGGTAATAACTGGGCAAATAGATGGAAATCTTGCAGTGAAAATAAATCCTCAAATACAAAGTTTGGAGTTTATAAAGTAGGATGGCCAAAATCAGATTTTTTATTTAATAAAAAAAACTCTAAGATAAAAAAAAAATTAATTAAAAAATATAAAATTAATACAAAAAAAATTAATATTTTATACGCCCCCTCATTTGAGTGCTTTAACCAACAATTAGAAGTAGCGAAAGTAGCAAAAAACAACAATTATGGATTGATAATCAAACATTGGCTTACAAAAAAAGAGAAAAAATATCAGGATTTATGGAATAATATTAAAAAATCAAACTTAGAAACTCAAAAAATTTATAAAAAAAATACTAAAATAATTGACCCCAGTGAAAACTTTCTGTCTGTTTTAGATCTTTCAGATTTAATAATTACCGATGAGTCAAGCGTTGCATATGAGGGATTAATAAGAAATGTTCCAACTTTGTCTGTTAAAGATTGGTTTATAGCAAGACATAATAAAGGTGTTGCAAGGTTGGTAAAACCATCAAACGTCACTTTTAAAACAACTAGAAAAGATTTAAACAAAAAAATTATAGAAATTTTAGGCAATAGTTCGTACAAAAAGAAGATTAAAGTAAATCTTAAGAAAGAAATTTCATACTTAGGAAGTTCTTCGAGAATAATAGTCAAACTGTTGAAACAATTTTTAATTGATAGAAAATTACCTCAAAAAACTAAGTATTTTATAAAACCTAAAGTTAAAAAAAAAATTTCAAAAAATTCAATAACGTTAAGCTTCTATAAAAGAATATTCTTTAATTATTTTAGAAGATTTTTAAATTGAAATAGAGTTATAAAAATATCTTTTTTTTAAAAAAAATTATTTAAATAGATATTAATGAATACAGCATTGGCAGTCTACACAAATAAATAAAAATCCATTTATCAAAAATATTTTAAAAAATTCGAATTGTTGAAATTTTTCATATGATCGTTTTTGTAATTAATGCACTTATGAGAAATTATTTTTTTTATTTTTTTATTCAAGTAAATTATTTTTTCTATTGTTCTTTTATCGATTGACTTCCTATCTTTACTAAGTCTTCGTCTCTCATTAACTTCATAAATATTATTCTTTGGTGCATAAATATAAACAATCTTATCGCAAAAAATTTTGTTTTTAAGATATTTTTTTATCAATTTAAGCTTAATTTTTTTCTTTGAAAAAGCTAATAACATAAGTCTTTGTAAGAATCCTTCATCAGGAAAATAAATGACATTTTCATTATCTCTCCTTATTTTTTGAAATAACATTGATGCTATAATAAGTTCATCTAACCAAATATCTTTAGTTGATTGGTTAATTAAGATGTTTTTATTATTAAGAAAATTTACTTTATTTCTGTAATTATAAAATTTTTTTAGATTATTATTTTTATAAATATTGCAAATACGATTTAATGACTTGTTCCATAGTGAAGTTTTTATATTAACTAATAACAATAAATTAAATAAAACCAAGCAAATCTTTTGACTCATCTTCAATGTAACATATCTACCAATAAATGAGACAATAATTTCCCTGGTATTAAATACTTTATAGCCTTTTATTTTTAAGTTTGTTTTAATTTTTTTTCTTAAAAATGATTTTCCACTACCAGGAACACCAAAAAATTCTATAGATCTATATTTTATTTTCACTTAGTTTGCAGATTTATCATGTTTTTAAATTTAAAATAGAGTGTTACAAGTTGTTAGTTTTGTAATATATAAATAATACTTTTTTTTAATAAAAATAAACAAATTTTAAATTTAAGTAAACTAATTTATGAACATATTAATTACAGGTTGTGCAGGATTTATAGGTTTTCATTTAAGTAAAAAAATTCTTCAAGACTCAAATCATAAAGTTTTGGGAATTGACAACTTAAATAATTATTATTCCACAAAAATTAAAAAAGATAGATTGATACAATTAAAAAAACACAAAAAATTTTATTTTAAAAAAGTTGATATATCTAACTATGATGAGCTGAGAAAAATATTCCTTAAGAATAAAGTTAACGTAATTTTTAATTTTGCCGCTCAGGCTGGTGTCAGATATTCTCTAGTAAACCCAGATAGTTATATAAAAAGTAATTTAAAAGGTTTTCTAAATTTATTGGAACTTGCAAAAATTAATAGAACTAAATTAATTTATGCGTCATCAAGCTCAGTTTATGGTGAACAAAAAAAATTTCCAGTTTTAGAAAAATATTCGGGAGTCCAAAAAAATTTATATGCCTCAACGAAGTTAATGAACGAAAAACTCGCAAATATATATCATCAGAATTTTAAAATTCCTTTAATAGGTTTAAGATTTTTTACAGTCTATGGTGAGTGGGGTAGACCTGATATGATGTATTTAAAATATATGGATGCAATAAAAAGAGGAAAAACAATAAATCTTTACAATTTTGGAAAACACACTAGAGATTTTACTTATATTGATGATGTGGTCGAGATATTATTTAAGATTCTCAAAATTAAAAAAAAACAAGTTTTTGAAAATGGAATTTATAATATTTGTTCTAGTAATCCTGTAAACTTAACGAATTTTTTAGATTATATTGAAAAAATTTATGGAAAAAAATGTAAAATAAAAAAATTACCTAAACAAAAAATTGAAATTTTAAAGACACATGGAAGCAATTCTAAAATCAAAAATTTAGTCAAAAAATATAAATTTATAAGTTACAAAATTGGATTAAAAAATACTATTAAATGGTTTAAAAATTACTATCGTTAATAAAAAATTTTATAACAATTTCTAATTAATCTTAAAATCAAAAGTAATATTACAAAAAATTTATTTTGTTTATTATGGTATCTAATTAAAGTTTCCTCCCAAATATGTTTAAACACCCCATATCTTGCAGAAAAACCTCCACCCTTGAACACACTAATAACTTCATTCTTTTTTGTCGAAATTCCCTTTGATTTATTATTTTTAATTAACCTCCAAAAGAAATCATAGTCGGATGAACATGGGAACTTTAAATTATATAAACCAATTTTTTCATGAATCTTTCTCTTTACAAAAAAACCTCCTGAATGTGCAGGATAAAAATTAAAGGTCCAGTACATTTTTTTAGGATTATAATTATGATGAATTTTTTTTTTTTCTACAGCACCGAAAATAAAGTCCACATCATTTTTGTTGAAATATTCATCTATTATGGATAGAGAGTTTTCTGAACGATAAATATCCCCAGCATTAATTGTATTGATGTATTTTCCATTTGATATTTTGATACCCTTGTTAATGCCATCATAAATGCCCTCATCCTTTTCAGATATCCAAAAATCTATTTGTTTAGAATCTTTAATAAACTGCAATGTACCATCTGTAGAGCCACCATCTACGACAATATACTCAAAATCTCTTAGTCTTTGGATTTTTAAACTTTCTATTGTTTGAATTAATCCTAGCTTGTCATTTAAAACTGGAGTTATTATAGAAAAAAGAGGTGAATTTTTTTTAGCCATATTTTAATTATAAATTATAAACAATTAAATATCTTTAATGTATAAATAATTATTAAACGAATGAAAGATAAAATTAGCATTTATTATTGGTCTCCATTTATAAATCATGTAGCAACAGTTAACGCTGTACTTAATTCAGCATCATCGTTTAGTAGATATTCGAAAAAAAAATTTAATACATCATTGATAAATGTAGCCGGTGAATGGGATCAGTACAAAGATATTCTAAAAGAAAAAAACATCAATCTAATAAAGCTCACTAACTCAAAAATTATAAATAATTCTAATTTCACTGGATATTTTAAAAGCAGAGTAATTTATTTGTATATTTCGATAATATCTTTCCTGCCACTAATGAATCTATTAAGAAAAAATCCACCTGCTTTTTTTGTTATTCATCTAATTACACCTTTACCGTTGATAGTAAACTTTCTTTTTAATTTAAAAACAAAATTTATATTAAGAATTTCTGGTTTACCGAGATTTAATATAATCAGAAAAATTTTTTGGAAAATTGCATTAAAAAAAATGCATCATATTACTTGCCCAACAAACTCAACCAAGGTGTTCATGCAAAAATTAGGAATAATAGATGTTAACAAAATTTCAGTGTTGTATGATCCAATAATAAATTCAAAGGACATTATGCTGAAAAGAAAAGAAAAAATCGATAATTCAACTTTCGGCACTAACTATTATATTGCTATAGGTAGGCTTACAAAACAAAAGAATTTTGAATTTTTAATTCGTGTTTTTAAAGACTTTTCGAAACTTAACAATAATAAACTGATAATTTTAGGAGATGGAGAGGAAAAGAATAATTTATCATCATTTATAAAGAAAAATAAGTTAGATAATAAAATTTTCCTCTTAGGTTTTAAAAAAAATGTTTTTAAATATCTTAAAAATAGCAAATGTTTTATTTTATCTTCTTTGTGGGAAGATCCAGGATTTGTGTTAATTGAATCGGCTTACATGAATATACCAATAATTTCTAGCGATTGCGAAAATGGACCAAAAGAGATACTCAATAATGGTGAATATGGAATACTTTTTAAATCAAATGACAAAAAAAGCTTAATGCAATCATTAGTAAGGTTTGAAAAAATGAAAAAAGATGAAATCTTTTTAAATAAAGTTAATAGTAAAAAAAATACTAAAAAGTTTTCACATTTAAGACATTACAATGCTTTTTCAAATCTTATTAATAAAATATAAAAATTTTTAGTCGTAAAACCAAATGTTATTTAATTAATATAATTACTGATACAAATATTTAATGGCTTTAAAGGGTAATATAATTAGTTTAATATGTCTTATAAATCTGTATAATAAAACATGATTGAAAATATTTTTTTTTTAATAATTTCCGGCTTAATTTTACGGTTTTCTCTAAGTTTTACTGGTCAAAATTGGGTGAAAACTTATCAACAAACAATTGCTTTTTTAGTTTTGCCAGTCGTTACATTCGTAATTACAAAAACTATCACTGGTAATATTGCTTTGTCTTTGGGAATGATAGGGGCGTTATCAATTGTACGATTTCGTAATCCAGTAAAAAGTGCTCTTGAATTAGTAATGTATTTTGTTCTTATAACTTTAGGTATAGCTGCTAGTGTTAATATTGAATTCGCCTACATCTTGCTAGCAACTTGTATTATAATTATAAGTGGCACAAGGTTTATTCAATTTTTTTTGAAAAAATTTTTCAAGCAACCTTTCTACAACGTTTCTTTCAATGAAGGTATGTCACTCAATACGATAGAAATCTATTCATCGAAGACAATAGAGGAAATTGAAAAAAATAAGAATATTAAAAATATTGTCGTTATGAAAAATACTAATGAAATAATTTACAGACTATCGTTTGAAAACTCTAAAGAACTAAATTTATTCAAAGATTCAATTATAAACAAAAATGGTGTAAACAAAATTGATGTTTCATATGTTTAATTGATGTTAAAAAAAAAAATATACTTCTTAATATTACTATTCATTGCATTAGCAATAAATCCTGCGAAATCCTCAGTAGATAACTGTTATTCTAAAATATCAAATTTTGAAGCTCAAGATATTTTCAATTCAACCCCATCACAAATTACAATCGAAGTCAATAATTCAAGATCTTGGTATACTAATATTTTAGAGGTTTTGGTTGAGAGAGAAAACAAAGTAAACCAGTATGCAAACAATAGCTCGGTTCCAAAAAAAAACAAAAAAAGATTTAGATCAATTGTTAAAGCAAAATATAAAAATGGTTTGGAATGTAAATTTAATTCAAGAATCAGACTAAGCGGTGATTTAAAAGATCACATTCAAATAGTGGATGGAAATTTTTTTACGTCTGTAGATGTAAAGCTGGATGATGGTAATATAAATGGAATCGTAGACTTTAAATTACTTATACCGGAAACTAGAAAAAATCCTAATTATGAAATACTTTTTACTCAGATGATGAGTGAACTGGACATATTGGCACCAAGGACTTTTCTTACTGACGTAAAAATTAACAATCTTAATAAAAGGATGTTATTTCAAGAAAAAATAAGAAAGGAAATGTTAGAATTCAATAACAGAGTAGAGGGACCATTATTAGAGGGAAGTGAAAGATACATGTTTAATTTCTTTAAAGATAACAACCCCTTTTTTAATGCAGGATTAAGCAACCAGATTTCCAGAATTACAAACTCCAATTGGGCCAGTAAATCAAAAAATCATTTATACATATCAAATTTGGCTCTCACAAAGCTGAATAAGATTTATTTAAAATGGATTTATGAAATTAAATACGGCAATGTTAATCTTTCTCACTATAATTTAAATAATGATATCTTAAGCAATAGTGACGAAAAAGTCTCAGAAAAATTTGGCATATTCAACTCGTTGATGTTTGGTGCTGGTGCTAGACATGGCATGTCACCACATAATAGAAAGTTTTATTGGAATTCAATAAGAAAATATTTTGAGCCGATATATTATGATGGTGATATTGAAATTTATAAAGCTAAAGATCAAATCAAAATTTTTGAAGATGAATTAGTTGAGTATACAATAATGAGCATTAAAGACATTGAGACAACGTTATCAGAGATTCAAAAAATAGATAAAAATAGACTTTATAAAAAATTTAAAAGTGCAAAAGGCACTCTTAGTAAAAAAGACTACGAAAATTTTTATAAAGAATTAACCAATAATCTTCTATCAATTAAAAAAAAAATTATTAATAAGAAAATACCATCAAACAATATTAAAAAAGAAATATTAAAAAATTATTATAATAACTTAGAAAAAACAAAAACTACTAATGATGACATAAAGGCTGTTTTTACTGACTTGAATGGCAAATATTTATCATGTGAAATTAAAAAAAATAATTGTGCAGAAATATTTTTTAACAAAGAAGAAGTCTTTAAATTGATTTCAGACGAACTAGAAAAAGATGGAACAACATATCAATATATTGGAATTTACGAGGCATTTGAAGGAAAAATAAAATCAACAAATTATAATAGTATAAAAATTCAAAACTCAAATTTTTTTTTCGATGAAAATACAAGTATTGATTATAAAGAAGAAGATAATATTTTGAATATTTATCAAATAAATCCAGATGCAAGAGCCTATTTTATGGATGGAGACATTAAAAATCTAAACATCAAATTTGTAGGTTTAGAACCTATTAAAAACGATGATAACTTTAAAAATCCAATTATTAATGAGAATGGTTTAACTGGCTGTTTATCATTTATTAATATGAGTATAAATTTAATAAGTATACAAGCATCGAAAGGAAGCTGTGAGGATTCAATAAATTTGATAAATACAAATGGCAGCATGAAATCCGTTCAAGTAAAAGATGCCTACAGTGACGGAATAGACTTTGATTTTTCTGACATCAATTTAATAAATCTTAAAATAAAATCATCTAACAATGATTGTGCAGATTTTTCATATGGAAATTATAGTATAGAAAAAGTTGATTTAAATAATTGTGGAGATAAAGCAATTTCAGTTGGAGAAAAATCAAATTTAAAGATTAATGAAATAACAGTATTGAATTCTGATACTGGTGTAGCATCGAAAGATGGATCAATAGTAAATATTAAAAAAAATAATTTTAAAAACTTAAACACATGTTTGTCTGCTTATAATAAAAAACAAGAATTTTTTGGAGGTTACATTAAAGTTGAAAACTTTTTGTGTCAAAACTTTACAAAGAAAATTGAAGTAGATAACTTCTCTCAAATAGTCCAATCTACCTCAAGCTTGGAGTAATTTTTATGAGTTTTAGAATTGAAGAAAAAATATTAATTAATAAATATCAACTTTCAGAGTTTAAAGAGTATCTCGTTTCAAAGGGTGTTGAACAACTTTACAATACCAGAAAGATAAATAATTTATATTTTGATAACACCCAGTTTCAAATGTACAATGACTCAATTGAAGGCTGTCTTCCAAGGAAAAAAATTAGACTTAGAAACTATACTGACCAAAAAAGTTTTTTGGAAATCAAAATATCAAGTACTGAAGGAAGGTTTAAAACAAGTAATGAAATTAGCGAGGAAAAAACTCATCATATGAAAAATGTTGGCTTTTTTGATAAGGATTATGGCCCATGTAAAGCAGTTCTTTATGTAGAATATTTTAGAAGCTATTATAAATTTAATGACATCAGAATTACTATAGATAAAGATATAAATTATTTTTCAAAAGATAGAAAATTTCTAGGAATTGACAGAAATCAAATTATTGAACTAAAAGCACCAATACAAAAAAATTTAAACGAATTACTAAGAGACTTTCCTATACCAAGGTCAAGATTCTCTAAATACACAAACGGTCTTGAAAAGTTATTAGAGCATTAGGTCAGATTTAATCTATATAATATTTATTTTTATCTTATATTGATATAATCATGTATCTTATGAAACCATTTATTTTAAATAGAAATTTGGCTCAACTAGCATTGTTACAAAGAATAGAGCTAGCAGACTTGAAATTAAAAAAAATAAGAAAGTTATTTGGAAGATATCTATTTTCGAAAATATTTTCTAAGTACCTAGTAAATGTAAAACAATTATCAGAAAATTATACAAATATAATGAATGACGAATTTAAAACTATTCAGAATTTTATTAAAGATAAAAAAAATTTTTTAAGTATCGGGGCAGGAATTGGTGGCTTGGAACTTTTAATACTAAAAAGTCTTAATGATGCCAATATTTCATTTATAGAAAAAAATTATATATCAAATAAAATTAGGTACGGTTGGGATAATTTAAATAAAGAGGGATACAATGATTTAAATCAACTAGATCAATTTCTCCAAATCAATGAAATTTCAAAAAAAAGGTATCAAATATTTGATTTCGATGAACAGAAATTTCCAATATGTGATTTCGATGTTCTTATATCTATATATTCTTTAGATTATCATTATAGTTTTGACATATATTCTACCTATCTTAAAAAAGTAATGAGAAACAACTCTCTGCTAATATTTGATACT
Organism: uncultured Pelagibacteraceae bacterium; assembly: GCA_902623785.1. Lineage (GTDB taxonomy): Bacteria > Pseudomonadota > Alphaproteobacteria > Pelagibacterales > Pelagibacteraceae > Pelagibacter. The sequence continues at coordinate 33,376 of CACNVG010000001.1, forward strand.
ATAAGACCAGAATATTTTAAAAGAATATTTAAAGGTGTAGAAATCATTAAAGAGGACACAAGGACTGTACATAAATCAAAAAGAATAGTTTGTAAAAATTTTTTATAAATTATGACAAAAGATATTAAAAAAAATTTATTCATTTTTTTTTTCTCAATGATTCCCTTTTCGATTATTTTAGGGCCTGCTATTTCACTGATAAATACTGTCTTAATTTGCTTGACTTACTGTATTTATAATTTTGATAAATATGACTTAAAAATATTTAAATCAGAAGTAATTTTAGGTCTCACTTTTTTTTATATTTATTTAATTTTTAACTCACTAATTTCAGTCGATTTTAACTCAGGAATATATAGGAATTTTGGTTTTATTAGGTTTGTTATTTATTTTTTAGCGTTTAACTATCTCTTTTATCATTTCAAGGATTCTAAAAAAATATTTAAGTTTTGGTTTCTCATTTTGATAATATTTGTGATTGATGTTTATATAGAACGATTTACTGGAAGCAACATTTTAGGGTTTGGTAAAGTTGAAATTAACGGAGTGCCACAACCCGATGGAAAAAGAGTTGTTAGTTTTTTCAAAGATGAAGCAATTGCAGGAGCTTATATTTCTGGATTTATATTTTTGATAAGTGGGTATATTTTAATGCTCTTTAAAAAAAAGAACTTATCCAAAATTTATGCATTTTTGATAATAACTCTATTAATAGTTGGTGTTGTATTAACTGGAGAGAGGTCAAACTCAATAAAAGTTTTTTTAGGGTTTTTTATTTTTATTTATTTGATTGATTACGTAAATTTAAAAGTAAAACTACTAATACTAACTGCGTTTATTTTTATTTTTTTATTATCAATTATTTCTTCAGATTATCTTAAAGTAAGATATTATGGCCAAGTTATAAAACCATTAGTTAATAAGGAGGAAAGAGCCTCTTTATTTAACCATTTTTATTTTAAACTTTATAAATCAGGATATAACGTATTTGAAAATCATCCATTATTCGGTGTAGGCAACAAGAACTACCGAATAGAAACATGCAACTCAGAAAATAATGAAAAATATCCAAAATATGATTGCAATACACATCCTCATCAGATTTACTTTGAACTATTAGCTGAACATGGAATAGTTGGTATGATTATCATACTATCTATAATATTTTATTTAACTTTTAGACTTTTAAAATTAATATCGTTATCAAAAAATTACATTCAATGTGGTGCATTTGTTTATATTATAATCAATTTTATGCCACTTTTACCTAGTGGAGCTTTTTTCAATGATTTTAATATTACTTTATTTATGGTTAATTTTTCATTGATGTATGCAATTAACAATGAAAGTAATATATTTTCAAAGAAAAAACTTTTAAAATAAAAAAAATTGATTTATTTTTAAAATTGGGGCCGTTAGCTCAATAGTAGAGTACTGCATTGACATTGCAGGGGTAGTTGGAGCGTAACCAACACGGCCCACCATCTAACTACCAAATTTTTTATTAATATTTTGAAGCTAAAATACCTTTTTCATTTTTTAAAATGGGTATGGTACCTAAAATAGGAAATGCTAAACCAGTATCTTTTGAATAATAACAATCTTCTTTAAGCTCCAATGAATAATCCGTACCTGGAACTGTGAAGCTGTCATATTCATCAGAGGAGATCGCACCAGAAGGTGGTTTAATCACAAAACATGCTGTTGGGTTCAGCTTATTTATCGAGTTAGTAATTTGAATAACTTCCTCCACTTTACCTCCTAGTTTGTCGACCACACTGGCAACATCTTTAATGTAACCAAGTCTGTCCATTCTCTGCTGTCCTTCTTTAGAGCAAAGCTCATAACAAGGTTCAAAAAGAACACACTTATCTCTCCCAACCCTAAAAAGTTCGGCAAGAACTTTTTCTAGTTGACTTCCGTTTGGTTCCAATCCGTGGCTAGAAGTCACTATATCAACTGATTTTGACAAAAGAGGGATTGCCAACATATCTGCCACAAAAGGTTTCATAGTAATAGTGTTGCCATGAATACTATTCCAAAACTTGCTACCTTTATGAAGCCTGGACCAACTAATCTCTAAATTATAAAGTTTTTTTGGTTTTACTGCTGATTTTTCGAGCATCAATGATATTGTCCATAGTTCACCAGCTCCAACATTTAAAATTATGCTATCTTTGTTAATGTATCGCTCAAGGAGGCTTCCTACTTCATTCGTATAAAATCTCTTTATGTCTTGATTTTGGTAAAAATCTTTAATGTAAGATCCTGCTTGCAGATCATAAGCTATCTCTATTGCTAAAGATCTATTATCAGGATTCTTTTTTTTTACCAAATCCATAATGTTTTGGTTGTTCTCATAGGCTTTTTTACAATCTAAATATAGCTTATAGTTCATTTTTTAATCAATCCTTCATTAATTTTTAATCTAACATCATCTTCTTAAATAAAAAAGTGTTAATTTATTGAAACTTTTATCATTTGATTTTCCTTTACCCTGATATTCGATTTGATATTGAAGCTTCTGCATTGAGAAATCAAAAGTAGGTGCAGTTATTTTTTCTTGTTTGTTATATTGTCTTCTCATTAATAGTTTCTTTTCTTGTTGGAACTGATTTTAAGAAAGAAAAATGTTATTAATAAATTCCTAACTACTCGGGAAGAGTGAAATTTCATGCCAACGAATATACCAATGAATTCCTAAAAGACAGGAACACAAAAGCAACAAGCCACGAACAGCTGTTCTTGCCTATTAAATAAAATTGTTGTAAAACCTAATTTATTTAGTAGGGCCTGTAGCTCAGTTGGTTAGAGCAGTACACTCATAATGTATTGGTCCCAGGTTCGAGTCCTGGCGGGCCCACCATAATTTTTTAAATCTTTTTTAGTTATTTGCAAATACAGATAATGTGTCAAATAATGCCTGAACATTTCCACCATTATTTTCAATAATTGAATGGAACTCTTCTTTTTGTGTACGAGCTAAACTTAAGCCTTCTATTACTAAATCTCTGATTAATGGATTTTCTGGATTTTTGGTATATACTCTCCAATCAATTTTTACCTCAGGTCTATCTGAATTTCCTAAAAGTTTACTATAAACAATTGTATATTTTTCGTTTTTTACTTCCTCATTTATCACTATTATTTTTGCATCTTTATAAGATACCAATCTTCCAGAGAAGCTCTTTAAAAAGTAATCTTTAAAGAGTTTTTTATATTCAGCTTTCTGATTTTCTGTTAGAGTTTTTCTGTATTTGCCTAGGGTATATAATCCTACTCCATTAATATCGACAGAGCTTTCTCCAATTTTTTTTAATTTTACTATTTTTTCGTCATCTGTAATTTTACTCGATAGAATTTCTGATGTCTTTAAAGATAAATCAGATATAAATTCACTTGGATTACTCGCAGAAACATTTGTTGTTATTAGAATAAAAAAAATAGCAGAAAATAATGATCTTTTTAATAATTTCATTTATAACTAAATTATTATTTTTCTATTGAGTCCCAATCGCTGTCGTCCATTGTCTCAATAATTTCTTTAGAATTTTTAATTTTCCTTTTTCTGTCCTGCAAATATATACTTCGAATTGTAGCATATAAATCTACTGAATTTCTCTCTACACTTTCAAATGCTTCAAGATTTTTTGCTCTAAAATCAACTCCAGAAACTCCTTTGGAAAAATAATAGTCAGACTCATTAACATATTGAGTGTCATTTTTAACAGTAATGTTATACCAGGCATCTCCTCCGCTAAAAGATATCATTGATCCTACGGTATCTCTAATCGTTGATGGTCCTAAAACTGGTAGAACTATATAACATCCTTCACCAACCCCCATCACACCTAGTGTTTGACCAAAGTCCTCTTTTTCTTTTCTTTCTAGACCAAATGAATTTGCAGGATCAAATATTCCGACAATTCCTAGAGTAGAGTTTATCAAAAATCTTGTAGTGTTATGAAGTGCAGAACTAAAATCGCCCTGTAAAATATTGTTAGGAACAGTTATCAAGTTTGAGAGATTGTTAAGTGCGTTGCTTGTCCCAGTTCTAATAGGTGATGGCAATTTTCTATAACCTTTTGAAACTGGCTTAAATATTGCTTTGTCTAAACCCATATTAAATGCAAAAGTGGCTCTATTAATTTTTTCAAAACAATCTTTTGCTCCTTCATCGGCTGAGGTTTGAAATACAACTGATAATTGAAGCATGTTCAACACAGTAAAAATTATTAAAAATCTCTTCATATAAGGATTTGTATAATGTATCTTTTACCAAAGTAAATCAGAAATTTGCTATAGATTTCCAATGATTATGAGAAATTTTCCAAAATATTCACCAAATTTTGATCAAAAAAAGAGAAGAAAAAAAGACATAAAATTTGTTATTTTTCATTATACTGGAATGAAATCAGAACAAAAAGCTATTCAAAAACTATGTAGCGAAAAATCAAAAGTTAGTAGCCATTTTTTTATAAAAACTAATGGTGAAATACTAAATCTTATTCCTGAAAGATATATTGCTTGGCATGCAGGATTATCATGTTGGAAAAAAAAAGTGTCATTAAACAAAAAATCAATTGGTATCGAAATCCAAAACCCTGGGCACTCTTTCGATTATCCCAAATTTACAAAAAAACAGGTCATGAGTGTAATTAAATTGTCTAAGTACTTAAAAAAGGAATTTGGTATATTAAGTAAAAATTTTTTGGGTCACTCTGATATCTCACCATTAAGAAAAAAAGATCCTGGCGAAAAGTTTCCATGGCAATATCTATCTAAATTTAAAATAGGCATTTGGGCTTATAAAAATGGGGTAAAGAAGGTAAAGGAAATAAATAAAATTACTAAAAAAAATGAGCAATTATTTTTTAAATTACTTTATAATATTGGGTATTGTAAAATTAAAAAAAACCCTAAAAATTTAAAAAAAATAATTATTGCTTTCCAAAGAAGGTTTAGACCAGAAAATGTTGATGGAAAAATTGATAATCAATGTTTAAATATAGCTAAAAACCTAGTTAAACAAGGTTTAAATTAGCATTGAAAAAAATATTTATTCATATAATTATGAATTGCTAGATAAGCGACTTATCGCTTTAATTTTTAAAGAGGAAAGTCCGGGCTCTACAAAGACACGGTGCCAGTTAATTGCTGGCGGGGGAAACCCCAGGGACAGTGCCACAGAAAATAAACCGCCTCATCAAGGCAAGGGTGAAAAGGTGTGGTAAGAGCACACCGGTTATTTGGTAACAGATAGCGCATGGAAAACCCCACCGAGAGCAAGACCAAGTAGAGATGACATTGTGCAAACTAAAAGCGGTCTTTGGCTAGTCATCAGGGTTGGTTGCTTGAGCTTTAGGGTGACCTAAAGCCTAGAGAAATGATAAGTTTAAATGACAGAACCCGGCTTATAGCTTATCTAGCAAATCATCAAAAAAATTTTGTTTATCAAATGTTCTTTACCAATAAGAAGCTTAAATATAGGTATTGACGGTTGCATTAAAAACCCATATATTCCCATAAATACCCAAATGGGTTAATTATGAATTATGTTTTTATCGACGTACGAAAACAATATAGACAAAAAAGGAAGGGTATCTGTGCCTGCGCAATTTAGATCACATTTGTCCAGCTTGGGTTTTAATAGTATTATTTGTTTCCCATCTTTTAATCAACAATGTTTAGAAGCTTGGCCTCAAGATAGAATTGAAAAAATATCAGATGCAATTGATAATCTAAATCCTTTTGAGGAAAAAAAAGATTATTTTGCTACCTCAATTTTATCAGAGAGTGTAAATTTAATTTTTGACACAGAGGGTAGAATTTCTCTAACAAAAAAACTTCTTCAACATTCAAAAATAAAAACAAGGATTTTATTTGTTGGTTTAGGCAAAACTTTCCAAATTTGGGAACCAATATTATTTGAAAAATTTAAGGCAAAAGCTATCAAAAAATCAAACTTAAACAGGGCAAGTCTTAAATGGGAAAAAAAGATAAATTAATAAAGAGGGGGGAATAATGACAATTAATTTTAAAACACCAGAGATTAAAGAGCTCAAACCTAGAATACTGGTTTTAGGTGTAGGTGGAGCTGGAGGAAATGCAATTAACAAAATGATTGAGAGTGGACTTCAAGGAGTTGAATTTGTAGCAGTTAATACAGACGCACAAGATTTAATCCACAGTAAAGCAAAGGCAAAAATACAAATTGGTTTAAATTTAACAAAGGGTCTAGGCGCTGGATCAAAAATTGATATTGGTCAAGCTGCTGCTGACGAGTCGTTAAATGAAATAGTAAATTGTTTACAAGGAGCAAACATGGTTTTCATAACTGCAGGAATGGGTGGTGGAACAGGAACTGGATCTGCACATGTAATTGCTCGAGCTGCAAAGGAACTTAATATTCTAACAGTAGGTGTTGTCACTTTACCTTTTTTATATGAGGGCTCATCCAGAATGAGAAGAGCTCAACAAGGTTTAGAGGAATTAAGAAAACATGTCGATACTATTATAGTAGTTCCTAATCAAAATTTATTTAAGATTGCAAATGAGAAGACAACTTTTGAAGAGTCTTTTGAACTTTCAAACGATGTACTTCTACAAGGTGTTCAAAGTGTAACTGATTTAATGGTACGTCCTGGTTTAGTCAATTTAGACTTCGCCGACGTGGAGTCTATAATGAGCTCAATGGGTAAAGCGATGATGGGTACTGGTGAAGCTGAAGGTGAAAATAGAGCTATTAACGCTGCTGAACAAGCTATAAGCAATCCTCTTATCGATGACTATTCTTTAAAAGGTGCTAAAGGTTTGTTAATAAATATTACTGGTGGTAAAGATTTAACACTTTTTGAAGTTGATGAAGTTGTAAAAAAAATTACCTCTGAGGTAGATCCTGAGGTGGAATTCATAAAAGGGTGCATAATTGATCCATCTCTAGAAGGTAGATTAAGAGTTTCAATTGTTGCAACTTCGTTAGATGGACAGCAACCTGAGTCAAAATCAGTTATCAATATGGTTCATAGAATTCAAAACCGAAATCCAGGCTATTCAGACTTTTCAAATTTGAAACCAAATTATTCTTATGAAATGAATCAAGGATTATCAACTAGTGGTGCCAATGCATTAAAAATAGAAACTAACGATATCAAAGTTTCAGAAAATGACTTGATCTCATCTATGGTAGATGAAAAAATGGCAGTTGAAAATCCTACAACAAGTGAAGGTGTTAATGATGAAAGTTCTCTTGAGGAAAAACTGATACTTAGCGATAATGCTGTAGATACCACAGGCGACGAATCTAATGGACTTGAAAACTTTAATTTAGATGTACAGGATCCTCAATTATTTGACGAGAGTCAAAATATAAACTCTGATCACGAAACAAATATAAATGAGGATAGTGATACAGATGAAGAAGATGAACTAGAAATACCAGCATTTTTAAGAAGACAAAAAAATTAATGGTCTTCGAAAAAATAAATGAGTGCCACTATTTTACCGGAAAAAAACTTGCATTATCCGGTTCTTCTAAATGAAGTAATAGATATTATAACCCCTCAAAATGGTGGCACTTTTATAGATTGTACATTTGGTCAAGGTGGTTACTCAAAAAAAATATTAGAATATCCAAACACTAAAGTAATAGCTATTGATAGAGATAAAAACTCTCAACACATTGCATCAGACTTCAAAAAAAAGTTTGAGGATAGATTTTCTTTTCATAATATTAAGTTTAGCCAAATAAAGGACTTAAATATCAAAAATGAAATTAAAGGTATAATTTTTGATTTAGGTTATTCTATAAATCAAATCAAAAATCTCTCAACAGGCTTGTCATTTGATAGCAAAGGCGAACTTAATATGAAGATGGGGCTAAATGATTTTTCTGCCAAAGACGTAATAAACAAGTTAGATCAAAAAGAATTAGAGCAAATTTTTAGATATTTTGGTGAAGAAAAAAATTCAAAACTTATATCCAAAAAAATTGTACTTGAGCGACAAAAAAAAAATTTAGATACTCAGGATTTGGTTAATATAGTAAAAAGAGTAAAAAAAAAGCATTATACAAAAACTAATCCAGCAACAAAAGTTTTCCAAGCTTTAAGAATTTTTGTAAACAAAGAAATAAGTGAACTCTCAAAGAGTTTAGAGGCATCTGCAAGTATTGTTAGTCAAAATGGAATAGTATTAACAGTATCGTTTCATTCGCTAGAAGACAAGATTTGTAAATTTTTTTTTAACCATCTTTCAAAACAAGACAAGGTTTCTAGATATTTACCAGAGAAAAAAACTACAAAAAAATCGTTTAGTCTTATAACAAAAAAACCTGTCACGCCCGATCCTCAGGAATTGAAATTAAATCCACCATCTAGATCTGCAAAATTAAGAGCGATAAAAAAAATTGGTCTATATGAAAATAATATGAATGTATTTGAAAAATACGAAAGTTTATTAAAAATTGAAAACCTTTCCAAAAAACTATGAAAAAATATATAATTTTTTTTTCTATTGTTTCCCTTATTATCACCACATCAATTGTTAAATCGTCCACTAGACAATTAGAAAAAAATATTTTTACACTCGAAGAGGAAGTGAAAATTTTAGAAGAGAAATTTAATTTTTTAATTTTGGAAAACGATTATTTAACCACACCAGAAAGATTAATTAGATTAAAAGAAAAAATATTTAAAGATCAATTTTTTCCTATAGATCCTAGGGATATAAAAAAGATAGATAATAATGAATAAAAATAAAAAAAGATTGTATATAACAGAAAATGAAGATGGTTTTAAATTTTCAGAAAAAAAAAGAATAGTTTCTTTTAATAGAATCGCATTTTTGTTTTTTTTTATTCTTTTTATATTTTTACTCTATTCAACTAAGATCGTATATTTAGGATCCAGTGGCCCAAAACAAAAATATCAAGTAACAAATAAAATTAAGAATTATCGCGCTGATATTATTGATTTCGATGGTAGTTTTATTGCTAAATCAGTAACTACTTACAATGTTGGAATTAAACCAAATTTAATTAATGACAAAAAAAAATTTTTATTAAAATTAAAATATTCATTTCCTGAATTAGACTTTAGAAAAATTGAAAATAATCTTAATAAGAAAAAGTTCTTTTATCTAAAAAAAAAACTTACACCTAAAAAGTCAGAAGAAATTAAATTATTAGGTGAAAAGTCTATAATTCTTGAACCAAAAATTACAAGAATTTATCCCGATAATAATTTATTTTCTCATACGATTGGCCAGATAGATGATGAAAACTTTGGAGTATCAGGTATTGAAAAAAGCTTCGATAATTATCTCAAAACAAGTACCAAACCACTTACAATTACTTTAGACAAAGAAATTCAATTTATTATTAGACAAGAACTTCTAGATTTTGAAAAAATTTTCAAGAATGTTGGAAGTGCAGGTATCTTAATGAATATTAATAGTGGAGAGATACTATCATTAGTATCCTTACCTGACTTTGACATTAATAAACGTAATAATATTTCTGATAAAATGTATATTAACAGAGCAACTAAAGGAGTTTATGAATTTGGATCAGTTTTTAAAACATTTACAATAGCTGCTGGATTTAATGAAAAATTAATTAAACCAAATGACATGTTCAATAATCTTGAAAAAAAAATTAAATGTGGTGGCAGAACGATTTCAGAGTATGATGAAAATTTATCACAAAATTTATCAGTTGAAGAAATTTTAATTAAATCGGGAAATATAGGATCTGTCAAAATAGGTCAAAAGTTAGGCGTTGATAAGATTAGAAATTTTTTAAATAAAATTGGAATTATTGGGGATATAAAATTTGACATAACAGAGATCGGAACACCGATCCCTTTTAATTGGGGAAAGTGTAAACTTTTAACTGTCTCCTTTGGTCATGGTATTACAACTACACTTTTACAGCTTGCTAAAGGTTACGCAATAATATCAAACGGTGGGTTTAATATTACACCAACTTTAGTCAAAAATGACAATATCAAATTAGAAAAAGGAAGAAGAGTTTTAAACAGAGATGTAAGTTTAAAGATAAATCAAATTTTGAGAAGAGTCGTAACTGAAGGCACTGCAAGTTTAGCAGATGTAAAAGGATATAATATCGGGGGAAAAACAGGTACTGCACTTATTGTAGAAAACGGAAAATATACTAAAAAAAAAATTAATACTTTTGCATCAATTTTTCCAACAAATGAGCCAGAGTATGTTTTGATTATTATGTTGGAAGATACAAAATTATCAAAAGATTATGTTTATAAATATCGAAATAAACCAGGTTCATTTGTAGGCACTCCTTTTAATACTGCTGGGTGGACTTCTGTAGAAGTAGCAGCAAAAATAATAGAAAAAATAGGACCTATTTTAGCCACAAAATACTAAGAATTTAAAAAAATGTTATTGGGTGAATTAATTAAAAATATTAAACCAGCTTATAAATCTGTTAAGTTTAACAATATTAGATTTAACAGCAAAGATTGTAAAACGAACGATATTTTTTTTTCAATCCAAGGAAATAAATTAAAAGGAAATAATTATATTAAAGACGCTATAAAAAACGGCTCAAAAATTATTATCTCAAACCTAAATTTTGAGGGGTTTAATAAAGAAAAAATTTTATTTATTAAAAATAAAAATCCAAGAAAAGCATTAGCAGACGCTGCAAGCAATTTTTATAAAAAAAAACCTAAAAATATTATCGCCTTAACTGGCACGAATGGCAAAACCTCAATCTCAAACTTTTTTTATCAAATATTGTCTTTAAGTAAAAAAAAGGTTGCTGCAATAGGAACTTTAGGCGTTTTATCAAAAAAAATTAAATTAAAGACAAATAACACAACAATAGATCCTATTAAAATACATCAAATTTTACAGAAATTGAAAAATTCAAATATTGATAACGTAATTATAGAAGCATCAAGTCATGGCTTAAAACAACATAGATTGGATGGATTAAATTTAAAAACCGCATTGTTTACAAACTTGACAAGGGATCATTTAGATTATCATAAAACATTTAAAGATTATTTGAATTCTAAACTTATTCTTTTTAATAAATTATTGCTTAATAAAGGAAATATAATTTTTGAAAATGGAATATCACAAGAAAAAGAACTTAATAAGATTTCAAAAAAAAAGAAATTAAAGACTTATAAAATAGGTAACGAAAATTCTTTCATTAATTTAAAAAAAATTCAAAAAATCAATGATAAAAAGAGAATTTATTTTAGTCTTTTAAAAAAAGATTATTCTTTCAATACTTATCTGATTGGTAGAATTCAGATAAAAAATTTACTTTTTGCAGTTTTGGCTGCATATTTATCAGGCATTAAAATTGACACCATTTTAAGGAATATAAGTAAGGTTAAACCTGTCAATGGAAGACTAGAGCAAATTGGTAAACTAAAAAATAAATCACGAGTAATACTTGATTATGCACATACCCCAGATGCTTTAAAAACAGTTATATCAAATATAAAAGAAGATTACCCTTTAAGTAAAATTTCATTAGTATTTGGATGTGGGGGGAATAGAGATAAAAGTAAAAGACCTTTAATGGGAGATATTGCAAACAAGTATTGTGATAAAATATATTTAACTGACGACAATCCAAGGTTTGAAAACCCTAAGGTAATAAGAGACCAGATAAAGAGGAAAATTAAGAAAAAAAAATATATTGAAATTTCCTCACGGTCTGTGGCTATTTCAAAAGCTGTTAGTGAATTAAATTCAGGTGATATTTTAATTGTTGCTGGAAAGGGACACGAAAATTATCAAGAATATAAAAAAAGACTTTTTTTCTCAGATAAATTAGAGATTATTAAAGCTATTAGAAAGAAGAATAACTTATTATCGAATTCTCTTAAAACAAATATCTTAACTGAAACTTTCAATAATAAAATTTTAAATAAAAGAACTCTAATAAACTCAGTGTCTTTAAACTCTAAAGATGTTAAAAAAAATTCAGTATTTTTTGGGGTGAAGGGTCAAAAATTTGATGGAAATAAATTTGGAATTGAGGCGATAAAAAATAATGCAATTTTAGCAATCACAAATAAAAAATCTAAAAATTCCAGAAATATATTTAGTAAAAATCCTTTCGAGAAACTAAATAAATTTAGCTCAATTTACAGGAAGTCTTTAGACAGCAATTATATTGCAATAACCGGATCTGCTGGAAAAACATCAGTTAAAGACTTAACTGGATTTTGTTTAGATAAATTAGACAAAACATTTTATTCAAAAAATTCCTTTAATAATAAATACGGTGTGCCTTTAAGTATTATAAATTCACCTCAATCGACAAAGTTCTCAGTTTTAGAAGTTGGAATGGATAAAAAAGGAGAAATAGACACTTTAACAAAACTAATAAGACCCAATCTTGGTTTAATAACAAATATCTCATATGCTCATATTAAGAATTTTAAGAATCTAGATGAGATCGCAAAAGCTAAGGGTGAAATAATAAATAATATTTCTCCCTCTGGAGTAATGATTATAAATAAGGACGATAAATACTGTAACTATTTTATTTCAAAAGCAAAAATGAGAAATTTAAATATTATTACTTTCAGTAAAAAAAATAAATTAGCTGATGTCGTTTACCTAGGGGAAAGAAAAAACAGAAATAAATTTTTATGTAAATTTTTAATAAATGGGAAAATAAAATTTTTTCTAATTCCTGATTATTTGATAGATTTTAAAGAAAACATTTTATCTACACTGAGTATTATTGTTAATTATTTTCATATTGATGCATTACCTACAAATTTATTTTTAAATTTCAAAATTTCCCAGAGCAGAGGCAATATAATAAGGTATAAAAATGGAAAAAAAAGCTTAACTATTATTGATGAAAGTTATAATTCAAATCCTCTTTCATTTAAATTTGCATTAGATAGATTTGACAAAAACTATAAGGATAGTAAAAAAAAATTTATTTTGATTGGAAATATGCTTGAATTAGGAAAATTTTCAAAAAAACTTCATATTAAAATTGCGAAATATATTAATAAATCTAAAATAAATAAAACTCATGTTTATGGCAACTATACAAAACATACATTTAACAAACTAAAACCACAAATGAGAGGCAAAATATTAAACAATAAATTAGATATTTTGAATTTGATAAAGAAACAATTACCTAATAACAGTTTTTTAATGATAAAAGGATCTAACTCAACTGGATTAAATAAGATAATAAAAAATTTGTAACAATGTTATATAATATACTTACAAGCTATTCGGATACATATTCTTTTCTTAATTTTTTCAATTTTTTAACTGTGAGAACAGGTTTGGCTGTGATTACTGCAATGATCATAGTTTTTTTAATAGGGGATAGGTTTATAAATTTTTTTTCATCAAAACAAATTACAAATCCTATTCGCTCTGATGGGCCAGAAGATCATTTGATCAAAAAAATTGGAACACCCACTATGGGTGGAGTTTTAATATTAATAGGTTTATTCACAGGTGTTTTTTTGTGGGCTGATTTATTAAATCCATATAATTGGTTGTTAATATTCATCACTTTATCCTTTGGAATTTTAGGAGCATTTGATGATTATAAAAAAATTAAGAATAATAACTCAAATGGGATTTCTTCAAAATTAAAAATATTAATTCAAATTTTTCTTTGTCTAATTTCGTTAATAATTTTTTATAAATTTATAGACTCTGATATTAAAACTAATTTGTATTTTCCATTTTTTAAAAATTTAGTAATTAACTTAGGATGGTTTTTTATACCTTTTTATTTGTTTGTTATTGTTGGATCTTCTAATGCAGTAAATCTAACAGACGGTTTGGATGGATTAGCCACCGTTCCCGTTATACTTGTTGCTGGGTGTTTTGGTTTTATAAGTTATGTGTCAGGAAACGTAATTTTTGCAGACTATTTATTAATTCCTTATATAGAGGGTGTTGGAGAAGTTGCGGTTTTTTGTGGAGCAATCATCGGAGCATCAATTGGTTTTTTATGGTTTAACGCGCCACCTGCTAAAATATTTATGGGGGACACAGGTTCATTGGCTTTGGGCGGTTCTTTAGGTGCAATTGGCGTAACAACAAAACACGAGATAGTGTTAGCTATTACCGGTGGACTATTTGTATTAGAAGCAATTTCTGTAATTGTACAAGTTGTTTCCTTCAAACTAACAGGTAAAAGAATTTTTATGATGGCACCAATTCATCATCACTTTGAAAAAAAAGGTTGGGCTGAGTCTACAATAGTCATAAGATTTTGGATTATATCTATTATTTTGGCAATGATTGGTTTAGCCACTTTAAAACTAAGATGAAATCTACAAAGGAATTCTTCCAGAATAAAAAAATTCTAATTTATGGATATGGCAAAACAGGCAAGTCCGCCTTTAATTTTTTGAAAACAAAAAATAATTTAAAAGTTTTTGATGATAATTTACCTTTAACAAATCTTCCTTATAACAAAAAGTTTACCAGAGGAAGTGATAGAGTAAGGGATTTTGACTACGTTTTATTAAGCCCTGGGATAAATTACAGAAAATGTTTATTATCGAATGAAATAATAAAAAATAAAGAAAAGATCATCTCTGATTTGGATGTGTTTTATAAAAGTTTCCCAGAAAATTTTTTTATCACAATCACGGGAACAAATGGAAAATCAACAACTTGCAAACTTCTATATCAAGTTCTTAAGTCTCAAGGAATTCATACAAAATTAGTTGGTAATATCGGAAAATCTATTTTATCAAATTATCATTTTACCGAAAAAACATTATTTGTTGTTGAAGCTTCTTCTTATCAAATCGAATATAGCAAATACTATAAAACTAATTTCGCAGCGATTTTAAATGTTTCGGTCGATCATCTAGAAAGACATGGCAATTTCAAAAATTACGTCAAAAGTAAAATTAAACTTATTTTAATGCAAAATAAAAGTTCCTACGCTTTTATAGAAAATAAAAATAAGATTATTGATAAAATATTAAATAAAAAAAAGATTAATTCAAAAGTTTTAAGAGTTGATAAGAAGATTTATTTGAAATTTCAAAAATTAATTAAAAATAATTACCTAAATAATAATGTTAATCAAAAAAATCTTATCTTCGTTTTCAATATTTGTAATTTTTTAAAAATTAATTTGAAAAAGATTATACCTACTTTAAATAAATTTAAGGGTTTAAGATTTAGAAATGAAATTGTGATAAATAGTAAAAAAATTAAGGTAATTAATGACTCAAAATCGACATCATTTTCTTCCACTCAAGAGCTTATAGACACCAAGAAGAAAACTTTCTGGATTTTAGGAGGATTACCAAAAAAACGGGATAAATTTACATTAAGTAAAAAAGATTGTTTTAATTTAAGAGCCTATATATTTGGGAAAAATGCTGAATTTTTTGTAAAAAGACTAAAGGATAAAGTTCATTATCAGAAGTTTAACAATATGATTTCTGCAATAAAGAAAATTAAAATTGACTTTAAAAAAGAACAGATGTCGAATGAAAAAATTATTCTTTTTAGTCCTGCTTCAGCTTCTTTTGATGATTTCAAAAATTTCGAGGATAGAGGAAAATATTTTAATTATCAGTTAAGAAAAATTGGCATTAATGGAAAAAAATAAGATATGAATTTTTCTTTATATAATTGGTGGAAAGATATTGATAAATTTTTATTTTTTTTAATAATCTTGTTAATTTCATTAGGTATTTTTTTTTCACTTGTTTCAACTTCTTTAATTGCATCTACCAAACTTGAGACAACAAGTTATTACTTTTTTTTTAAACAATTTATTTATACTCTGTTAGGAATTTTAACAATTTTCTTTTTTTCTTTACTTGAAGAAAAAACTTTTTATAAACTGTCACTAGTTTCTTTTTTGACAATATTTTGTGCCTTAATTTTAGTCCCAATTATTGGTGTGGAGGTTAAAGGCTCTAAAAGATGGTTAGATATATTTTTTTTTCCGAGGTTCCAACCAATCGAAATACTTAAACCATTTTTAATAATCATACTATCAATGATACTTACATCTGAAAAATATTCTAATAAGTATGCAAGATATCTTTTAAGTTTGATTGCAATCATTCCAATTATCCTTTTACTGTTTTTGCAGCCAGATATTGGTCAAACATTATTAGTATTATCTCTTTGGTTAAGTCTCATATTTGTTTCAGGTATAAATCTTATATTTTTAATTCTTTTTATATTAATTGGTTTGTGCACTTTGTTTCTGATGATTAACTTTATCCCGAAATTAAGCTACATAAAATTTAGGATTGATTCATTTTTTGATTTAACTTCAAAAGGAAATTATCAGTCTGAGAGAGCATCAGAAGCAATTATGAATGGAGGTTTTTTTGGGAAAGGTATCGGAGAAGGTACTTTGAATGTTAGAGTGCCAGAGGCCCATACAGATTATGTTATTGCCGTAATAGCTGAAGAATTCGGAATAATATCAATAATAGGAATTATTTTAATATTTCTATGTCTTATTTTTAGAGTTTTCAAAAAAGTATCAACTATAGAAGATGAATGTTTCAAATTAATACTTGTTGGCTCTGTAATGTTAATTCTTTTTCAAGTTTTAGTTCATATTGGAGTAAATATAAGATTTTTACCTACAACAGGAATGACTTTGCCATTTCTTAGTTATGGAGGTTCCTCTATAATTGGTTCTTCAATATTAATAGGAATAATTCTAAATTTAACAAAGAGAAAAATAAATAAATGAACTCCATGATAATAAGCACTGGCGGGACGGGAGGGCACGTTATACCAGCTAAGGTATTTTATGATTATTTTAAGGAAAAATTTAATGTAAAAATAATTTCAGATAAAAGGGGTTTAAATTTCATTGAAAAAGAAAATTATAATGTAAAAGAAATTCATATCCCACAATTTAAAAAAAATTTTAGTATTCTAATATTCCCTTTTTTTTTAATTGTTTCATTTTTAAAATCCTTATTTTTCTTAAAAAAAGAAGATCCAAAATTGCTTTTATCTACAGGTGGATATATGAGTATTCCACACTGCCTTGCAGCAAGAATTTTAAATATTAAAATATTTCTTTTTGAACCCAATTTAGTAATTGGGAGATCTAATTTATTATTATTAGGATTTTGCAAAAAAATATTTGCGTATGAAACTAATTTAAAAAATTTACCCTCAAAATTTTTATATAAACTTAAAGTAATCAAACCCATAGTTAGAAAAGAATTTTTGAAACAAAAAAAAACCTCACCATCTGATAAAGAGTTAAAAATTTTAATAATTGGAGGAAGTCAAACAGCAAAAAAATTAGACACTATTTTTCTTAAAGATATTTTAAGAATCTCAAAGATGATAGACCTAACTATATATCACCAAACTAGTGAGTCTAACCAAGAATATCTAAAAAACTTTTATGAACAAAATGGTATTGCAAATAAAGTTTTTACTTTTGATGATAGATTAAGTGAAATTATGTCGTTATGTAATTTTGCAATTACACGTGCTGGAGCATCTACTTTGTCAGAATTAGTCTCCTTAAAGATCCCATTTCTAGCAATTCCTTTTCCCTTTTCAAAAGATGAGCACCAATATTTTAATGCAAAATTTTATGTGGATAAAAATTTTGGTTGGCTTATTAATGAACATGAGATTTTTGAAAACTATTTCTATCAGTTTTATGAAACAAATATTCATAAAAAAAAAATGCTAGATAAAAAAGTAGAAAAAATGAATAATTTTATTTTTGAGGAATCATGGTCTGAAAACCTTAATATGATAGAACAAACTTTTTATGAAAATTAATCTAGGAAAAAAAGAAATAATCCATTTCATTGGCATAGGAGGCATTGGTATGAGTGGATTGGCATTAATAATGAAACAACTTGGTTTTAAAATACAAGGAAGTGATATTTCAGTAAATAAAAACATTGAAAGACTTAAAAAAAGTAATATTAAAATTTTTACAAAACACAAAATTTCCAATCTAAACAAGGCTAATATTGTTGTCATATCCTCAGCAATAAAAAATAATAATATTGAGTTAAAAGTAGCTAAGAAAAAAGATTTACCAATTTATAAAAGAGGAGACATGCTTGCACACATGACCTCATTAAAAAAAAATATTGTTGTTGCAGGTTCACATGGAAAAACTACTACAACCTCATTGATTGCAAATGTTTTTTCAAAAGCCAAATTAGATCCTACAATAATAAATGGAGGTGTGATAAATTCAATTAACAACTCAGCTAAGTTAGGTAAAAGCGAATGGTGTGTGCTTGAGTCTGATGAGTCTGATGGTAGTTTTATTAAAGTCCCATTCACTTATTCAATTATTACTAATATCGATAGAGAGCATATGGATTTTTATAAATCTGAAGATAATTTAAAAAAGTATTTTGAAAAATTTATTTCAAACGTTCCCTCTTTCGGCAAAGCATTTTTGTGTATTGATGATGTCAATAATAGAAGTTTACTTAAAAAAAATCTTGTTAAGAACTATTTTACTTATGGTGTAAATAAAGATTCTAATTTTAGAATTACAAATATAAAGTATAAATTAAATAGATCAATTTTTGATTTGATTATAAAAATACCCAATAAAAAAAAGATAAGTGTCAACAATATAGAAATCCCTTTAATTGGATTTCATAATATAAGTAATGCGGCTGCAACATTTGCATTAACCTCACATTTAGGGATATCTACAAGTTTAATAAAAAAAAGTCTTAAAGATTTTCAAGGGGTCGAAAGAAGGTTTAATAAAGTTTTTGAATTTAATGGTGTAACTTTTTTTGATGATTATGCTCATCATCCAACTGAAATTAAAGAAGTTTTAAATGGTGTAAAAAAAAGCTTTTTAAATAAAAAAGTCATATCTATTTTTCAACCACATAGAATTTCAAGACTAAATGATTTAAGTACTGACTTTAGCAAATCATTTAAAAATTCAGATCAAGTGTTGTTATGCCCTGTTTTCAAAGCAGGTGAAAAAATTAAACTGAAATTTAAATATGAAAAATTTGCTAAAGATATATCAAAAAATTCAAAAGTGTTAGTAATTATGGTTAATCAAAAACATGACCTTGTAAATTTCTTCAAAAATAATTTAAAAGGAAATGAAATTGTAATTGGAATGGGTGCTGGATCAATATCAGGCTGGTTAAAAGAACTTAAAATTTTTTTAAATAATGGATACACAGGAATTTAAAATCTTTAAAGATCAAAACAATTCTAATTTAAAATTTGATTTCTCTCTAAAAAATTTGAATTGGATGAATATTGGTGGGTCAGCGAAGGTTTTTTTTAAACCAGAAAATTTAAAAGAGCTTATAAGCTTTCTAAAAATAGCTCCAAAATATAAAAAACATATTTTGGGAGCAGGATCTAATCTTTTAATCAGTGAAAATTTGGGGGAAAAAATTTTTATTAAGTTAGGCAAAAATTTTAACAATATATCTTTGATTGATGATAACAAATTAATTGCTGGTTGTTCATCTTTAGATAAAAATGTTTCTGACTTTGCATGTGAAAATGGTTTATCTGGTTTAGAATTTTTGTCCTGTATACCAGGCTCTGTGGGAGGTGGAATTAGAATGAATTCTGGATGTTTTGGATCTGAATTCAAAGACTTTTTAGTCTCAATTCAGGTAGTAGATTTTGAAGGAAAGGTAAGTTCGATTAGAACAAAGGACATTATTTTTGGTTATAGAGAGTGCAATTTGCCTGATGACTTAATCTTCTTAAGTGCAACATTTGAATGTAAAAAAAGTAATAAGGAATTAATAAGAAAAGAAATTGAAAGATTAAAAAAACTAAAAGAATCATCTCAACCTTTAAAAGTCAAAACTGGAGGGAGCACTTTTAAAAATCCAGTCAAAAGTACTAAAAGGAAAGTTTGGGAACTTATTCGTGAAAGTGTACCTGAAGATATTAGTTTTGGAGATGCTAAGATTTCATCTAAACATTGCAATTTCTTTGTTAATTCAAAAAATGCCACTTTTTCTGAAATGAACAAGCTGATCAATTTTGTAAAAGATGAGGTTAAAAAAAAAACAGGCATATCTTTAGATCTTGAGATAGAAATAATAGAATAGATGAAAAAAAGAATTCTTATTCTTGGAGGCGGTATCTCAGGAGAAAGATCTATTAGTCTCAAAACTGCAAAAGCAGTGAAGAATTGCATTAAAAAAAAATACAATTGTAGAATAGTTGAACCTGATGAGAATTTAACAAAAAATATTGAAAGATTTTCTCCACATGTTGTTTTTAATGCTTTACATGGAAGATTTGGTGAAGATGGTTTCATTCAATCTTATTTAGAAAGTAAAGGGGTAAGTTACACCCATTCAGGCGTTTTGTCTTCTATGATGTCAATGGATAAAGAAATTTCAAAAAAATTATTTATTAAAAATAAAATTTTAACACCAAAATTTAAAAAAATAAGAACAAATTTAAATAAAAAAGAAGTAATTAAATTATTAAAAAAAAAAATTAAGTTTCCTGTAGTTATTAAACCTTTAAACGAGGGATCAAGTTTGGGTGTTTATATTTGTAATGAAAAAAATATTATTCAAAATTTAAAAAAACTTAAAACTTATGATGAAATTTTAGTAGAAGAATTTATTCCAGGAAGAGAAATTCAAGTTGCAATTCTCGGTAAAAAAAAGTTAGGAGCAATAGAGTTAAAACCCAAAAGAAAGTTTTACGACTATAAGGCTAAATACAGCTTAAGGGCAAAAACAAAACATATTATTCCAGTAAATATTAAAACAAAAGAATATCAAAATGTGATGAATATTGCCTTAAAAGCCCACAAAGTTTTAAAGTGTAGAGGGGTTACCAGATCTGATTTTAAATTTAATAATGGAAAGTTTTACCTATTAGAACTTAACACTCAACCAGGAATGACAAATCTTTCATTAGTTCCAGAAATAGCTTTACATCATGGAATAAATTTCTTTTCATTAATAGACTGGATTATAAAAGATGCATCAAAAAATAGATAAAAAATTTAATTTCTTTTTTTATATTATTGTAATTTTTTTTTTATCATCGATTCATAATATTGAATTAAAACAACTAAATTTTTTTAAGATAAAAAAAATTTATGTAAATAGTGAAGACAGTAAACTTAATTTCATTGTAAAAAATAATTATAAAGATTTGATAGGTCAGAATATTTTTTTTTTAGAGAAAACATCATTTAGCATTCTTGATGATATGAACAACATACATGAATATTCTGTTAAAAAAAGATTTCCTAATAAAATTTCTATTGAAATAGTCCCAACCAAACCAATTGCTAACGTAATAAGACCTGAAAAAAATTTTTTTATAGGAAATAACGGTAAAAAAATAAAACCCTCATCAAAACAAGAAAATTTATTGAAAGTATATGGCTCAAATAATACTGGAAAAATTTTTCAAACATTAGGAATGATCCAAAAATCAGAAATAGAATTTTCTAATATAAAAAGCATCAAATTTTATCCAAGTGAAAGAATTGACATTATTCTTAAAAAAAATCTTAAAATTAAATATCCAATAAATTTAGATTTAAAAATATTAAACTTAAGTAACAAAATTTTAGAAGACGATAAATTTAAAAACGCAAAAGAAATTGATTTAAGAGTAAAAAATCAGATAATTAAAAAATGAAAAAAGCTAAAAATAAAGAATTTTTTTTTAGTATTGTGGAAAATATTTTTTGCATTAGTTATTTCGATACCAATAAAAATAAATTAATCAATTATCATAATTTTGAATTACCAGATAATTTTGAAAATGAACTCAATTTTGAAATATTGATTAAATTTTTTGCAGAAAAAATAAAAAAAATCGAAAAAGAAAACAGTTTTTTTATTGAAAGTGCAAATATTTTGGTAGACTTTGAGTCTCATTTATTGTCATTATCAATTAAAAATTTGGTAGATAAGAAAATCTCTGAAGAAAAAGATGTTATAAGGTTGATAAAAGATGCAAAACAATTAATAACAAAGTCTAATAGTTCTGAAACAATTTTACATATTTTGATAAATAAATATTTATTCGATAAAATCGAATACTTAAATTTTCCAGAAAATTTGTCTTACTCAGAACTTATCTTAGACTTAAGTTTTATTACTTTAAAAAATGATAGGATAAAGAAAACTCAAGACATATTTAAAAATTGTGATGTAATGTTAAACAAGTTCATTGCATACGATTATTCCAAAAATTTTATTAAAGAAGGTGATGTTAATAATTGCATTGCCGCAAAGAGAATTAATGATGGAGAAAACCCTTCAGAAGTAAAAATCCTAAGCATTATTAAGAAAGACCAAGGTTTTTTTGAAAAATTGTTCAATTTAATGGGATAAAACCTGTATTGTTTTGTAATATAACTTGTTTTTCATGTTTATTTTGATCAGTTTATAAGTCTTTCCCATGTCAATCTTAAAACAAAAAACAATTAAAAAACCGATAACTCTTTCTGGGATAGGTCTGCACTCAGGAAAAGAAGCTAATATTAAGCTTTTACCTGGCTCTCCAAATTCAGGCATAATATTTAAAAGATGCGATTTAAAAAATAATAATCTCATTTATCCAAGTGTTTTCAACGTAACAAGTGCTTCTTATTGTACTAAAATCACAAATGAAAGTGGGGCATCAGTTTCTACCGTAGAACATCTTATGGCAGCATTATGCGGTAAGGGAATTGATAATATAATAATCGAGATTGACTCTGAGGAAATTCCGATTTTAGATGGTTCAGCAAAAGTATTCACAAGTGAAATTGATAAAGTTGGTTTAGATGTTAGTGATTATCCAATAAAAATAATTACTATTAATAAAAAAGTAACATTCAAAGATGGAGAAAAATTTATAACGTTTGAACCAAATAGTATTAGTCTCGAAATAGACTTTGAAATTAAGTTTGCAAATAGTTTAATTGGTAATCAAAAAAATAAAATTAATATATACATGGATGATTTAACTAATATGTATAATTCAAGAACATTCTGCTTATTCGAAGATATTGAAAAATTGAAAAAAATGAACTTGGCAAAAGGTGGAAGTTTAGATAATGCAATTGTGGTTAAAAAAGATAAAATATTAAATAAGGAAAATTTACGGAATGACAAGGAATTTGTGAATCATAAAATCCTTGATTGTTTAGGTGATATATATCTTACAGGGTACAAACTAGTTGGCAAAGTTACATCAAGCCAAGGTGGACATAATATCACCAATTTAGGATTAAGAAAATTACTGAGTGAAAACGATAATTTTTCAGTGTTAGAACTTAAAGAAAAAAATATACCTCATTCCTTCCTTAATAAGAATATTTTAAAATCTATTGCATAAATATTAATTTTTTCTAAATTAGTAAAAAACCTAAATAAATATGTTTTATAGAATTTTAAATATTTTGATATTCTGCCTCCTTACTATTGGATGTTCAAAAAAAGAAAAAGTTTCAATAATAGAAGAAAAAGATTTTGAACTTCAAATGATTTCAGCTTTTAGAGAGGGATACAAAGAGTTTCAAGAAGGTGACTCCCTTTATGCTGCAAAAAAATTCAACGAGGCAGAATTGTTATATCCTCAATCAGAATGGGCGCCCAAAGCAGCTTTAATGGCAGCTTACGTTTATTATGCACAAGATTATTATTATGATGCAGAATTTGAATTAAACAGATTTATAAAAACATATCCAAACGATAAAAATATTTCTTATGCTCATTTTTTGTTAGCAATATGTTATTATGAAAAAATTGTTGATGAAAAGAAAGATCTTGCACCATTATTAAAAGCTCAAAATAAATTTAACTTTATCGTTAAGGAGTATCCAAATTCAGATTTTGCACTTGATGCAAAATACAAACTTGATCTTATACAAGATTACTTAGCGCAAAAAGAAATGTACATTGCTTATCACTATATTAAAAAAAAAAAATGGATAGCAGCAATTAATAGATATAAAACAGTAATTGAGAAATATGAAAAAACCATATTTGTTGAAGAGGCACTACATAGATTAGTCGAACTTCACTATAAAATAGGTTTAGTAGCAGAGTCTAAAAAGTACGCCTCAATTTTAGGTTATAATTATGACTCAAGCCTATGGTATGAAAAATCATATAAGATATTTAATACACAATACAAATCTCAATTGGACATTAAAAAAGAAAAAAAAAGTGTTTTCAAAAAATTTATGAAAATATTTAATTAGTATGAAAAAATCTTTTTCAAATAAAGATAAATATTTAAAAAAGATTAAACAAATACAGAAATATAATAAATTTTATTTTCAAGGAAATTCACCAAAAATTACTGATCAAGAATATGATAAATTAAAAAAAGAAATTGAAAATTTAGAAAAAGAATTTAATTTTTCTCATCAAGACTCCCCATCAAATTCTGTTGGATACACGCCTGCCAAAAACTTCAAAAAATTTCCGCATAGAGTTAAAATGCTTTCATTGTCTAATGCTTTTAATAAAGATGATTTAAAAAATTTTGAGAAAAGAGTTGTTAATTATCTTAATCTCCAAAAAAACCATCAATTTGAATATAGTGTTGAACCTAAGATTGATGGTATTTCGGCATCTTTAACATATAAGTCTGGAAAATTTGAAAAAGGTTTATCAAGAGGAAATGGTGAAGAGGGAGAAGATATAACGGAAAATTTAAGAACTATCGGAGACATTCCTTTAGAAATAAAAAATCCAGATTTTCCAGAGGATATAGACATAAGAGGTGAAGTGTTTATTCAAAATGATGATTTTGAGAATATTAAATCGGAATTTGCTAATCCAAGAAATGCAGCGTCAGGCTCCTTAAGACAAAAAGACCCCAAGAAAACATCTCTAATTCCATTAAAATTTATCGCATATACCTTTGGCTTTATTTCAAAAAATAAAATTAAAAACCAGTCTGAGTACTTAGAAAAATTAAAAATATGGGGATTTAAAACATCAGACCTAAATAAAAAAATTTCTAAAATTGATGAATTAATTGCTTATCACTCCGAAATTGAAAAAATAAGATATCAATTAAAATATGATTTAGATGGTATTGTTTATAAGATAAACGACTTAAATTTACAAAAGAGATTGGGTAACGTAGCTAATGCACCCAGATGGGCAATAGCTCATAAATTTTCTGCTAGTAGTTCTGTTTCAATAATTAAAGATATTGAAATTCAAGTTGGAAGAACTGGAGCATTAACACCTGTAGCTAAAATTAAACCTGTCAATATTGGAGGTGTCGTAGTTTCAAATGCAACTTTACACAATGAGGAAGAGATTATTAGAAAGGATATACGAATTGGCGACACTGTAAAAATCGAAAGAGCAGGAGATGTAATTCCACATGTAATTTCAGTAGATATTAAAAAAAGAGAAAAAAAATCAAAAAAATTTATTTTCCCAAAAAAATGTCCCTCATGTGGATCAAATACAGCAAAAGAATTTAACCAACAAACCAAAAAATATGACGCTGTAAGACGCTGCACTAGCGAAGGTTTTGTTTGCGATAAAATAGCAATTGAGAAATTAAAACATTTTGTGTCTAAAGATGCATTAAATATAGAGGGTTTAGGTAAAAAAGTAATAGAGCAATTCTGGGAATTAAAATTTATTAAATACCCTTTTGACGTATTTAATTTAGATTATAAAAAAATATCAAATTTGGATGGCTGGGGAGACTTATCAGTTAAAAATCTTAGAAACTCAATTGAAAAAGCAAAATTTATAAAATTAGAAAAATTCGTATTTTCTTTAGGGATAAGACATATAGGTCAAGAAAATGCTAAATTAATTGCAGAGAATGTTAAAAAAGCAAATAGTTTTTTTGACTTAAAAAATAAAAATTTAATCAAGGAACTTATTTCAATTGATGGGATTGGAGAAACACAAATTAATTCATTATTAAATTTTTTTAGTAATAATATAAATCTAATGGTAATAGAAAAACTGATAAAGGTTTTAAATATTCAAGATTATAATCGTACAAACACCAAGGGAAAATTAAATAAAAAAACTTTTATGTTTACTGGCAAACTAGAGAATATATCAAGAGCTGAAGCTAAAAATTTAGTTGAGAATAATGGTGGAAAAGTTATTAGCAGTATTTCAAAAAAATTGAATTTTCTTATAATTGGAGAAAAACCCACAAATAGAAAAGTTGAATTAGCAAAAAAAAATAATATTAAATTAATAAAGCTTGATGATTTTAAAAAAATGTTAAATTGAAGAACGTAACCATTTTTTTTCATTAAAGCTTAAATATTTATTCAATTTACTATAAACTTCTAGATGATATTGAGATAGGTAATTTTTTTCATTTTCATTTAGTAACTTAAAATTTACCAAATCATAATCTATTGGTGCTAAAGTTAGGTTTCTAAAACTCAATTTATTTTTTTTCTTTTTAACATAAAGAAGATTTTCAATTCTTATTCCAAATTTTCCATCTTTATAGTAACCAGGTTCATTACTTAATATCATTCCCTCTTGGATTTTTACTTTATTGTTCTTTGAAATAGATTGTGGTCCCTCATGAACGTTTAAAAAAAACCCAATTCCGTGACCAGTCCCATGGGCATAGTCCATATTATCCTTTTTTAAAAACTGTCTCGCTAGCTTATCTATAGCACCTCCATTTTTTAATTTTGAAATATCAGCATTCACAACAGCTAAATGTCCCTTTAAAACTTTGGTAAAAATATTTTTAATTTTATTAGATTGACTGCCAAAAGAAATCGTTCTTGTTACATCAGTGGTCCCATATTTATATTGCCCACCTGAATCACAAAGATAAATTTCTTTTCTGTTTAGTTTTCTTGATGTTTTTTTTGTAGCTCTATAATGAATTATAGATCCATTTCCACCACTTGCTGATATTGTATCAAAACTCGGAAATAAATAATTCTTACTTTTTTTCCTAAAGTTTTCCAATTTTTTTTGGGCATCAATTTCGGTTATTCTTAATTTTTTGATATTCTTAATCCAGTATAAAAACTTTGTTAATGCTACCCCATCTTCAATATGGGCATCTATCATATTTTTTATTTCATATCTGTTTTTTATCGATTTCATGTAATAAATAGGATCACTTATTTTAGATATTGTTGAATTAATCTTTAAAAACTTTTCTAGTAAAACTGAACATGTGGTATTATCTATGATAACCTTATTCATCTTAATCTTTTTAATAACATTAAACATTTCTTTTTCTTCAAAAAAGTTATTTTTATTTATAGTTTTTTTTGAAAGTAAGTTTGAAATTTTTTTTTTTTCTGAAAAAAAATACATTCCACCCCTTTTATTAAGAATTAATCTACAATTTGGTATTGGACTATAAGGATTATCCTTACCTCTTATGTTAAGTAACCATGCAACATTTTCAGGCGCCGTTATAAAAATATGATCAGATTTATCTTTTTTCAAAATTTTAATTAACCTTTTTATTTTATTTTTAGATGCCTCTCCTGTTATTGCATGACCTAAGGTATAAAATTTATTTAAATAAGCCGACTTCTCTTGGACATTAACTAAATCTTTTTCGATTGGGATAAAATCTAAATTTTTTCGGAAATAAAAATTTAATTTCCTATTTGTAAATATTAGCGGGTTATATCCAATTTTGAGTTTTTGCTTGAAGTATTTATATGGAAGCCCCTTACCAACATCAATTATTCTAAAATATTTTCCAGATTGATTTTTTGCTTGTTGGGTATAACGTCCATCTACAAAAAGAAAACTTTTTTTTCTTAGCACTAATGCCATGCCCGCTGAACCATCAAAACCAGAAATGTATTTCAGTCGATCTCGAGACGAGTATTCAGAGAAATATTCATCGTTTTTTGGTATTAAATACCCGTCTAGATTAAGCTCAATTACTTTTTTTCTTAAAATTTGAATCTTTTTTAAACTCATTTAATTCTTTTTTGATAGCGTATCCATCCTGGACTTCTTATTTCTTGACTTTCATTTTCAATATCCTGATTGAACTCAAAGTCTTGATCATTATCTTCAAAGTTGTTATTTTTCTCTAAAAACTTTTCGGGTAATTCGTCAACGAAGCGAGAAGATAAACTATCAATCCAATCACCCTGATAAAATCTATTTAGAGAAAAGGAGATATAAGCCCGTTCCTTTGCTCTTGTAATACCAACGTAGGCTAATCTTCTCTCTTCCTCAAGTCCACTTTGTCCTTTTTCATCTATGGATCTTTGATGGGGGAATATTCCCTCCTCCCAACAAGGCAAAAAGACTATGTCAAATTCTAACCCTTTAGAGGCATGCATTGTCATAAGATTAATTTTTTCTCCTTCCCACTGTTGATCAATCGATGTTGCTAATGAAACATGTTCCAAAAAACTTTCTAAACTATCAAATTCTTTCATGGCACTTAAAAGTTCTTTAATATTTTCAAGTCTGTTTTCATTTTCTAAATCTTTTTTATTTTTTAGAACTTCAGAGTAACCCGACTCATCTAAAATTAATTGCAAAATTTTAATGTGATCAAATTTTTTTCTAAAATAATCGTTTCTCCATTTTTCAATCGAGTTTATAAAAGATAAAAGACCAATTTTTGTTTTTGGTTTAATTAAATTTAATTCGATCATTTTTTTTGAAGCTTTTTCAAGAGAAAGCACATTTTTTTTTGCAAAGTCATTAATTTGTTTAAAAGATGTTTCACCAATAGACCTTTTAGGTACGTTAACTACCCTCTCAAAGGCTAAATCATCTTTTTCTTGATGAACTAACCTTAGATACGCAACACAATCTTTAATTTCAGCGCGTTCATAAAATTTTGTACCACCTAAAATTCTATAAGGTAAACCAATCTTCAAAAATCTCTCTTCGAATTCTCTAGTTTGATAAATGGCTCTCACTAAAATAGCAATATTGTTAAAAGAAAACTTTTTATTAAGTTTTTTTTCTATGATATCTGAAACACCTATTGCCTCATCTTTTCCATTTCTAAAACAGTTTAATTTAATCTTCTCTCCCTCTTCTTTGTTTGAGTTAAGATTTTTACCAAGCCTGTTCTCGTTATTAGAAATTAGGTGTGAAGCAACATTTAATATATTTTGTGTTGATCTGTAGTTGTCTTCAAGTCTAATAATCTTAGATCCCTCATAAACTTTATCAAATTCTAAAAAATTTTTTATTTCCGCACCTCTCCAACTATATATAGACTGATCGTCATCCCCTACACAACAAATATTTTTATGTGTTGAAGTTAGCAACTGCAGCCATTTACTTTGAATAAAATTTGTATCTTGATATTCATCCACCAAAATGTACTTAAATTTTTTTGAATACATTTCATTCAAATCTTTATTTTCTTCTAACATTTTAACACAGTGCAGTATTAAGTCTCCAAAATCACAAGCATTCAGATTTAATATTTTATTTTGATAAAGCTGATAAATCTTTAAAAGATTCTTCTCTAAGGTTTCATTTTTTTTTAACTTTACGTCCTCTGGATACCATCCATTATTTTTCCATTTGTTTATTAAAGATATAATAAAATTTGGTGAAATTTTTTTTGTATCAATATTTTCGCTTTTACATAAACTTTTTATCAATCTTTGCTGGTCATCTTGATCCAGTATCGTAAAGTTTTGATTTAATTTTACAGCGGAGGCATGTTTTCTCAGTATCTTAGCGCAAATTGAGTGAAAAGTTCCTAACCAAGGGAAGCCCACTGCTTTCTTGTTTAAAATTTTTTCAATTCTAGTTTGCATTTCTTTTGCAGCCTTATTTGTGAAAGTAACTGCTAAAACTTGACTTGGAAAAGCAAGGTTGTTCTCAACAATATTTGCTATTCTTGATGTTAAAACTCGAGTTTTTCCTGAGCCTGCACCAGCAACAATTAATAGAGGCCCAGATGTATGTAAAACAGCCTCTTTTTGATTATTATTTAAATTTTTTAAATATTCAGAGTTTATCATTTATATTAAATCACTATAAACCATCTTATAAAGCAATGAAAAATTTTTAAAATTTAATGTCATTCACTAAAAATATAAAAAAATTTAATAGGATATTTAAAAACTTTAGTAAATTTTTTATAATTATCAATGAGCAAATCAACAAATTAAAAGTAAAATTAAGTCCAATAAGGTTAAAAAAAACTAGTAGTAATTTTTATGAGAAAATTACTGCCAATTATTTGCTTTTCTTTTTTAGTATCTTCATATTTTTTTACTTATTATACTTATCAATCCCAGGTTTAGTTAAACAGGATTATTTGCAAAATGAGCTAAGAAAAAAACTTAAAAATGAATACAACTTAGAATTTGCATTGTCCCCAGACATTAATTACTCAATACTTCCAAAGCCACATTATTTTATTAAAGATGTTAAATTATTTACATTTAAAGACGGATATCAGAAGGAATTCACTCAAATAAAATCTTTAAAAATATTCATATATCAAAACAATTTTTTTAAAAACAAATCAATGATTAAAAAAATTGAATTGAAAGAAGCAAACTTTTTTGTTGAAAAAACAGACTTTGATTTTTTGAATGAGTTTTTGTCAAATAAATTTTCAACACATCCTATAAAAATTTTTAAAAGTAATTTTTTTTATAAAGATGTTGGAAATCAAATAGTGTCATTATCAAAAATAAAAGAGGTATCAATTTTTTATGATGAGATAAATAAAGATAATAAAATTTTATCACAGGGAAAAATTTTTAATATACCTTTTACTTTAGAATGGAATAAAGACAAAAATAATACAAGTTTATTGAAAGTAAGGTTTAATACTTTAAAGTTTATTTTAACTAATGAATCTAAAGATGGCGATCAAATAAAAAATCTTACATTGAAGATTAAACGTTCAAAACTTATTTCAGACTATCAAATAAAAGAAAAAAAAATCGATATTTCCTCTAATAATTCTTTTATTGGAACGAATAAATTTTCATACAAAGGATCAATTAATTTCGAACCATTTGATTTTAATATCAATTCTAAAATTGATAAAATAGACTTAAGACATGCGATAACTAAATTAAAATTTTTTGATGAAATTTTAAATAAAGAATTTTTATTAAATAATAATTTAAATGGCAGATTT
Source organism: uncultured Pelagibacteraceae bacterium (assembly GCA_902623785.1). Classification (GTDB taxonomy): domain Bacteria; phylum Pseudomonadota; class Alphaproteobacteria; order Pelagibacterales; family Pelagibacteraceae; genus Pelagibacter. The sequence goes on from CACNVG010000001.1 coordinate 64,462, forward strand.
TCTATTTATAGCGAAAATCTCTTAAATAATAAATTTTTTGATGAATTATTGATAAACATGAATTTTGTTGGAGAAAAAGTTGAATTTAATAATTCAAGGTTTTTAAATAAAAAAGTTGGGAAATTAACTATTCCATTTGGAAATATTCTTGAAGAAAATGATGATTTAGTTTTTAAAGGACAATTTATATTTGATATTTTTGACTCAAATAAATTCTATAGAAAGTTCCTTGTTTCCAGAAAAAATCAAAAAGACGTAAGTAAAATATTATTTGGTGTAAAAGTAAGTTTAACTAATTACGAAACAAAAATTTTTAATATCTCAGTTAATGATGAAAAAAATGAGAATAACGAAATACTTGATAACTTAATCTATGATTTTAACAACAAATCTATTAAAGTTAATAACTGGATAAGTCTCAAAAGCTTTGTGAATAAAATTTTATCAAGTTATTCTGGCTGAGTCATTTTTCGCGGATCTACAATTTGATCAAATTCTTTATCATTTATTAATCCAGTCTTGATAGCTTCAAATTTTAAAGTTGTATTATTTTTTAGTGCTCTTTTTGCAATTTTTGCAGCATTATCATAACCTATTTTAGGTGCTAAAGCCGTGACTAACATCAGTGAATTATTTAAATCCTCACTAATTTTATTTAAATCTGCCTTAATACCTTTAATACAAAATTGTGAAAAATTATTAGAACTGTCTGACAAAAGATCTATAGACTGAAGAATATTGTGAGCGATAAGAGGTTTAAAAACATTTAATTCGAACTGCCCTTGAGAACCCGCTAAAGTGATACCTGTATGATTACCAATTACTTTTACACAAACCATTGTGACAGCCTCACACTGTGTTGGATTAACTTTTCCTGGCATTATTGATGAACCTGGTTCATTTGCAGGTAATATTAATTCCCCGTAACCAGCTCTAGGACCTGAACCTAAAAAACGAATATCATTTGCAATTTTCATTAAGCAAACTGCTGTTGTATTTAAAGTACCTGAGAAATTTACAATTGCATCATGTGCAGCTAGAGCTGCAAATTTATTCTTTGCAGGATAGAATTTTATTTTTGTTAATTTGCTTATTTCTTTGCAAATTTTTACATCAAAATTTTTTTTTGAATTAATCCCTGTTCCAACCGCTGTTCCACCTTGAGCAAGATAGAAAATTTCTTTCAAAGATGTTTCAACTCTTAAAATACAATCATTTAATTGAGAGTAATATCCTGAAAATTCTTGACCTAAAGTAAGTGGTGTTGCGTCTTGAAGATGTGTTCTACCAACTTTGACAATATTCTTAAATTTGCTTATCTTTTTTTTTAATTCTTTGGTAAGATTTTTTAAAGATGGAAGTAATTTTTTTTTAGTTTCCATAGCAATAGCAATATGCATTGCTGTGGGAAAAACATCATTTGTTGATTGAGACTTATTTACGTGATCATTTGGATGAACTGGTTTTTTTGAACCCTTTTTTCCACCCAAAATTTGAATTGCTCTATTAGCAACTACTTCATTAACATTCATATTAGTTTGAGTTCCAGATCCAGTTTGCCATACTTTTAATGGAAAATTCCCATCAAGCTTGCCTGAAATTATTTCTTTAGATGCAGTTACAATTGCATTGCAGATTTTAGCGTCAATTTGTTTGTCATTTTTGTGAACTTTTGCAGCAGCAAGCTTTATAACAGCAATTGCATTTATTAATGTTTTACTTACTAATATTTTCCCTATATCAAAAAACTTCTTAGATCTTTCAGTTGATGCTCCCCAATATTTATCATCATCAACATTGATGGTGCCCATGCTATCTGTCTCTTTTCTAAATTTCATTTGGATAATGTATTATATATTATACATTAAAAGTTATTAGAATCATATAGGAGCATTATGACAAATTTTGAAAAAGTAGGTTTATTTATGAAAACATTTGGCCAAGAGGTAAAAACAAATGCCAGTTTTTCATCTGACAAAATTAACAAATTGAGAATTGATCTTATCGAGGAAGAACTTGAAGAACTTAAGGACGCAATTAGCAAGAAAGACCTGAAAGAAACAATAGATGCTCTAACTGACATTCTTTACGTCACGTATGGCGCGGGACATGCATTTGGAGTAAATTTAGATAAATGTTTTGAGGAAGTTCAAAATTCAAACATGAGTAAATTAGGTGCGGATGGAAAACCTATTTACAACGAGAATGGTAAAGTGATGAAAGGACCTAATTATTTCAAACCAAATTTAAATCAATTTCTAAAATAAACTAAATCTTTTTAAACAATACGTCTTGATAATGCAGTGTTGGAAAAACAAATTTTTTACAAATTTTGAAATTTTGTTTTAAAAGTAATTTAGTTATATCCTCAAAGTTATTATTTTTATAGTGATTTCCAAATTGATTTTCGAGTAAGACAAATGGAATCTCCTTTAGTTTAATCTTTGATCCCTCAATAACATTTTTTTCAAAACCTTCTACATCAATTTTTAGGAGTGCTTTTTTTAAACTTATATTCTCAAAAGTTTTGTCTACAGTGTTGGTTTGAACATCGTATTCATCTTCAAAATTTGATTTTGAAAATGTCAAAAAATTTTTAACTTTGAGATATAATGATTTTTCGTTAATTTCAGCTAAAGATGATGTCATACTGAGCTTATTTATCTTTAATTTTTTATGTGATATCTCTTTATCTATTGCATAATTAAACAGAGTTACTTTTTGATTATCAGAGAATTTTTCATTTAAACTTTTAAAGATATTTTTTTGAGGCTCGAACGCATAAAAAGAATTTACCTTTTCTATCTTAAGCATGTTTTCAAGAAATTCACCTTTATGAGCACCAATATCAATAATCTTTTCAATATCTAGCTTACTTAAATATCTAGAAATTCTTTTATGATGGAAAGAGCTAAGGGGATTAAATATTTTTTCAATTAAAGCCATATTTAAAAGGGGCGTTCTGTTGCCAGGTGCCCCAAAACCCCGTTACTTAATTAATAAATTAATTAAGCAGCAAGAGCAAATTTATCATTTGCAATTATAAATAGCCCGTTACGGTGGAACAATTCCGAACGAAAAAATAGCCTTTAGACATCCGTCGATCCTAGTTCACCCCCGTAAGTTGTAAATGGTGGAGGTGGTGGGTACTGCCCCCACGTCCGCAATGTTTATTACGAAATTCGTTTATCGTCATAGTTGGAAAACCAACGCTATTAATATAAAAGTTATATTTAAAGATTCAATAAAATTCATGAAACTTACAAAAGAACAAAGCAAAGAAATTAAAGATTTACAATCTCAAGTCAACAAAACTAAAAGAGTAACTTCTCCAGACTTAGAAAAAGTTTTATATGAAGCTATACCAGTTTTAGATCATGGATTTATAAGAGTTATTGATTATATGGGAAATGATAATTCGATAGTTCAAGCTGCGAGAGTCTCCTATGGAAAAGGAACTAAAAAAGTTTCTACAGACAGTGGCCTTATAAAGTATTTGATGAGGCATTGGCACAGCACACCTTTTGAAATGTGTGAAATAAAATATCATGTAAAACTTCCAATCTTTATTGCTAGGCAATGGATAAGACACAGAACAGCAAATGTTAATGAATATTCTGCTAGATACTCTATTTTAGATAAGGAATTTTACTTACCAAAAAATGAGCATCTTGCAGCACAGTCTTTAAGTAATCGACAAGGCAGAGGCGAAGTTCTTAAGGGAGAACAGGCAGAAAAAGTTTTAAAAATTTTGAAAGGAGACGCGGAAAGGACATATGAAAACTATGAGTCTATGCTCAATGAAAAATATGATGGCTCAAGAATTAATGAAAACCAAGCAGGTTTAGCTAGAGAACTAGCAAGAATGAATTTGACTTTAAATACATATACGCAGTGGTATTGGAAAACGGATTTATTAAATTTAATGAACTTTCTAAGGTTGAGAGCCGATCATCATGCTCAATATGAGATAAGAGCTTACGCAGACGTAATGTTAGATACATTAAAAAAATGGGTACCAACTACTTATGATGCTTTTATGGATTATAGGGTTGGAGGAACAGAAGTATCGTCTAAAGGAAAGATTGTTTTACAAAAACTAATTAATGGTGAAAAAACAAGCATTGAAGACTCTGGTCTCTCTAAAAGGGAATGGAATGAATTGATGGAGTCTTTTGGATTAAAAGAGTATATTGTAGATTAATATTTTGAATAATGATTGATACAATAATATTCGATCTGGATGGTGTTTTAATTAATTCCAAAAATTTGCATTTTGAAGCACTTAACAGAGCATTAAGCGATAATAAAATCAAATATCAAATAAGTTATGAAGATCATTTAAAAACATATGATGGTCTACCAACAATCAATAAGCTAAATATTTTAAACAAAAAAAAGCACGTTCCAAAAAAACTAAATAAAAAAATTAAACTCTTAAAAAACAAATATACTAGAAAACTTTTGGAGCAAAATCTTAGCTACGATAAAGAAATATTTAGTACGTTTAAAAAGTTGTCAAAAAAATACAAAATAGGTATAGCCACAAATGCTATAGAGGAGACATTAAATATTGCTATTAAAAAATTAAAAATTAAAAATTTTGTTGATTATAGTATATCAACTAAAAACATCAAAAATTCAAAACCTCATCCAGAAATATATTTAAGGTGCATGGTCAACTTATCAAGCAAACCTAAAAATACGTTAATTTTAGAAGACTCTCATAACGGAAGAATTTCAGCTAAAGAGTCTGGTGCCAAACTAATGCCAATCAAATCTCTAGAGGATGTTACATACAAAAATATTATAAATTTTATAAATAATAAAAAAGTAGAATTTTCTCAAAAAATAGACAGCTGGGATGATGATGAATTAAATATTGTAATTCCAATGGCCGGTGAAGGTAGTAGGTTTACTAAGGCTGGATATACTTTTCCCAAACCGATGATCGAGGTTCACAAAAAACCAATGATCCAACTTATTGTAGAAAGCCTTGGTTTAAAGGGAAATTTTATATTTATTGTTAGAAAAGAACATTTAGAAAAATATAACATTAAAGGATTATTAAATATAATTGCACCAAATTGTAAAATTATAGTAATTGATAAATTAACTGAGGGTGCAGCTTGTACTGTTTTACTAGCAAAAGAATTTATAAATAATAATAAACCGCTTGTAATAGCTAATTCAGATCAATTTATAGAATGGAGTCCATCTGAAACTATGTATAACTTTTCCACAAAAAAAATTGATGGAGGAATTCTTACTTTTGATGCAATTCATCCTAAGTGGTCATACGCAAAAGTTGATAAAAATAAGGTTGTTACTGAAGTTGCAGAAAAAAAAGTAATTTCAAATCATGCAACTGTTGGCGTTTACTATTGGAAAAAAGGAAACGATTTTGTAAAATATGCAGAAAAAATGATCCAACAAAACATAAGAGTAAATAATGAATTTTACGTTTGCCCAGTTTTCAATGAGGCTATCAAAGATAAAAAAATTATAAAGATATCTGATGTAGATAGCATGTGGGGATTAGGAACACCTGAAGATTTAGATTACTATTTAAAATACTATGAAAGAAAAGATTAATTTAAATTATTATATTCCAAAAAATTAGACTATTTTATTCATCTATTTCAAAATATTCATTTAACTTAAAAATGGAATAACCATTTCTTAATCTCGTGTTTATTTTTAAAACTGAATAATCTTTGTTTTCCATAAGAGTTTTATGGCTAAAATAGTTTTTATAAGTTTTTATATCATCCAAAGCAATAAATTTTGATCCAATAACTTTTGAAAGTTCAACCTCACCAGTAAATTCAGACCCGTCAATTAAAACAAAATCAAAGTTTTGAATTTTTGAATTTTTTTTGATATTTTCAATTTCGTTGGTTTTTATATTATTTTGAATTATGTAATTTTTATCGTCATTTAACCAGGATATTATAGTTTGTTCAGAAAATTTGTTCAAATTCGTCTTAATATTTTTATAAAAATTTTTTATCTTTTCATCAGAGGGAAACTCCTCTAACTTTATCGAAGATGAATTAAAGCATTTAACAAAACTAAAATCTTGAAATCTTTTTTTTAAGGACTTAAATCTTTCTACAGAAGCTTCAAGACAGAAAAGATTTACATCTGAAAAAAAAGACCTATTTAAAATAGCTTTCACAATTACAGTTGTAGAACCTTCACCGTTTGATGATCCAATTTCTAAAATATGATTCAAATCATTATTTTTAATTATCTTAATAAGGTCCTCTGAAAATTCATCATTATAAATTTCAGGAGGAATTATATTATTATTTGTCATTTGAAAGTTAATTATCCAGCCAAAATTTTTGGTTGAAAGATTTATTAATTTTGTTTGAAGTTGTCAAAGGTCTAAATTTATCATACCATTTTCTTAAATTTTCAACATCGTTTAGCTCTTTCCAATCTTTTACTATAACAACAGGTAAGCCATTAAACATTTTGTCGAGAACTGATGATTTCATTAAAACTATACAACCTAAATATAAAAGTTCCCAAGTTCTGTGAGAATCTAAACCGTTACCACTACCAGAAATAGCAAATGTATAATCTGAATACTTTTTATAAGTATTTAATATATTCAATCTATCTGCAGTAAAATCGACAAATTTCAGTCTATCTTTCAAAGAAAATATTTCGGCTCTATCGTTGGGAAACCTTTTATGTTGATAGATAGTATTATGGAAATCGCAAAATATTCTTAAAATTTTTTTATTATTTTGATGTAATTCTTTTTCATTCCTCAGTTTATTCAAATACTCTAAAACTTTATCTGAACTTTTAAACAAACTATCTCTTATTGTGTGCAAATCTAAACCAATTGGATAATGTTTAAATTTCTTATGACTTTGAGAGCCATCCAAATTTTGAGTATACCAATTTTTAATTTTATCTGATTTTAATATATTATTCACTGAAACTGATGAAAGTTCACTTGGTACTAATGTGTCCCCATCTCCAGTGATAAGATCAATTGGTTTTTTTAAATATTTTATGTTTTCTGAAAAGATATCAATATCTCTTTTTAAATTTTTGTTTACATATGTTGTTCCTAGTCTTAGCCAAATATGATCTTTTGAATTCTCAATTATTTTTTTAATGATATGTTCTGATGCTACTTCTTCAGTATGATAATTTTCGTAATCTTTAAGAATATTATAAAAACCTCTACTCCAAATTATTGATTTTTCTAAACTATTTTTTTTGGTTTTATTAAAAATTTTAATTTTACTCACTGATCTTCAAAATAGGTTTTTTTAACCTTATTAGCTAAATCTAAATAAATCTTTGAGATATCATGATCAGGTAAGCTTTCTACTATTGGTGTTCCCTCATCTCCTTGCTTTCCTATCTCGGGATTAATTGGTATTTGCCCCAATAAATCTTTTCCAAACTCTTCCGCAGTTTTTTTAACTCCACCTTCTCCAAATATTGAATATTTTTTACCATCATCTCCTTTAAAAAAACTCATGTTATCAATTAATCCAATTATTTTTATTCCAAGTTTATCAAACATTTTAATACCTCTCTGCACATCTTGAAGAGCAAGCTCTTGAGGTGTAGAAATAATAATAACTCCATCCATTTTAACTTCTTGAGAGAAAGTCAATTGAGTATCTCCAGTACCAGGTGGCATATCAATAACTATGAAATCTAAATCTTTCCAAGCAACTTTTTGAGTAAAAGTTTTAATTGCACTTGTTACCATAGGACCCCTCCAGATCATCGGAGTTTTTTCGTCTGTTAAAAAACCGATAGACATACATTGAATCCCATATTTCATAATAGGTTTTAAAAATTGTCCATCACTTTCAGGTTTTTCTTTAATATTAAATAGCTTAGGTAATGAAGGTCCATAAATATCTGCGTCCAATAAACCAACCTTGCATCCTAAGTTTTTAAGAGCTAATGCAAAATTTGATGCAAAGGTAGATTTTCCAACCCCACCTTTTGCACTTGAAACTGCTATGGTATATTTTGTCCCAATTATTGGGTTTTTCACGAAGTTTTTTTGTCTTGGTTTGTTTAGCATTGCTTCATTAAGTCCTTTAAATTGTGATATGTTTTAGCATACTTAACTTGTTTTTCACACATAAGACATTATATAGAGTGTCATGGTTGATGATTTTAGAAGTAGAGGCGGAAGCCCATGGGGATCACCCCCAGGAGGGTCTGGAAATGGATCTGGGAGAAGAGGTCCAACTCCACCAAACATAGATGAATTAATTAAAAATCTCCAAGACAAAATAAATAAATTTCTTCCTGGAGGAGCTTCAGGCGGAGGTAAACCAATCATTTTAGGTTTAACTATATTAGTTATAGTATGGGCGCTTAGCGGACTTTATAGAGTTTTACCAGATGAACAAGGTGTAGTTTTAAGATTTGGAAAATTTGTTTCAACAACTCAACCTGGATTGAATTATCATATTCCTTTTCCGGTAGAGAGCGTTTTAACGCCAAAAGTGACTAAAGTTAACAGAATTGATATCGGTTTTAGATCCGAAAGAGATAGCGGTTTTACATCTAGTGGTGTAGCTGATGTACCAGAGGAAAGCCTAATGCTTACTGGTGATGAAAACATTGTGAACATAGATTTTTCTGTTTTTTGGGTAATAAAAGATGCTGGAAACTTTTTATTTAAAATTCAAGATCCTGAAGGCACCGTGAAGGCTGCTGCAGAAACAGCAATGAGAGAAGTAATTGCCAGAAGTGATATTCAACCAATTTTGACAGAAGGTAGATCACAAATAGAAATCGATGCAAGTGAGATTATTCAAAACATTTTAGACGAATATCAGAGCGGAATACAAATAACGCAAGTTCAAACACAAAAAGCTGACCCACCAGACCAAGTAATCGATGCTTTTAGAGATGTTCAAGCTGCTAGAGCTGACATGGAAAGATCAAAAAACGAAGCTGAGGCCTACGCCAATGATGTAATTCCAAGAGCTCGGGGTGAAGCTGAAAAAATTTTACAAGCAGCTGAAGCATATAAAAAAGAAGTTGTCGCCAAAGCAGAGGGTGAAGCGAGCAGATTTACCGCAATTTTTAACGAGTACAAAAATGCAAAACAAGTTACACAAGAACGTATGTATCTTGAAACGATGGAAAAAGTTTTAGCAGATATAGACAAAGTAATAATAGAGAAGAATGCAGGATCGGGAGTTGTTCCTTACTTGCCGCTTCCAGAATTAAAAAAGAAAACGAACTAAATGAGAAAAATTATACTTCCAATAATTGGTGTTCTTGCTTTAACAGCTTTCTTTTCAATTTTCATTGTTAAAGAAGTAAATCAGGCGATAGTACTTCAGTTTGGTGATCCAAAAAGAATTATACTTAAACCAGGATTAAATTTTAAACTACCATTCATACAAAATGTTGTATTTTTAGATAAGAGAATTTTAAACCTTGATGCTCCACCCGAAGAGGTAATTGCATCAGATCAAAAAAGACTGATTGTTGATGCATTTGCAAGGTTCCAAATTGTGGATCCATTAAAATTTTATATCTCTGTTGGAAATGAAAGAGTGGCTAGATCAAGATTATCAACAATTATTAACTCGAGAATAAGAAGTGTTTTAGGTACTCAAGAACTCCAAACTTTATTATCTGAAGATAGAAATAAACAAATGGCACTTATTCAAGAGGGAGTAAATAACGAAGCTAGAAACTTTGGTATTAAAATAGTTGATGTAAGAATTAAAAGAGCGGACTTACCTCAAGCAAATAGTGACGCGATTTATAGAAGAATGCAAACTGAAAGGGAGAGGGAAGCAAAAGAGTTTAGAGCTAAAGGTGCTGAAATGGCAGTAACAATTACTTCAACAGCTGATAAAGAAGTAACAGTAATTCTTGCTGAGGCACAAAAAAAATCAGAGATCATGAAGGGTGAAGGTGACGGTCAGCGTAATAAAATATTTGCTGATGCTTTTGGAAAAGATGCAGATTTCTTCGCGTTCTATAGAGCTATGCAAGCTTATGAAAAGGCATTAATAGGTGGTGAAACCTCTCTAATAATGTCACCTGACAGTGAATTTTTTAAATTCTTTGGAAACGTAAAAGCACAAATCAAGAATTAGTATAATGGACGACTTAATTGTCGCTTTCGGTCTATTTCTCTTTATAGAAGGAATACTTTATGCCTTATTTCCTTCAAAAATGAAAAGTATGTTAGAAAAATTAAAAATGATTAACGACAAACAACTAAGATCGGGTGGAATTATATTCGCTTTAATTGGTTTTTTTATAATTTGGTATATTAAAGGATAATGATCATGAAGGCTCAGAGATCAATAATCTTAATCATTATTTTTATATTTTTTAGTCACTCTGCAATTTCGCAAGAGAGACCCGCTTCATTTGCTGATTTAACAGAAAAATTAATGCCAGCAGTTGTAAATATCTCAACATCCACAACTGTTGTTAAAAACGTAAATCCTTTCCCATTTGAATTTCCACCAGGATCACCTTTTGAAGATATGTTTAAAGAGTTTGGAACACCTCAAAAAAGAAAATCAAGTGCATTAGGTTCAGGATTTATAATTGATAAAAAAGGAATTGTGATAACTAACAACCATGTAATTAAAGGTGCAGAAGATATATTCATTAGAACAAATGATGATAAAGAATATAAAGCAAAAATTTTAGGAACCGATCCTTTATCTGACGTTGCAGTCTTGCAAATTATTACCGATGATAAATTTGAAACTGTAAGGTTTGGAAATTCTGACAATGCAAGAATCGGAGACTGGGTTATAGCAATTGGAAATCCATTTGGATTAGGTGGAACAGTGACTGCAGGAATAGTTTCAGCAAGAAATAGAAACATTGGTATGTCACGTTACGAAGATTTTATTCAGACTGATGCATCTATAAATTCAGGAAATTCCGGAGGTCCTTTATTTAACATGAAAGGAGAAGTGGTAGGAATTAATACTGCTATATTAGGTCAATCAGGATCCATTGGTATTGGATTTGCTATACCATCAAATAGTGCCAAGTTAGTAATAGATCAACTTTTAGAATTTGGAGAAACAAAAAGAGGTTGGTTAGGGGTAAGAATTCAAACAGTTACAAAAGAAATAGCTGATGTAGAAAAGTTGAAAAAAGCGCGAGGCGCGTTAGTTGCAAGTGTTGCACCAGGCAGTCCATCAGATAAAGCAGGGATAAAGGATGGTGATATAATTTTAGAGTTTGATGGTAAAAAGATTAATGAGATGCAAGAACTTCCTTTAATTGTTGCACAAACAAAAGTTGGAAAAGTTGTAAATGTTAAAGTTTGGAGAAACAAAAAAGAAATTACCAAAAAAATTACTTTAGGAAGACTAGAAACCTCTGATGACTTTAAAGCAGAGAAACCAATAAAACCTAAAGCAACTTTTATAGACGGTTTAAAAATTGAAGTAAGAAAAATAACAAGAGATGACTTAGTTGAGAAAAAAATTCCACTAAACACAACTGGAGTTGTTATAACAAAGATAGACACAGAAAGTCCTATTAATTATCTTAAAGTTGGTGATTTAATAGTAGAAGCTCAAAAAAGAAATATCAAGAGTGCAACAGAACTTAATAATTTAGTAAATGCAGCTTTAAAAACTTCAAGTAAAACAATATTAATAGCTGTCATTAATGATCAAAATCAAAAAAGATATATAGGTGTCAAATTAAAATAACATGGACTACAAGTCCAAAATCATTCTCATTGCTGGTCCAACAGCTTCTGGAAAATCAAAAATAGCAATCAACTTAGCGAAAAAAATTAATGGAGAAATTGTTAATGCTGACAGTATGCAAGTTTATAAGCAGCTTAAAATACTTACAGCAAGGCCTTCAGAAAAAGATCAAAAAACTATTAAACACCATTTATACGGCATCATTGATGTACGAAAAAGATTTTCAACAGGTCAATGGCTTAAAGAATGTATCAAAATAATACATTTAATTAGAAAAAGAAAAAAGATTCCTATTATTGTAGGCGGAACTGGTCTTTATTTTAAAGCTTTGGTCGATGGGTTAGTAAAAATTCCGAAATTTAAACCTTCAGAAAAAAATAAGATACTTAAGCTTCATAAAAAATTGGGTCAAAATCAATTTTATAAAAAACTAATAAAACTAGATCCTATCTCTAAAAAATTTGTCAACTCAAATGATGTGAATAGATCTATAAGAGCTTACGAGGTTAAGAAATTAACTAAAAAATCTTTATATAAATGGTTTAAAGAGACAAAGACCTTTTTTGATAAGAATGATTTTGTGATGACTTATGTAGATTACCCAAGAGATACATTAATAACGAATATCAAAATAAGAATTGATAAGATGTTTGATTTAGGTGCAATAAATGAAGTAAAGAAATTCAATCTCATCAAAATTAACAAACGGAATAGCGTCAATCATGTGATTGGTGTTAAAGAGATTAACTCTTATTTGAGCAAAAAAGCTGAATTGAACGATATTAAAGAACAGATATTAATAAAAACTAGACAATACGCCAAAAGACAGAGTACTTGGTCTCGAGGTCATATGGTTAATTGGCAAAAAATTGATCCTACATCAAAAAATCCATTCAAAAAAATTTTAAAATAATTTCTGCTAAAACTTGACCAATTAGCACAACTTCAGCTAGATTGGCTAAATGTCTAAATTATATTCAGGTGCAGAAATTGTTTTTAAATGTCTTGAGGATCAAGATGTTGAATATATATTTGGTTATCCTGGAGGAGCGGTTCTTCCAATTTATGATGAATTAAAAAATCATGAAAGTATAAAACATATTTTAGTAAGACATGAGCAAGGTGCGGGACATGCAGCAGAAGGGTATGCAAGATCTTCAGGTAAGCCAGGTGTAGTATTAGTTACTTCTGGACCAGGAGCAACAAATGCTGTTACAGCTTTAACAGATGCTTACATGGACTCCATTCCATTAGTTTGTATATCTGGACAAGTTCCCACTCATTTAATTGGAACAGATGCATTTCAGGAATGTGACACAACTGGAATTACTAGACCGTGCACAAAACACAATTGGCTTGTAAAAGATGTAAAAGATTTATCAAAAATTATACACAAAGCTTTTGAAGTTGCCACAACTGGAAGACCAGGGCCTGTTTTAGTTGATATACCAAAAGATATTCAGTTCCAAAAAACAAAATATGTTAATTCAATCAAAAGAAAAAAATTAAATGGCAAAATTCATAATAAATTTAATCAAGGCGAAATTGATCAACTTGTAAAGTTGATGGTTAATTCATCTAAACCAATATTATACACGGGTGGTGGTGTAATTAATTCTGGACCGAAAGCGAGCGAGTTACTAAGAGAACTTGTGTCTCTTACAGGTTTTCCAATAACTTCAACTTTGCAAGGTTTAGGATCATATCCTGGTGATGATAGCCAATTTTTAGGAATGCTTGGTATGCACGGGACTTATGAAGCAAACAATGCTATGCATGATTGTGATTTGATGATTAACATTGGTGCAAGGTTTGATGATAGAATAACTGGAAAGATAGATGAATTTTCACCAAAATCTAAAAAAGTTCACATAGATATCGATCCATCATCTATCAATAAAAATGTAAAAGTTGATTTACCAATTGTTGGTGATGTTTCTGAGGTAATGCTTTCAGTAATAAAGACACTTAAGAAAAAAAATCCTAACTTTGCAAGTTCGAATAAAGAAAAAACTTCAAAATGGTGGGAGAAAATTTCTGAATGGAGATCAGTCAACTCGCTTAATTTTATAAACAGCGATAAAACTATAAAACCACAACACGCTATTCAAAGATTATATGAGCTTACAAAAGATAAAGATACTTATATTACCACTGAGGTAGGCCAACATCAAATGTGGGCAGCTCAACATTATAAATTTAATAAACCTAATAGATGGATGACATCTGGAGGTTTGGGAACAATGGGATACGGTTTACCAGCAGCGGTAGGAGTTCAAATTGCGCATCCTGATAAATTAGTGGTTGATATAGCTGGAGAAGCCTCAGTATTGATGACAATACAAGAAATGTCTACAGCAGTTCAATACAATTTACCAATTAAAATTTTTATTTTAAATAACGAGTACATGGGAATGGTACGACAATGGCAGGAACTTTTGCATGAAAAGAATTATTCAGAAAGTTACACTGCAGCATTACCAGATTTTGTTAAGTTAGCTGAAGCTTATGGATGTGTTGGTATTAGAGCCAAAACCCCTGATGAACTTGATGAAAAAATAAAAGAAATGATAAATGTTAACAAACCTGTAATTTTTGATTGCTTAGTCGATAAAGAAGAAAATTGTTTTCCAATGATACCATCTGGAAAACCACATAACCAAATGTTGTTAGGTCCAAATGATCAAAAAGAAAATAAGATTACCGGAAAAGGAAAAATTTTAGTTTAATGTCGAAACCTAAATCAGCTTACAGCATCCCTGGAAAAAAACAAAAAAATGATACACATGTTATTGTTGTTTGGGTCGATAATGAGGCAGGTGTTTTAGCAAGAGTTGTAGGTTTATTTTCTGGAAGAGGGTACAATATCGAGTCTTTAGCAGTTGCTGAAGTAGATCAAAAATTAAATATTTCGAGAATAACGATAGTTACAACAGGTACACCACAGGTAATAGAACAGATTAAACTCCAATTAGGAAAATTAGTACCTGTTCATAAAGTTGCTGATTTTATGAGAGGTGATAAAAAAATCATTTTTAAAGAAATGGCTTTGCTAAAGATTGTTGGAAACAACGTAAAAAGAAAGAAAGCTATTAAGTTTTGCAAAAAATTTAATCCTGTTGTATTAGATAAAACAAATAAATCAGTAGTTATACAAATTACCGCTTTAAGAAGAGAGATAGATACTATAATGAATGATCTTAAAAAGACTGGTCTAGTGAGTGTATCAAGAACTGGTGCTGTAGCAATGACTAGAGGGGCTGAAGTTTTTAAGTAATTTAAGGAGAATATTATATGAAAATGTTTTATGAAAAAGATACTGATCCAAATCTAATTAAGAATAAAAAAATTGCTATTTTCGGTTATGGTAGCCAGGGACACGCACATGCATTAAACTTAAAAGATAGTGGAGTTAAAGAGGTCGTTGTAGCTTTAAGAGATGGATCAGCTAGCAAAGCAAAAGCTGAGTCTAAAGGTTTAAAAGTTATGAATTTATCTGATGCTGCAGAATGGGCAGACGTGATTATGGTTTTAACACCAGATGAACTACAAGCATCGATTTATAAAAATCACATTGAACAAAGAGTAAAAGAGGGAACTTCAATTGCTTTTGCTCATGGTTTAAATGTTCATTATGATTTGATTAAAGCTAGAAAAGATTTAGATGTTTTTATGGTTGCGCCAAAAGGCCCAGGACATTTGGTAAGAAGTGAGTTCGAAAAAGGAGGTGGAGTTCCATGTCTCTTTGCAGTTCATCAAAATGGATCTGGCAAAGCGAGAGATTTAGCTATGTCATATGCTTCTGCAATTGGTGGTGGTCGATCAGGTATTATTGAAACTACATTCAAAGATGAAGTAGAAACAGATTTATTCGGGGAGCAAACTGTTTTATGTGGTGGATTAGTTGAACTAATAAAAAATGGTTATGAAACTTTGGTAGAAGCTGGCTATGAACCAGAAATGGCATATTTCGAAACTGTTCACGAAGTAAAATTAATTGTTGACTTAATTTATGAAGGTGGAATTGCTAACATGAATTATTCTATTTCTAATACTGCTGAGTACGGGGAGTATATGTCGGGTCCTAGAATTATAAATAAAGAAGAAACCAAAAAGAGAATGAAAGAAGTTCTTCAAGATATTCAGTCAGGAAAATTTACTAAGCAGTGGATGGATGAATGCAAAAATGGCCAGAAAAATTTCCTAAAAACAAGAGAGAAACTTGCAGAACATCCGGTTGAAAAAGTAGGTGCTAAATTAAGAGCTATGATGCCTTGGATTTCAAAAAAGAAACTAGTAGACAGCGATAAGAACTAATTAAAATCCTATTTTCTTAAAATTTAAAACTCTTTTATTTTGCAATCTGTGCTAGAGAATGTATTATCACAATTATTAAAATAATTGTTTTATGAGCGATAAAGAAAAAGTTTACATTTTTGATACAACGATGAGAGACGGTGAGCAGTCACCTGGTGCATCTATGAGTGTTGAGGAAAAAATTCAAATCTCTAGGGTGTTTGATGAAATGGGAATTGATATCATAGAGGCTGGATTTCCAATTTCGTCTCCCGGTGATTTTGAAGCAGTATCAGAGATAAGTAAAAGTGTTAAAAATTCTATACCTTGTGGACTGTCTAGAGCATTAAAAAAGGACATAGATGCATGCCACGAGTCACTTAAGTTTGCAAAAAGATTTAGAATTCATACATTTATTTCTACAAGTCCAGTCCACATGAAGCATAAACTTGATATGACTAACGATCAAGTTTTAGATGCAATAAAAGAAAGTGTTACTTACGCAAGAAAATTTACTAACGATGTAGAATGGTCTTGTGAAGATGGAACAAGAACAGATTTAGATTTTATGTGCAAAACTATTGAGTTAGCAATTAAATGTGGTGCAACAACAATTAATATACCTGATACTGTAGGATACTCGATTCCTGAGGAGTTTGCTCGTACAATAACGCATATAAAAAACAATGTTCCAAATATTGATAAAGCAATTATATCAGCACATTGCCATAATGATTTAGGTTTGGCTGTTGCTAATGCTTTAGCAGGATTGTCTGCAGGTGTTAGACAAATCGAATGTACTATAAATGGAATTGGAGAGAGAGCAGGTAACGCTGCTTTGGAAGAAATTGTAATGGCTATCAAAACAAGAAATGATCTAATGCCTTATGAAACAGGAATTAAGACTGAACTAATTAGCAAAGCCTCAAAGATAGTATCAAACGCTACTGGATTTCCAGTTCAATTTAATAAAGCGATAGTTGGCAAAAATGCTTTTGCACATGAATCGGGAATTCATCAAGATGGAATGTTAAAAAATAGAGAAACATACGAAATTATGACACCAGAAAGTGTTGGTGTTAAAAAAACATCTTTGGTAATGGGCAAGCATTCTGGCAGACATGCATTTAAAGATAAATTGGGTGATTTAGGATATTCAGACTTAACAGATGATGTTGTACAAGCAGCATTTGGAAAATTTAAAGTTTTAGCTGACAAGAAAAAGCATGTTTATGATGAAGATATCATTGCTTTAGTAGATGATAGCTTAATAATTGATAATAAAATAAATGCGATCAACCTAAAATCTTTAAAGGTTTTCGCAGGTACTGGTGAACCCCAAAAAGCTGAGATGACACTGGATGTCTTTGGCGAAATTAAAAAAACTTCACAGACAGGAGATGGCCCTGTTGATGCGACATTTAAGTGTATCAAAGCGCTATATCCTCATGACATGAAACTTTTATTGTATCAAGTCCATGCTGTAACAGAAGGGACTGACGCTCAGGCAACAGTAAGTGTCAAGATTGAGGAAAATGATAGATCTACTGTTGGACAATCTGCGGATACTGATACATTAGTTGCTTCAGCAAATGCTTACTTGAATGCTCTGAATAAAATGTTAATAAAGCGGGAGAAAAAAGCTATGAACGAAAGTATTAAACACCAAAAAGTAAAAGGAATTTAAATGTCGATATTAGGTAAGCTAACACAAATATGGAGCCAAGATATGGCAATTGATTTAGGAACAGCAAACACTCTTGTAGTTTTGAAGGGTCAAGGAGTTGTTTTAAATGAGCCATCAGTTGTAGCCGTTGTAGATAACAAAGGTAAAAAATCAGTTCTTGCTGTAGGTGATGAAGCAAAAACGATGTTAGGTAGAACCCCAGGAAATATTCAAGCAATAAGACCTTTAAGAGATGGAGTTATCGCTGATTTTATTGTTACAGAAGAAATGATCAAACATTTTATTAAAAAGGTTCACAAAAGAAGCTCTTTTGCAAATCCAAGAATCTTAATTTGCGTCCCAACAGGCTCAACACCAGTTGAGAGAAAAGCAATTCAAGACAGTGCTCTTGCAGCAGGTGCAAGACGTGTTCAATTAATTGAGGAACCAATAGCAGCTGCCATCGGTGCTGGTCTACCAATATCTGAAGCAACAGGATCAATGGTAATTGATATTGGTGGTGGTACTACAGAAATCGCAGTTATGTCTCTTGGTGGAGTAGTTTACTCAAATTCTTTAAGAGTAGCAGGTGATGCAATGGACGGGGCATTCGCAAATTATATGAGGAAAGAATATAATTTAATGATTGGTGATAGTACTGCGGAAAAAATAAAAAAAGAAATTGGAACAGCGATCGCAACAAATAATAATACATATGCTGTAAAAGGAAGAGATTTAAGATCAGGAACACCTAAAGAAGTAGGTATCACCGAAGAGGACTCAGTTGAAGCACTTAACCCAATCCTGAGAGAAATGATTAATGGAATTAAAGATGCTTTAGAAAATACACCACCTGAATTATCAGCAGACTTGGTTGATATGGGTTTAACTTTAACTGGAGGCGGTGCATTATTAAAGAACATTGATAAAAGATTATCTAAAGAAACTGGTTTACCAGTTCATATTGCAGATGATCCTTTAGCTTGTGTTGCAATAGGAACTGGGAAGGCATTAGAACAAGAGGAAATATTCTCTACTGTGTTATCTGAATATTAATAAACGATGCAAACAAACAGAGATGATTTCATTATTGCGATCAGATCTGCATTTCTTAAAAGAGGTAACCAACAAAGATTTTCATTAATAGCCCTTATACTTTTTTCAATTTTTATATTAGTACTTGGTAAATATAATTTTAAAGGGGTAAACTTTTTAAAATTATCCTTAAAAGAACTTGTCTACAGAACAACATTTATTGTATCTGTTCCAGAAAACTTTGTAATAAGCAGCTATCAAACAATACGTGATCATTTTTATTTATATTCAAATTATGAAAATTTAAAAAAAGATTATGAAACTCTTAAGGCGACAAAGTTAAACACTGATTTTTTGAAATCAGAAAACGAGGCGCTTAAATCGAAAATAAATGATGTATCCACTCAATCATCTGAACTATTAGCGAAAGTAATTATAGATAAAAAAAGTCCTTTTTTAAGATCTGTAATAGTAAACAGGGGAAGTAAAGATAATGTGATGTTAGGTATGGCAGTTTTAGATGAAAAATTTCTTGTAGGAAAAGTTGTAGAAGTAAATTACTCAACTTCAAGAGTCTTATTATTATCTGATTTAAATAGCAAAATTCCTGTCTCCATAGAACCAAATGGTGTTCAGTCAATACTTTCAGGAAGTGGATCTAGTTATGGAGAAATTCAATACATAAAGGATGATTATGAATTAGAGAATGACTCTGAAATTTTTACGTCTGGATCAGGAGGAATTTTTCGTTCGGGAATTCCAATTGGAAAAACGATGGCTAATGAGGAAATTGGTATTGATACTATAAAAGTAAAATTTCACTCAGATTTTTCGCAGTTGCGTCTGGTAAAAATTGTATCCTTTGAAGAGGTAAAACAAAATGATTGAAATTTCAAAAATATCAATTTTAGGTAAAATTTTTAATTCTTTACCAATTATTATATTATTTATCTCAGTCCTTAATGAATTTGATTTTAACTATCTTAACTTTAAATATTTCTCTTTTAATTTTCCATTTATATTAATTTTTTACTGGAGCTTAAAAGGTGGAGAAAAGCTAGGATATGGCCTTGTATTTATTGCAGGATTGATAAACGACGTTGTTGTTGGGTTACCGATGGGTATTAGCAGTCTTTCATATCTGCTAATATGTGGTTTTGCGGTATACTTAAGAAATATCACTTTGAGACCAAACCTTATTAAAGATTGGCTTTTCTTTCTGTTCACTATCTCACTAGTGAATTCAATACTTTATATTGTTTTAATTCTATTCTTTGGAATAGATATGAATTTTTATTTCCTATTTTTTAATATTATTTTTACATTTATGTTTTATTATATTTTTTCATATATTTTCGATTATTATTCAAAATTTAATATTACGAGATAATTATGTTTGGTGGTGGAGGAGATTCAGGATACAAAAAACTTAGCACAGTAAATAGAAGAATGTTCATTATGACTGCTGCTAAACTAGTAATATTTGGTGGAATTATAACAAGACTTTTCAGTCTTCAAATAAATGAGAATAAAAAATATTTAACTTTATCTGATAAAAATCGATTAAGAGAGTGGAGACTACCACCTGTCAGAGGAGATTTTGAAGACTTTTTCGGAAATAAAATTGCCAGCAATCTCAAAGTTTATCAATTACATGTGGTACCTGAGCAAGTTGAAGATTTTAGATATTTAATGATAAGACTTAGAGATATCTTAGATATAGACTCCAGCACTTTTAAAAAAATCTTGAAGAGGAAAAGCCAACAAAAATCTTGGGAGACATTAATAATATCAGAGAATTTAAGCTGGGATCAGTTTGCAAAAATTAATTTTTACCTTCATGAATTATCAGGTGCTAAACCTGTTCTTTCAGTTGCAAGAAATTATCCTTACGATGAAAAATTCACACACCTACTTGGATATGTTGCTCAAGCAAGTGAAAAAGATTTAATTGAAAATGAAGTTATTAAAAAAAGCCACGTTCCCGGTCTAAGAGTTGGTAAAATTGGATTAGAAAAAACTTATGAAAATCAATTAATTGGTTCTAATGGTATCCAAAGATATGAAGTAAATGCATATGGAAAACGAATTAACCAAATCGATTTTGTTGAAGGAAAAAAAGGAACCAATATTAAACTAACAGTCGATACAGAAGTACAAGCTCAATGTAACGAACTTCTTAAAGATAAAGCTGGATCAATATGTGTTATGGATATTTATACCGGTGAATTGATTGCGATGCATTCTTCTCCATCTTTCGATCCAAATTTATTTTTATATGGAATAAGTCATGACAATTGGAATGAAATACTTAATAATCCAAAAAAACCTTTAATTAATAGATCTATACAAGGTTTATATCCTCCCGGATCAACCATTAAGCCGATTGTTGCACTTTCCGCACTTGAAAATGATGTGATCTCAACAAAGTTTAAAGTTAACTGCACTGGTAAAACAGAAATGTACGGGCAAACATATCACTGCTGGAAAGACACAGGTCACGGAATAGTCAACTTAAGAGATGCTCTTAAAGTGTCCTGTGATACGTTTTTTTATGAAATGTCAAGAAGACTTGGAGTGGATAGATTAAATCTTACGGCAAAAAAATTTGGTTTAGGAGAAAAAGTATTTAATGGGACTTACAACGAAGAGAAAGAGGGATTAATACCATCAACACAATGGAAGAAGAATGCACTAGGAAGAGGATGGGTTTTAGGAGAAACTTTAATTACTGGTATAGGCCAAGGATATATGCAGACAACTCCACTTCAACTATGTCTTATGACTGCTCAATTGGCCAATGGAGGATTTAAGATTAAACCTAAGATAACCTTCGACAAAAATAATGACACCTATGAACAAATAAAGTCTGAAATGGAAAAAAATAGAATTGATCTATTAAGTGACTTCCAACAAGATGATGCAATGGTTGACTTTTCTTTAGAGAAGAAAAAACGTGATACCGATCTTTATAAACCTTTGTATAGAAACCAGGAGAATGTAAAATTTGTTCTTGAAGCTATGTTTGCATCTACAAATGAAGTTAGGGGTACATCCTATTCATCAAGAATAAGTGATAAAAAATACCAATTTGCAGGAAAAACTGGTACCTCCCAGGTCAAAAAAATTACAGAGATTCAAAGAGAACTTGATCTAGATATATCTCAAATTCCATATGAAGAGAGAGATCATGCTTTATTCGTAGCATTTGGACCATATGTTAATCCACGATATGCTTTAAGTGTTTTTGTGGAACATGGTGGAGCAGGAAGTTCTGCTGCAGCACCTTTAGCAAAAAAACTATTTAAAACTATTATTGATAGACACGAAGAAAGAGAAAAAATTAGAGAAAAAAGTTTAATGGAAATATAAATGTTTAAAGAAACAGCACTAAGCGGACAAACAACATTCTTTCAAAAATTAAGATCACTTGATTATATTCTTTTAATCTGCATTTTAATATTAGGTGTCATAAGTTCTTTTGCAATGTATGCAACAGATGGAGGTGAGCTTTTATACCATACAAAAAGTCATGTTTTAAGATTTATAATTTTCTTTGTAATGATGTTTGTTCTTTCTTTCTTAAACATAAGATTTTGGCATGCAACTGGTTATCTATTTTATATTATAGTTTTGGGATTACTTATATGGGCATCTCTTTATGGAATTACTGCCTCTGGTTCTCAAAGATGGGTCGACTTGTACTTTATAAATCTTCAACCGTCAGAATTGATGAAAATTGCTATTATAGTTTGTTTTGCAAAATTTTATCACAGAGCCCAGATAAATCAGATTAACAACTTTAAAAATTTACTTGTTCCAATGATGATATTGATTTTACCAATATTGTTAGTTGTCAGTCAACCTGACTTAGGTACCTCAATTTTAATTGCATTAAGCGGAATTATAGTGCTCTGGCTCGCAGGCATTAACTTAAAATATTTTATATATTCAGGTTTGTTTTTATTAATTTCAATGCCTTTTGTTATTGCATTTTTAAAACCATATCAAAAACTTAGAATTTTAACTTTTTTTAATCCTGATAAAGATCCTTTAGGAGCAGGTTATCAAATTATTCAATCTAAAATAGCTATAGGATCGGGTGGTCTTACTGGAAAAGGTTTTTTGAAGGGAACACAAGGTTACCTTGAATTTTTACCTGAGAAACATACAGATTTTATTTTTACGTTATTTTCCGAAGAGCATGGTTTTATTGGGTCGTTAGCACTTTTATTTATTTACGGCGTTATTATTTATAGAGTGATAGATATAGGAAAAAACGCTAGAAGTTTTTTTGGTAAATTATTTTGTTTTGGATTTGCATCCTCAATTTTTGTATTTATTACTGTAAATATGTCTATGGTTTTAGGTTTGTTGCCAATAGTTGGTTCCCCTTTACCGATAATGTCTTATGGTGGTTCTTCAATGTTAGCAACGATGATAGGTTTTAGTATTGTGATGAGTACAAAAATTTATCAAAAGCAACTCATTGCTTAATTTGTCGCAATAATTTTTCTTTTTGATATTGTATCTTTAAGAATGAGTAATACTAAAATTGGAATAGTAGGCGCAGGTATTCAAGGTGTATGTAACGCTTTATTTCTTCAAAAAAAAAACTATGAAGTACATCTTTTTGATAGGGAGGAACCCGGTTCAGCAGCATCTTATGGAAATGCTGGTCATTTTTCACCTTACGCCTCTGTACCACTAAATAGACCAGACATATTAACAGATGTCCCCGCTATGCTAATGAGCTCAACAGGACCATTAGCCTTAAAGTGGAATTATGTTCCGAAAATGATCCCATGGTTCTTTAAATTAATTAAGAATTGCACATCAAAAAAAATGATGCATACAGCAAAATACATGCATCAAATTTTGGACTTAGCATTACCTGCTTATGACGAACTATTTGACGAAATTGATCTTGATGGTTTGGTAAAAAAAAATGGCATAATGTATGTTTGGACGAAAAAAAATATAGCTAGTAGAGAATTAGAAATAAAAATAAGGGATCAACTTGGTGTAGAACAACAACTAGTAACTCCAAAAGAAATAAGTGATTTAGAGCCTAATTTAAAAAAATTTTATCATGGTGGAGTTTTTTATCCTAATGCTAGACACACTATTAACCCTAGAAAAGTATTATTGAAATTATTTGATCTTTTTTTAAAAAAAGGTGGCAAATTCAAAAAAACAAACGTTGAAAATATAACATTTAATGGAGATACACCAGTTTTAAAGACTGCTAAAGATCAGTTAATTTTTGACAAAGTAATCATTGCATGTGGTGCATTTTCAAAAAGACTAACTGATAAATTAAATGAAAAAATTCCTTTAGATACTGAAAGGGGATATCATGTTCACTTTAAAAACTGCGAACATCTAATTTCAAGACCTGTTGTTTTTGCAAACAGAGGTTTCGGTATGACTCCAATGGATCAAGGTTTAAGGGTTGTTGGAACAGTGGAATTTGGTGGATTAAAAAATCCGCTTTCAAAATCAAGAATCAAAAACTTAATAGATAACGCAAAGTATATGCTTGATGGATTGCCCGAGCACGAAGATGAATGGCTGGGATTTAGGCCAACACTTCCAGATTTTTTACCGATAATTGGAAGTTCAAAAAATCATAAAAATGTTTATTACTCATTTGGTCATCATCATTTAGGATGGACTTTAGGGGCAATTTCGGGAAAAATAGTATCAAAAATGATTTCTGGAGAAAAAACCAATTTAGATTTGGAACCTTACAGTTCGGTAAGGTTTAGTTAAACTTGATAAGAAAAATTAATTTTGCTTATATATTTCTATTTTTAGCAGTTTTATTTTGGTCTGGAAATTTTTTAGTTGGAAAATATGCTAGCTATCACCAAATTCCACCCTTTTCTTTAAATTTTTACAGATGGCTATTTGCTTGGCTTATATTGATACCATTTACATATAATGAAATTATTCTTAACAAAAGTTATATAATGAATAATTATAAATTTTTTATTTTGTTAGGAATAACAAGTGTTACAATTTTTAATTCCATAGTTTATTATTCACTAAACTTTACCCAAGTTATTAGTGGTGTTCTCATGATTTCAACAATTCCAGTAATGATTATGTTTATCTCTTCAATATTAAAGATTGAGAAAGCTAACAAATTTCAATTTATTGGAGTAGCATTATCATTTTTGGGCGTCATTACAATTATTACAAAAGCTAATTTTGACGTTTTAAGAAATCTAAACTTTAATAGAGGTGATTTGACTATGGTTGTTGCAATGTTATCTTGGGCGACATACTCAGCTTTACTTAAAGTAAAAAAACATGATGTATCTCAGCTTTGTTTATTGCAAATAATTATTTCTTTTGGTCTACTATTTTTAATTCCAGTTTATATTTTTGAGTTTATTTTAGGTTATCGTATTGAAATTAATTTACCTTTTGCGCTAACGCTCGCTTATGTTGTTTTATTTCCTGGTCTTTTATCATTCATCTGTTGGATAAAAGGAATTTCATTGATTGGTCCTAATAGATCAGGAATCTTTTTACACTTAATGCCAATATTAAGTGCGATAATGGCAATGATTATTTTTGATGAGAAATTTATGTTTTTTCACGCATTAGGAGCTTTATTCATTTTAAGTGGGATATTAATATCTAATAAGAGAATAAGTAATTAAATGATCTTACCAATTATAAATCACAATGATTATGTTGCAAAAATAAATGATGATAATAAATTTCCTATTAAAAAATTTGGTGAGCTTGCAAAATATCTGATAAGCGAAGGCGTTACTAAAAAATTTATACAACCTGAATTTTGTTCTGTTGAAACATTAAGTAAAGCGCATTCAGTAGACTATATTAATAAGATTAAAAATAAGAATTTAGATACCCAATCTCAAAAAAAAATAGGCTTTCCTTTAAATGATAGCGTAGTTAATAGATCATTTAGAGCTACAGGTGGAACAGTCTTGGCAAGTAAACTGGCTTTACTAAATCGTTTATCCTGTAACACAGCTGGCGGAAGTCATCACGCAACACGAGATGAAGGAGCAGGTTATTGTGTTTTCAACGACGTAGCAGTTGCAGCTAAGCATGTGCTTTCAAAAAATACTATTAAAAAAGTGTTGATAATTGACTTAGATGTTCATCAAGGAAATGGAAATTCTGAAATTTTTAAAAAAGATAGATCAGTTTTTACATTTAGCATGCATTGTAAATCAAATTACCCAGCAAAAAAATCAAACAGCGATTTAGATGTTGAATTAAAAGATAATACTGAAGATAAGGAGTATATTGATGTTTTGAAAAAGAATTTACTTATTTTAAATAAAGAAAACTTCGATTTAATTTTTTATATTGCTGGAGTGGACATTCATTATAATGATAGATTAGGCAAATTAAAAATATCAGATGAAGGGATAAAAAGTAGAGAGGAATTAGTAATTTCTAATTTTTTTGATAAAAAAATTCCATTATGCGGGGTTTTAGGGGGCGGATATAACAAAGATTTTAAAAAATTGGTTGAGCTTCATGCAATTTTACATAAATCTTGTGCATCAATATTATGAAAAAAATTAATTCAAAACTTTCTTCAGAACAAAAATTAATTTTATTTGAAGAGGGTACTGAAAGACCGGGTTCAAGTATATTAAATGAAGAAAAAAGAGAAGGATCTTATCACTGTGTAAATTGTGATGTAAAATTATTCGACTCAAGCTCCAAATATGAAAGTGGTTCTGGTTGGCCTTCGTTTTACGAGTCTTTACCAAATGTGTTTGAAGTAAAAACTGATCATCATATTGGTTACGCAAGAATAGAATATCATTGTAAAAATTGCGGTGGTCATCATGGACATATATTTAATGATGGACCTAAACCAACTGGAAAAAGATTTTGTAACAATGGTGCCTGTCTAAACTTTAAGCCAAAAAAATGATTATTCAATATACCCTTTTTTTATTTGGTTTAATTTGGTCATTCTCAATTATTAAAACTCAATCAATTTTTAACAAAAAAGTCGGATTAATATTTAAAATATTTATTTCAAAAATTTCTTGGTTTTCTTTTTTAGCTGCTTGTTACTTTGGATTTAAAAATTTTTCAATCAAACTGACTTTTATTGGGATTTTTGTTAGTGTATTGTTGGTTCAGTTAAGTTTTTCATTTATAAAAGACAAGCTTAAAGAAAAATTTGATGTACAAAAATTACATCAATTTAAAACTTTTTTTGAAATTACTTTAATACTTTTGATTTTTTACTTTATACTATTTTAGAAGGTCTTTTAGTTTGTTTTCTTTTTCTAAGGCTCTTAATTCAGTGTAACCTCCTACGTGGTGGTCACCAAAAAAAATTTGGGGGATAGTTCTTTGGCCATTAGTTTTTTTAATCATCTCGTCTCTTATACCTTCACCAGATGAAACATCTATTTCGCTAAACTTTAATTTATTTCTTTCAAGCAACCGTTTCGCTGCATCACAAAAATTACAAGAAGGTCCTGTATAAATGAGAATATTTTTCATTTCTTATATATAGTCATTTTTTTTAATTTTTCTTCTTATTTCTTTTCTAGATAATTCAAATTTTTTTCTATGTTTGATACTTTGGTTTTTAGCTCTTTTTCTCCAAAGTCTAAAAGAAGAGGGTTTCAATTTTTTTCTCATTATTTTAATTACGTCACTTTCAGAATATCCAGATCTTTTTTTTATCTCCTCAAAAGTGATGCGGTCCGCCCAGGCAGCCCACACAACCCAATCTGGACTCATAGAATTCGGCTCTGGATTTTTGACCTTTGTGATAGGTCTGTGACCTTTTTTCATAATTTATTAATAAATATTAAAAATTTGCTTAATGCAATTTTTATGGAGTATGATATATTAGATATAGATAGTCCTATCTAGCCATCTTTAGCTCCCGGTTTTTTAGGACTATCCGTCAAAAAAGCCAATACTTGTTATTTTTAGCACCACATCAATATTTTAATTTTTATGGTAATAATATTCTTTAAATTATGAAATTAGGATTTATTGGTACTGGTGAAATTACAAAAGCTGTAGTTATTGGGATCTTGGGGTCAAAATTGAAGGTCAAAAAAATTTATTTATCAGAACGTAATAAAAAAACTTCATCTTTTTTAAGAAAAAAAAACAAAAAAATTCAAATAGAAAAGAATAATCAGATTTTAATAAATAAATCAGATTGGATTTTTTTAGCTGTCACACCAAAGATTGGTAATCAAATCATAGGAAAACTGAAATTTAAAAAAAAACAAGTTATTGTAAGCTTTATTTCAACAATACAACTTCCAGAATTAAAAAAATTGACTAAAAATAATAATAATATTGTCCGCGCAATTCCTTTGCCTCCAATATCTTTAAGAAAAGGACCAGTTCCAATTTTTCCACCAAATAAAAAAGTAAAAAAATTTTTTTCTCATTTAGGTACAGTTATTGAAATAAGTAATGAAAAAAAGTCTCTTAATTTTTGGTCGACATCTGGAATGATGGCCCCATTTTTTGAACTTTTAAATACATTATCTAAATGGCTTGTCTCAAAAGGTGTTAAAAAAAACAACGCGCAAAATTATATTACCTCACTTTTCATAGCTCTATCTGAAAGTGCATATAATCACTCAAACAAAGATTTATCAATTCTTGTCAAAAATTCTCAAACACCCAAAGGTTTAAATCAACAAGCTTTAAGAACACTTCAAAAAAATAATTTTTATAAGACTACAACAAATGTTTTGAATAAAATATATAAAAGATTAAGCTAAATGAATCAAAATATATCAAAAGAAGAATACGATTTAAAATTTCCTAAAAACTCTCATTTAAGAATAATGGGCGATAGTTTGTTAAATATCAAAAATCCAATAGTTTTAGAATTTGGCGTAGAGAGAGGAACATCAACTAAATCCTTTATTTGGCTTATGGAAAAGCTAGATGGAAAAATATATTCAGTCGATATTAATGACTGCAGTAAAATATCAAATTCTAAAAACTGGTTTTTTTTAAAAAGTGACGATTTAAAAATAAACTATGTTTTAGATCAATTCAAAGAAGTAAAAAATATTGGAGTAGATTTAATTTATATAGATAGTTATCATGAAAATTTTCATGTTAGCAAATTGTTAAACCTTTATTTTAAATATTTAAAAAAGAATAGACCCATTTTTATTGATGACATAGATAACAAAAAATATCGTGACCATTATTCGAAAAAAAAAAGGTTTGGAATTTTTGATCCTTCTTACTGGAGAATTTCATTTCAATGTATAGTTTTTGACTTGATAGATGAAGCAACGAAAGAATTTTATTACAATAATTTTGACAAAACTTATTATATTAAATATTTTGGTGAAAATGGACTTGGACGATTGGATAAAATTTCTGAATTTTTAGATGAACCAAATACTCCAAAAAAATTGTGGAATTATAATTTAATATTAAGATTGATTTATCCATATCTTAGAAGACTGGGAAATTTTTTAAGATTTTAAAAAAATTGATATGAAAGAAATATTCAAAAACGTTAAAGAAAAATTAGTTTCAAAATATACAAACAACAATAGTTCAGAAAATACAAAAAAAATTAAAAATCGAATAAAGGCTAGGTTCAGAAAAAATAAACAAATTATTTCTAAAAATATTGATAATTTCTTTGATTGGATTAAGGGTGCTGAAATTGTCGAGTTAAGTGAATGTAATACAAATGAAGATCCAGTTAGACCAGAGCTAGATAATAAATTTAGAACTAGTTATGGAAGAAAAATCTATGGCGTAAAATTTAAAGGAGAGATCCATGCTGTTATGTGTTTTGCTTTTACAAATGAAATTCCAAAGACTGTTGAGGAATTAGATTTAATGAGTAAAGATGCTTTTATTCAAAGTATTAGGAGAGATTATCAAGTAGGTAAAATTGCTATAGCATACACAGTCTGGTCTAAAAAAAAAGGAGGAGGAAAATTAATTGTTAAAGAGGTTTATAAATTAATAAAAAAATCTAACCATTTAAACAGACTGATAACATTATCGCCTTTAACTGAGATGGCACGCAGATTTCATTTAAGCAATGGTGCAATCCAAATTCAAGTTAATGAAACGACGCAAAATTTTGAATATGAAAAAGTTTGAAGTCTGTTTTCAAATGAAATACGTTTAAACATTAATTCTGAATAATAAGCAAATAACTTATGAACATGAATTTATACATACTTTTTTTTAGTCAAATTTTTAGTTTTACAGCTGCACCAGTTACAGTTTTTCTAAGCGGTATTATTGGATCACAAATAAGCCCTCTGAAATCTTTATCAACATTACCAATGTCAATATCTGTTGTTGGTATCGCTATCGGAGCAATAGTTGCCACTAAAACAATGAGTTTATTAGGTAGAAAAGCTGGCTTTATTTTTGCAGCTATTTCCAATTCTTTAGTTTCTTTATTAGCCGCATATTCAGTTATGACTCAGAATTTTGTTTTGTTTTGTATTGCAAATTTTTTTATTGGTATTGGAATGGCATTTACTCATCAATATCGTTTTGCTGCCGCCGAAAGTGTCGATAAAGAAAAAATACCAAAAGCGATTTCAATAATTCTTTTAGGAGGAATTGTCTCTGCATTTATCGGACCAGGTACTGCTAATTTTACAAAAAACTTTATATCAGA
Source organism: uncultured Pelagibacteraceae bacterium (assembly GCA_902623785.1). Lineage (GTDB taxonomy): Bacteria > Pseudomonadota > Alphaproteobacteria > Pelagibacterales > Pelagibacteraceae > Pelagibacter. The sequence goes on from CACNVG010000001.1 coordinate 94,838, forward strand.
ACAATTGTATGTTGGCTCATATGTATCCCTTGCTGTGTATATGTTTCTTCCAGCTATTCTCTTTTTATTTTACGAAAACAATACAATCGAAAAAAAAGATATAAGTTTCATTGGTAGAGGCTATTTTGAAATTATTTCTCAACCCAGATTTTTACAGGCAATGGTAGCAAGTGCATTTGGCTATGCAATAATGACTTTTTTAATGACCGCTACTCCAATTAGTATGCATGTGATGGAGAATATGTCATTAGATAAAACCAGTTTTGTTATTCAGATGCATGTTGCATCAATGTTTTTACCATCGTTAATTACCGGAAATTTGATAAAGAAATTTGGCCACAGCAATATAATGTACATTGGCATATTACTTTATAGTGTAACAATACTACTAAGTTTATTAGATCAAACTTTTTTTAATTATCTAATTGCCCTTATTTTTCTAGGGTTTGGCTGGAATTTTTTATTCATATCAGGGACAAGTCTTTTGGTAACTACTTACAAAGAACACGAAAAATTTAAAGCTCAAGGTTTAAACGATTTTGTAGTTTATTCAGTACACGCAATAGGAAGTTTATCAGCTGGTATATTATTAGTCTTAACTAATTGGAAGTTAATGAACATTATCTGTATCCCTTTAATGGCAATTATTTTGATTACAATATTTAGAGCTGAAATTATTGAAAAAAAAACTAGAAATACTTTTTAAAATCTTCGGCTACCTTAAGTATTTCTAAATCAACAAGACCACCAATTATTAATTGAATAGCTACAACTAAAATAAACGCCAAACCTATATAAGCGATCCATAAATGTTTTTGAATGTAGTTTGCAAGGTAAGTTGCAAGAGCACCTGTCAAAACGACTGATAAAACCAAACCAAATACCATAAATCCAAAATTTCCTTTTGCAGCACCAACTACCCCAATAACATTATCGAAACTGATTGTTATATCCGCAAAAAGAACTTTATAGACACTTTGTATGTATGAGGGCTGTTTTGATACCTTAGTTGGAGATTTAATTTTTTTGATCTCAAACAAATCTTTTCTTAAATCATTAACGATCCAAACTAAAAGTAAACCACCTAAAATTTTGATAAAATAAAATTTAAATAAGTAGGTTGCGAATACAGCAAAAATAACTTTAAAAACCAATGCACCTGCAACACCCCACAATATGATTTGTTTTCTGTGTTTGGGAACAAAGTTGGCTGCTATTAGTCCAATTATAATTGCATTGTCCGCTGCAAGGATAATATCTATAAAGATAATTTGTAAGAGTATAATAGATTGTTCAATCAAGATTCCTCAATAATATAAAATTTTTTGTATAATTCAATTAAAAGTAGTGAAAATTTTTATTGATTTAAAGATTTAGACATAATCAAATAGGTGTTTAATAAATTAAGGAGGAGAAATGAAAATATTTAAATATATTTTATCAATTTTTGTTGCCCTACTTGTATTTACACATTCAAATGCTGCTGAAAAATGGGATATGGCTCTGGCTTATGGTGCTGGAAACTTCCATTCAGCAAACGCAACTGAATTTGCAAATAACGTAACAAAAAAAAGTAAAGGTAAACTCACTATAGTTACTCATCCAGGTGGTTCTCTATTTAAAGGGGGAGAAATTTTTAGAGCTGTTAGAACTGGTCAGGCTCCAATTGGAGAGAGATTTATGTCAGCTTTAGGTAAAGAAGATCCATTACTAGAAATCGACTCACTTCCATTTTTAGCGACTTCGTATGGTGATGCTATGAAACTTTATAAGGCTTCAAAAGCTGAAATTGCAAAAAGTTTAGATAAAAAAGGACTTGTATTTTTATATGCAGTTCCATGGCCAGCTCAAGGTTTGTACTCTAAAAAAGAAATTAATAGTGTAGCAGATCTTAAAGGTTTAAAATTTAGAGCTTATAACAGTGCAACTGTAAGAATCGCAGAGTTAACCGGAATGGCTCCAACTAAAATTGAGGCTGCTGAGATATCTCAAGCATTTTCAACAGGAGCTGTTGAAAGTATGATTACCTCTCCAACAACTGGTAAGAATAAAAAGATTTGGGAAAATGGTGTAAAATATTTTTATGACATTGCAGCATGGTTTCCAAAAAATATGATTATAGCAAACAAAGAGGCGTGGAATAAGTTAGATAAAGCGACTCAAGACTTAATCATGAAAGAAGCAGCAGTTGCTGAGAGAAAAGGTTGGCAACTTTCTAAAATGGGAAATAAAAATGACAAAAAGGCTTTAGCTGATGCTGGCATGACTGTAGGTAAAGTTAACGCTACTTTAAAATCTCATTTTGAAAAAGTAGGCCAAACAATGTCTAAAGAATGGGCTAGTAAAGCTGGTTCAAGAGGACAAACTGTTTTATCAAAATATTAATAATTTGAATAAAAGGCCATCTATATAAGATGGCCTTTTTAAATTATGTTAATCAAAATAGAAAACTTCCTTTATCGACTTTATAAATTTTCAGGTATATTAGCGGCTATATTTCTCATACTTGTTGCAACTTTTATTTTAATCGGGATATCGTCTCGAATTTTTGATTTTTACATAAGAGGTTTGTCTGAGTACTCAGGATACTGTATGGCTGCCTCAACTTTTTTTGCACTTGCTTATACATTTTCAGAAGGTGGCCATATAAGAATTACATTGTTTTTAGAGAAAATGAGCAGTCAATTAAAAAAAATATTTGAAATTTGGTGTTTGACTATTTCATCTATCTTTTCTGGATTTCTTTTTTTCTATTTTAGTAAAATGTTATTCATTTCATACAAGTTTCAAGAAAGAAGTGAAGGAGCTGATGAAATCTTAATTTGGATACCGCAGACAAGTTTGGCTTTTGGATCCCTTATCTTTTTTATATGTATTTTACATCATCTTTTTAAAGCTTTTAAAAATGACTGAAATTATACTAGCAATTTTTTTTATCACTGTTTTATTATTATTTTTAAGTAGCGGTGTATGGGTTGCTTTAAGTATGATTGGTGTCTCAGCTATTGCAATGGAATTGTTTACATCAAGACCAGTTGGTGATGCAATGGCAACAACAATTTGGGGAATGTCATCTTCTTGGACACTTACCGCACTGCCCTTATTTGTTTGGATGGGTGAAATTTTATTTAGAACTAAATTATCTGAAAATCTTTTTGAAGGGCTTTCTCCATGGATGCAGAAGCTTCCCGGAGGACTTATTCATGTAAATGTTGTTGGCTGTGCAATTTTTGCAGCTATTTCAGGTTCCTCTGCAGCAACAGTTGCAACTGTAGGTAAAATGTCAATACCTGAACTTCGTAAAAGAAATTATCCAGAAAAAATATTACTTGGAAGTTTAGCTGGATCCGGAACTTTAGGTTTGTTGATACCACCATCTATAATTTTAATAATTTACGGCGTAACAGTTCAAGAGTCCATTGCTAAGCTTTTTATTGCGGGAATTTTCCCCGGAATAATGATTGCTATTATTTTCATGACTTACGTTGTTATTTGGTCATTGATGAACAAAAATAAAATGCCTGTTTTGACGGAAGAAATACCTTTCATTGAAAAAATAAAAAAATCAGGCAAACTAATTCCGGTAATATTGTTAATTGTATCTGTAATTGGATCTATTTATTCAGGTGTAGCCACTGCAACAGAAGCAGCTTCTCTAGGAGTAGTAGGAGCATTAATATTATCTTTTTTTCAAAAAAGTTTAACAGTAGATTCATTTAAGAAGTCTTTATTAGGAGCAACCAAAACCTCTTGTATGATCGGATTTATTCTTGCTGGATCTACTTTTCTTTCTTTAGCCATGGGTTTTACTGGATTACCAAGAAATTTAGCAATTTGGATAGATACAATGCAGCTATCACCTTACATACTTATTATTGTCTTAATGATTTTTTACATAATTCTTGGAATGTTTTTAGATGGAATATCTGCAGTGGTTTTAACTATGGCAATAATTGAACCTATGATTAGACAAGCTGGCTTTGATATGATTTGGTTTGGTATATTCTTAGTTGTTGTGGTTGAAATGGCACAAATAACTCCACCCGTTGGATTTAATTTATTTGTCTTACAAGGGATGGCAGAAAAAGATATGGCCTATATAGCAAGAAGTGCTTTTCCACTTTTCCTTTTAATGGTTTTGGCGACAGTTATAATTATTATATTTCCTGAAATAGCTTTATGGCTTCCTGAGAAAATGATTCAGAATATAAATTAGTATTTAGACTCTTTTTTACCTTCAATAACCAACTTTAGATCTTTATACTCTTTGCAGTTACAATCTTTAAGAACAGCAAGTCTCTCTTTAGCTTTGTCTAGTCTATTAGTAACTACAAATAATTCTCCCATGTATTCATTTATACCTACATGTTTAGGATCTAATTCAAGTCCCATTGAATAATATATTTCAGCATTTTCGTAATCACCAACTTTTCTGTGCGTGAAGCCTAAATAATTAAGTGTGTCGGGATCTGCAGGAAATTTTTTATTGTGTTTTAACAAATGTGCAATTGCTTTTTTGTAATGTTTTTGTGCCTTATCTGTTTTATTTTTTTTTTCAAATTTTTTCGCTTTATCTATCATCTTTACCGCAATTTCGTATTGTGATACTGGTTTTGTTTCTCCGCCACCAGAACCACCACTACTTCCTGCTGAGAAAGCTGGATTAGTAATTAAAACAAATAATAAAACAGTTAATAATTTTTTGTACGTCATTTAAACTTTTTTAATTCATCTAATGGCATTAAATCTAAATTATTTTCTTTTAAATTTTCCTTAACTTTAAAAGCCGTATCTAAAGATGAAAGATTATCTCCATGTATACATACTGAATCAATTTCACAAGGAATTTGTTTACCAGAGAGACAATTTAACGCTTGGTTTTTTACCATTTTTAAAACGTGCTCTTGAGCTTCAATTGGATCCGTTATTAAAGCAGTGCTTTTTTTTCTTGAGACTAAGTTTCCGTCATCTTCGTAGTTCCTATCTGCAAAAATTTCACAAGCGACCTTCATTCCTAATTTTTTTGCAGACAACTCCATTTTTGAACCTGTCGGAACTAAATAAATTAAATCTTTGTTAATTTTGTAAATTGTTTTTGCAATAACGGTCGCCAACTCAATATCCTCACAGGCCATATTATTTAATGCACCATGAGGTTTGATATGAGATACACTAACTTCGTTTTGTTGCGCAATGTTTTGAAGTATATTGTATTGCTCTTGGATAAGTTTTTCTATTTCGGATGATGAAAGATTAATTCTTTTTCTTCCGAAATTTTCAGGATCATTAAATGATGGATGTGCACCAATACTTACACCATTTTTTTTGGATATCTTTATAGTTTCTCTCATAGTATCTTCATCCCCTGCATGATAACCACAAGCAATATTCGCAGAATTGACTATACCTAATAGTTCAGGATCATATTTATTTGAGTGGTGTTTAGATTTCTCACCTAAATCACAATTAATATTAATTTCCATAATTTATTAGTTAAAGTATAACATGGCATGATCAAAAATATATACAATCTTGGCGACGCAGCTTTATATTGTGATTTTGGCGATACTGTAAACAAAGAAACTAATTTAAAAGTAATAAATTATTTTAATGATATAAGAAAAAAAAAAATTAAGGGTATAAAAAACATTGCACCTTCGTATAATAAATTAATAATTTATTTTGATTTAGAACTTACTAATTATAAAAAAATAAAAGATACCTTAGAAAATCTAGATATTTCAACTTTTGAAGCAACCAAAACAAAACTAGTAAAAATACCCGTGTGTTTTGACGATGAGTTCGCACTCGACTTAGAAAGGGTTGAAAAAAGGGTGGGCTTAGTAAAAAAAGAAATAGTCAATCAATTAATATCTCAAAAGTATTTTTGTTATATGACAGGATTTATTGCTGGCATGCCTTTTCTTGGTGATATTAAAGAAAAAATTAGATTAGATAGGCTTGAAACTCCAAGAGTTAAAGTTCCTAAGGGCTCAGTAGGTATTACAGAACAATTCTGTAATATTTATACTTTTGAAAGTCCAGGTGGTTGGAATATTATAGGTAATTCACCTAAAAAAGTTTTTACTAAAGATCCAAATAAGTTAAACTTAATAGGCCCAGGTGATGAGGTAGAGTTCTTTGAAATTTCAAAAAAGGAATATTCAAAATTTAATGAGCAAAAATAGTTTTAAAGTATTAAGACCTGGTATAAATACCACTTTTCAAGATTTAGGTAGAGATAACTTATATCATGTAGGCCTTCCATTTAGTGGAGCAATAGATAAAAGGAATTTTCTAATCGCTAACTCATTAATTACAAATAGAGAAGATGATGCAGTATTAGAGTTTGCATATCAAGGACCTTTACTCGAATTTTCTGGAAGTCAAACCTCCATTGTAATCACAGGTAATGTCAACTTTAAGATAATTAAAAAAGATACATCTGAAATAAAAGGTGAGTGTTACAGAACTTACGATTTAAAAAATAAAGATTGTCTTGATATTATTTCAACTGAAAAGTCAGTTTATGGTTACCTTTCGGTAAAAGGTGGTTTTCAGTTAAATAAATTTTGTAATAGTTATTCAACAACTGTCAGAGCTGAAGTAGGGCCTAATGATGGAAAAAAAATTGAGATTGGACAAACAATAACTCTAAATGACGCTGATAGTTCAATAAAAAAAAGTTTAGAATACTTTAATTCAAAAATAGAATTTATTAGGGTAATAAAGGGTACAAACTTTGATTATTTTTCAGAAGACTCAATTAAAGATTTTACAAGCAAAGATTTTACAGTTTCAAAACTTACCGATAGAATGGGAATGAGATTAAGTGGACCTAAAATTAAGAATTTAAAGAATACAAACATCAAGTCTGAGGGATTAGGAAAAGGAGTAATACAAGTTCCAGCTGATGGGGACCCTATAGTGATGCTTTCAGACCATGGGACAATAGGTGGTTATCCAAAAATTGCTGTTGTAATAAGTGCAGATTATGACAAGTTAGCACAATGCCCACCTGGAGAAAAAATTAAATTCAAAATTGTAAGTCTTAAAGAGGCAGAAAATTTATATAAAATTTATACTATGGAAACTAAGAACATAATTAATAAAATTAAATGAATTTAATCACAAGATTACCGGGACCACTATTAGTTTTTTTTGGTGCTACTAGTTTAAGTTTTGGAGGAATGATTGTAAAATCTTTCGAGGGTGCTACGTTATGGCAGATCCTTTTTTGGAGATCTCTTTTTTTTATTTTAGTTGTATCAATTTTTTTACTAATTACTTATAAAAAAAATGTTTTTCATGCTTTTAAGAAATCAGGCTTCCCCGGTCTTTTTGGTGGTATAGTTTTGTCTTCAGGATTTTGTGGTTATGTTTTTGCAATGTATAATACAACAGTAGCTAATGCTAATTTTATTATTCAAACTCAAACAATTTTTCTAGCTATCTTTGGATATTTATTTTTAAAAGAAAAAATTTCAAAATTAACTTTAATATCAATTATACTAGCTATCTCTGGCATTATTTTAATGGTTGGAGGATCTTTGTCACCAGGACAAATGTCTGGAAATATTGCAGCATTTATTATGCCAGTGTCATTTGCAATCTTAATTATTATTATTAGAAAATACCCAGATGTAGACATGATACCTTTACAATTAATTGCTGGAATAGTTGCAATGTCGGTCGGTTATTTTGTTGCAGGTAAAATTAACATTTCTTCATATGATATATTTTTAGGTTTTCTAGCAGGTTTTTTTCAACTTGGATTTGGTTTTATATTCATAACAATTGGAGCAAGATCTACGCCCTCGGCAATTGTTGGTATTATAATGCTCACAGAAGCTATCCTTGGACCTCTTTGGGCATGGTTATTTGTGAATGAAAATCCACCATTTATTGTTTTAATTGGGGGGTCAGTTGTATTATTCGCAGTATTACTTCAGTTTTACAATGTTATTAAGTTAGAAAAAAAAACTATTTCTTAATGACGATTATCAAAAATATGCTAATATAATCTTATACGGGAGAGACTACTTTTAGTAGCGCCGAAGGAGCAACCACCCCGGAAACTCTCAGGCAAAAGGACCGTACATATTAACTCTGGAAAGAGACAAATTCTCGCCGAAGGAGCTAAAATCTCTCAGGCACCACGACAGAGGGGGTTAGAGAGTTAATATGAATATAAAAAAAACTGCACTGTACGAATTACACAAAAAGCACAAAGCTAAATTTGTTGAGTTTGCTGGCTATAGTATGCCAATCCAATATTCAGAGGGAATTGTAAAAGAACATAACATTACAAGAAACAAGTCCGGAATTTTTGATGTTTCACATATGGGTCAACTATTCATTAAATATAGCAATGATATAACAAGTAAACTCCAAGAAATTTTGCCCACCGATCTTAAAAATTTAAAAATTAATCAGAGTAAATATTCATTTTTAATGAAAGAGAATGGTGGAATATATGATGATCTTATTATTACAAGGATGAAAGATCAGTATATGATTATTTTAAATGCAGCTTGTAAAGAAAACGACCTTCAGATTATAAGAAATAAATTAAATGATCAAAGTTTAGATATAAACAATGATTTGTCTCTTGTAGCAATTCAAGGTCCCGAGTCCAAAACAATACTTGAAAATGTAGTTTCAAATGTATCAAAATTAAAATTCATGAATGGTGAAAACTTTTCTTTTGAAAACAATGAAATCTATATTACAAGATCTGGATATACAGGTGAAGATGGCTTTGAAATATCATTGCCTAATAAAATTGTAAACTCTTTTGTGGGAAAATTAATTTCTAAAGGCTCAACATTAATCGGGTTAGGTGCAAGAGACACTCTTAGATTGGAAGCAGGTTTGTGCTTGTATGGTCATGACATAAATGAAAATACTAGCCCTGTTGAAGCAAATTTAAAGTGGGCAATTTCAAAAAACAGAATGAATGATAATTTTACAGGGTCTCAAAAAATAAAGAAACAAATAGAAGAAGGTGTATCAAAATTAAGAGTTGGAATTAGACCAGAAACAAGAGTAATTGCGAGAGAGTCAACAAAAATCTTTGATGAAAGAAATAATGAGATTGGAAAAGTTACAAGCGGTACATTTGGACCAAGTGTTAATGCATCAATAGCGATGGGTTATATTTCAAATTCTCATTCTAAAACAGACACAAAAGTTTATTTAGAAGTAAGAGGAAAAAAAATACCTGCTAATGTTTGTGAGTTACCGTTTTACAAAAAAAGTTACGTGAAAGGAGAGGCCAATGTCTAATACAAAATTTTCAAAAGAACATGAATGGATTACTTTAGATGGAGAAGTCGGAACTATTGGAATTACAAAACATGCAACTGAAATGTTAGGTGACATAGTTTTTGCTGAATTACCTGAGAAAGGATCCAATGTTGAAAAAGATGGAACTGCGGGAGTGGTAGAGTCAACAAAAGCTGCTAGCGATGTATATACTCCAGTAAGTGGTGAAGTTGTAGAAATTAATCAATCAATTGTTGACGATCCATCAAAAATCAATGCTGACCCAGAAGGTGGAGCATGGTTTTTTAAATTAAAGTTAAAAGATAAATCAGAACTTGATACTCTTATGAATAAAGAAGAGTACGATAAATTTGCAAAGGAGACATCAGCATAATGTTACCAAATTCAGAAAAAGATTTTTTAAAGAGACACATTGGACCTTCTAAAGAAGATCAATCAAAAATGTTAAAAGAATTAAATTATAAATCACTAGATGATTTAATTGACAGCACAGTACCAGAAAAAATAAAGTTTAGAGGTGAATTAAATATTGGTGAATCAAATTCAGAATATGAAGCTTTGAGAAAATTAAGAGCAATATCAAAAAAAAATCAAGTTTACTCAAATTTTATTGGTATGGGTTATTATGGAACTTATACACCTTATGTAATTTTAAGAAATATATTAGAAAATCCAGGTTGGTACACTTCATATACGCCTTATCAGCCAGAAGTAGCTCAAGGAAGACTTGAGATGTTATTAAATTTTCAACAAATGATTGTTGATTTTACTGGAATGGATATAGCTAATGCCTCTTTGTTAGATGAGGGTACAGCAGCAGCGGAGGCTATGGGCTTAAGTCACAGATTGAACAAAAAAGATAGTAATTTAGTTTTTGTATCTGAGGATTGTCATCCTCAAACAATAAATGTAATTCAAACTAGAGCTGAACCGTTGGGTTTAAAAGTATTGGTTGGTAAAGAAGATGAGGTTATAGACCAGTTAAAAGAAGATTTAGTTTGTGGAATTTTACAATATCCTGGAACTTTAGGAGATATTAAAGACCCAAGTGAAGCAATTAGCAAAATTCATAAAAAGAATGGTAAGGCTGTATTAGCTTGTGATTTGTTAGCATTAGCAAAATTAAAAACACCAAGAGAACTTGGTGCTGATATAGCAGTTGGAAGCTCGCAAAGATTTGGTATCCCAATGGGATATGGAGGTCCACACGCAGCTTTTTTTGCAACAAAAGATGAGTACAAAAGATCAATGCCAGGAAGAATTGTCGGTGTGTCAGTTGATAGACACGGTAACAAGGCATATAGATTGTCCTTGCAAACTAGAGAGCAACATATCAGAAGAGACAAGGCGACAAGCAACATTTGCACCGCCCAAGCTCTGTTAGCAATTGTATCAGCAGCTTATTCTATTTATCACGGCCCAGATGGAATTAAGAATATTTCTGAAAGAGTCTCACAATTAGCAAAAAGTTTTGCCGATAAAATAAAACAGTCTGGATATGAACTTTATTCTAATTATTTTTTTGATACTGTCACAATCATTACTAAAGAAAAAACTGATCAAATTTATAAAAATGCTTTAAATCAAAAAGTTAATATACGTAAAGTAAATTCTGAAATGCTTGCAGTTTCTTTTGATGAAAGAAAGAATGTTTATAGAGTAAATCAACTGTTAAAAATTTTTAACGCAGCAGAATCAATTAAAAAAGAGGATCCTTCAGTAAGTTTACCTAATCTTCCAAAAAACCTATTGAGAACCTCAAAATATTTAGAACATCCAGTTTTCAACTCATACCATTCTGAAACTGAAATGTTGAGATACTTAAAAAGATTAGAAGATAAAGATATAGCATTGAATAGAACAATGATTGCACTTGGTTCATGCACAATGAAGCTAAATGCTGCCGCTGAGATGATCCCAATTTCATGGAAAGAGTTTGCAGAACCTCATCCATTTGTTCCAATTGAACAAATGGAGGGATTCAGAGATTTATTTACTGATCTAAAAAATTGGTTGCGTTCCATAACTGGTTTCTCGGGTGTTTCTCTTCAACCTAATGCAGGTGCTCAAGGTGAATATGCGGGATTAATGGTTATACGAAAGTATCATTTAGATAGGGATGAGGCCAATAGAAACATATGTTTAATTCCAAGTTCAGCACACGGTACTAATCCGGCAAGTGCACAAATGACTGGAATGAAAGTTGTTGTTGTTAACTGTGATAAAGAAGGAAATGTTGATTTCGATGACTTAAAGAAAAAAGCAGAGCAACATTCTGAAAACCTTGGGGCATTAATGGTAACTTACCCATCCACTCATGGAGTTTTTGAAGAAAAAATATCAGATATTTGTGAGTTAGTTCATAAACATGGTGGTCAGGTTTATATGGATGGTGCAAACCTAAATGCATTAGTGGGAATTGCTAAACCAGGAAATTTTGGTCCAGACGTTTGTCATATTAATTTACATAAAACGTTTTGTATTCCTCATGGTGGGGGAGGACCTGGAATGGGACCAATTGCTTGTAAAAGACATTTACAAGTTTACTTGCCCAACCACCCAGTGATAAAAGATTGTGGGCCAACTTCTGGAATTGGAGCAGTTTCTGCAGCCCCTTGGGGAAGCTCAAGCATTTTATCTATTTCTTGGATGTATATTAAAATGATGGGATCAACAGGATTAAAGCTTGCTACTCAAGTTGCAATATTGAATGCAAATTATATAGCTCATAGATTAAAAGATCACTTTCCAATTTTGTACAAAGGGTCAAATGGCAATGTGGCACACGAATGTATTATTGATATTAGAAAAATTAAATCAGAAACAGGAATAACGGAGGAAGATATTGCGAAAAGATTAATTGATTATGGTTTTCATGCACCAACTATGTCCTGGCCTGTTGCTGGTACAATGATGATAGAACCAACTGAAAGTGAAAGCCTTACAGAAATAGACAGATTTTGTGAAACTTTAATTAAGATTAAAAAAGAAATAGACAAGATTAAGTCCGGAGATTTTGATAAAGTAGACAATCCAATTAAAAACGCACCTCACACTGATCTTGAACTGTCTTCCGACGAATGGAAACACAAATACTCAAGAGAAGAAGCAGCCTATCCATCTAAATATCTAAAAACAAATAAATTTTGGCCCCCTGTTGCCAGAGTTGATAATGTTTATGGAGATAAAAATATATTCTGTACTTGTCCAAGTATTGACGAATTTAAAGAAGATGCAGCTTAAAATTTGATGAAAATTGCTGTAATTGGGTCAGGAATTTCTGGATTAAGTGCAGCATATTATTTATCAAAAAAACATAAAGTTGATCTTTTCGAAAAAGAAGATCGATTTGGTGGACATTCTCATACATTAGAAATTTCATCCGACATTCAAAGTAAAAAAAAGATCCGTACAGATATTGGATTTATAGTTTTTAACAAACATACCTATCCAAACTTGATTAATTTTTTTAGCGAAATCGGAATAGAAATTGAAAAAAGTAATATGAGTTTATCATTTTTGGTAGAAGAAAAGAATTTAGAATACAGCGGTAAAGGAGTCCGAGGTTTATTTTCCTATAAAAAAAATTTATTTGATCTTAATTTCCTAAAAATGTTTTATGAGATTATCAAGTTTTATAACAAGAGCTCTAAACTGAATGATATTGATGAAAATTTAAACCTTGGAACATTTCTTCAAAAAGAAAAAATGTCAGATTTTTTTATCAATTATCATATTTTACCAATGGTATCAGCTATATGGTCAATGCCACCCGATAACGCAAAAAATATGCCTATTAAGTTTTTTTTAAATTTTTTTCAAAATCATGGATTATTCAAGTTAAATAACAGACCTCAATGGTACACTGTAAAAAATAGAAGTATTGAATATGTAAACGCAGTTATAAAAAAAATTAGTGGAGAGCACTTTAAAAATTATAAAATTAATAAAGTTACAAGATCTAGTAACTCTGCACGTGTCTTTTATGGAGGAAAAAGCGAATATTTTGAATACGATAAAGTTGTGATTGCTACGCATGCAGATGAAGCTTTATCTATAATCGATGAGCCCTCTGATGATGAAAAAAGTATTTTGAGTAACTTTAAATACAAGAAAAACTTAGCAGTAATTCATTTTGATGAAACTGTTATGCCAAAAAAAAAGATTAATTGGAGCGCATGGAATACTTTTGTATCAGAAAATAATGATAGTTCAGTTACTTACTGGTTAAATTTATTACAGAATTTAGATATAGAAAAAAATATCTTTTTAACCTTAAATCCTCATTTCAATATTGATGAAAAACTCATTGTTGATAAAATTGAATTTAGTCATCCGTATTATGATCATGATACTTTAAAAAATCAAAAAAAATTAGATTTATTACAAAATAAACAAAATATATTGTTTTGTGGAAGTTATCATGGTTATGGTTTTCATGAAGACGGTATCAAATCAACATTAAATATGCTTAAATTCATTAATGATTGAAAATTCATTTATATATACGGGTGAAGTCATTCATAAAAGATTTAAACCAAAAGAACATTTTTTTAAATACAGTGTGTTCTCTTTATTAATCGATCTTAACGAAATAAGACTTATAGATAAAAAAATTCCTTTTTTTTCTTACAATAAATTTAATGTTCTAAGTTTTTTTGATAAGGACCATGGTGAGAGAGATGGTTCTGATTTAGGAATATGGGTGGGAAAAAAATTAAAAGAAAAAGGAATTACTTCAGAAGATATTAAGATTAAAATACTTTGTTACCCTAGAATTTTTGGATATGTTTTCAATCCACTAAGCATTTTTTTTATTTATAATAGAACTGATGAACCAATTGCAATTTTTTATGAAGTAAAAAATACATTTGGAGAACAACACACCTATATATTTGAAATTAAAAATTCGACCCCACAAATTAAAAATGATTGCAAAAAGAAGTTTTTCGTATCTCCCTTCATGGACCTTCAATCAGAATATTTCTTTAAAGTATTATTACCTAATGAAAAATTATCTGTAATCATTGATCAAAGAGATAAGGAAGGTAAGCTTCTGTTTGCATCCCAGGATGGAATTAGGCATGATTTAACCTTAAAAAACTTATTATTTTGCTATCTAAAGCACCCTCTAATGAGTTTTAAAGTAATATCAGCTATACATTTTGAAGCATTAAAATTGTGGATCAAAGGCGTTAAGTTGATCAAAAAAAACATTAAAATAAAAAATAATACGACCTTTGAAAACTAATGATAAATAAAATTTCAGATAAAATCGTCTTTTCTGGTTTAAAGTTAATAAAGCACGGCAAGTTAAATGTTATTACTTTCCAAAATAAAAAATTACAGTTTGGAAACGATGGTAATTTAGAAGTAAGTATTAAAATTAATAAGCCGGATTTTTCAAAAAATATAATTGCAAAAGGTAGCGTAGGTTTAGCCGAATCTTATATGAGAGGGGATTTTGAAACAGATGATTTATCGAAGTTAATTGAATTAAGTGCCAAGAATATAAAGCTAGTTCATAGATTTTCTGGAATACTAGACTTAACATATTTAAATTATTTCAAAAGATTTATTAATCGAAACACTAAAACAAAAAGTAAAGAACATATTTCGAAACATTATGATCTTGGAAATGAATTCTTTTCTTTGTGGCTTGATGATACATTAACTTATTCAAGTGCAATTTTTGAAAATGAGAAATCAAATTTATACGAGGCACAAATAAACAAATATAAAAAACTTTCAAATCTGCTTAAACCAAGATCAGGTGATAAACTACTAGAAATCGGATGCGGGTGGGGAGGATTTGCAGAATATATTGGTAAAAACCACGATGTGAATCTTGATTGTATTACAATATCTAAAAAGCAATATGAATTTGCAAAAAAACGTATTCATGACGCTGGTCTAAACGAAAAAATTAATATTCAAATGAAAGATTATAGAGATGTTAAACAAAATTATAATTCTATAGCTTCTATAGAGATGATTGAAGCTGTGGGAAAAGATTATCTAAAAAATTACTTTCAAACAATTAAAAAAAACCTGGTACCAGGTGGCAAGGCTGCAATCCAAGCCATTACAATTGATGATAAATTATACAGTAGATATAAAAGAAAAGAAGATTTTATTCAAAAATATATCTTCCCCGGAGGTTTTTTGCCATCAAAAGAGTCAATTTTAAACTATGCAAATAAAACTGGACTTAATTTCGATCAATGTAATTCTTATGGTTTACACTACAGCAATACTCTTAAGATCTGGAGAGACAAATTTTCAGAAAGATGGGAAGAAATTTCTGAACAAGGTTTTGACAATACCTTCAAAAGAATGTGGAATTTCTATTTATCCTATTGTGAAGCAGGATTTAAATCTAAGAATATTGATTTAATTCAATTTTCTTTAACTAATAAAGCGTAATAAAGATGAAAATAATAAATTCAATTTTGTTGATAATTACTTTAGCTTTAGTTACAAGCTGTTCTAATAATATGAAACCAGAAGACTTTAAAAACACTGAGCCAACTCTTTTAATTGAAGAATATTTTGATGGGAAGGTTAAAGCTTGGGGAATTTTACAAGACCGAAGTGGAAAAGTTACAAGACAGTTTAAAGCAGATTTAGTTGGATCCTTTAAAGAAAATGTCATCACTTTAGATGAAGATTTTTATTGGACTGATGGTGAAAAACAAAAGAGAACATGGAAAATAAAAAAAATTGATGACAACAATTATGTTGGGACTGCTCCAGATGTAGTTGGAGAGGCTACAGGTGTTCAATATGGATCAGCATTTAAATTTAAGTACGACTTAATGGTGCCTTTTAAAAATAAAAATATCAAAATTTCATTTGATGACTGGATATTTAAACAAGACGAAAAGGTTGCGATTAATCGTGCAACGCTTACTAAGTTTGGATTTAAAGTTGGAGAACTTACTGTATTTTTTATGAGAGACTAATCTTTAATTCGCTTCATCCCTTTTTCGAGAATCTTAAAATATAAACCATTTGGAAGTACCTTAAGAACCTTCATAATTGTTGTGAAAGACTTGGGAAAATGAATTTCAAAACCTTTACTTTTTGTCAATCCTTTAAACATTTGTTCCGCAGCAAACTCAGGCGATTTAATCATCGGCATTGGAAAATCATTTTTATCTGTCATAGGGGTTTTTATAAATCCAGGACTTACAAGAGATACTCTGACGTTACTTCTTTTAAGGTCAAAATATAAACTTTCTGCAAAACTAGATAAAGCTGATTTGGATGCACAATAAGCTCCCGCTGCAGGAAGACCTCTATAACCCGCTACAGAAGACACTATAGATATTTGCCCCGCCTTTTTACTTTTATAATACTCATAAACTGCATTTATCGAATTTACTGTTCCAAAAAAATTTACTTCCATAATTTTTCTTACTTTTTCAAGATTTAATGTTTTTTCAGATTTCGGATCATGAATCCCTGTGCAGAAAACAGAGATATCAATTTCTCCAAGCTTTTCTTTTACTTGCGAGAATACACTTTTACATTTTTCATTGTTGGTAACGTCTAGAGGAAAGGCAATAATATTCTCATTAGATTTAGATATTTCATCTAATAAATTTTCTCTTCTTGCGGAAATAGCAACTTTCCATCCTTCCTGAGCAAATTTTAGCGCTAAGGACTTTCCTATACCACTGCTAGCACCTGTAATCCAAATTGTTTTATTATTCATATAAGATTGATGTATAGTATGATTATGCTTAAAAATAAATTTATATCTTTTCTTCTATTTGCAATAGTTACATATTCAGCGTCTTTTATCGGCAGTATAGCGACAATTTCTTACAAAGAACCATGGTATTCAGGTTTAAACAAATCATTTTTAACTCCACCAGATTGGGTCTTCGCACCTGTATGGACTACATTATATTTATTCATGACTATAGCAATATGGGCAGCGTGGCATAAAAATTATAAAAATATAAATCTTGTTTTAATTTATTTTATTCATCTATGCTTTAATACAACTTGGAGTATAGTTTTTTTTGTTTTTCATAATATCTTTTTTGCTCTTAT
Organism: uncultured Pelagibacteraceae bacterium; assembly: GCA_902623785.1. Taxonomy (GTDB): domain Bacteria; phylum Pseudomonadota; class Alphaproteobacteria; order Pelagibacterales; family Pelagibacteraceae; genus Pelagibacter. The sequence continues at coordinate 112,190 of CACNVG010000001.1, forward strand.
AAATTTATTAGTAATTATTTTTTTCATAATAGTTTTAATTTTAAAATATAAAGATATAAATAAAGTAAGTTATTATTTGATGATTCCTTATTTACTTTGGAGTTGTTATGCATTAATTCTAAATTTTAGTTTATTAATATTAAATTAATATGGATGATGTTGTTATAGTTGGTGGTGGTATAATAGGAGCTGCAACAGCTTATTTTCTCTCAAAAGAGGGGAGAAAAGTAAAAGTTATTGAGAGGGATCCAACTTATAGAACTGCATCTTTCCCTTTGTCACTAGGTGGCTTCAGAAGACAATTTTTTCAAACAGAAAATATACTTTTAGGAAAATTTGCTAGAGAATTTATTTTCCAAATACCAGAACTTTTAAAAACAAAAAAAAATCCCAAACCTACTGCTAGTATGGTGCCGAACGGATATTTGCTTATGTTTGGAGCAGAACATGCTGAAGAACAATATAAAGCTCTTGAAAATCATAAAGCATGTGATGCTGGTACAAAAAATATAAAAGGTTCTGATTTGAAAAAATATTTTCCTTACATAAACAACGAAGGCATTGAAACAGCAACGTTTACAGACAATAAAAGTGAAGGCTGGATTGATCCATTTATGTTTCATGGAGCACTCAAAAGCAAAGCAATTGAGCTAGGTGCTGAGTTCGTGAAAGGCGAAGTAAAATCTTTATCAGAGATTAAGGCTAAAACCATCGTATCAGCTGCTGGATGTTGGACAAAAGAATTATTGGAAGATATTCCAGTAGAGCCACAAAAACACACTGTCTTTAGAGTAAAGTGTCCCAAACATATTCCTGAAATGCCTTTGACTGGAGATTTGACTACTGGAGTTTATTGGCGACCAGAGGGAAAAGAGTATCTTGCAGGATCTCCTAAATCTGTTTTTGATGCAAAAGATCTTGAACCTGCATGGGATGATTTTGAAGAATTAGTTTGGCCAGCTCTTGCTCAAAGAGTTCCAATATTTGAAGAATTAAAACTAACAGGTGGTTGGGCTGGGTACTATGATTGCAATAGATTAGATAACAATGCTGTAGTTGGTAAGCATCCAAAGTTTGAAAATGTTTACTTGGCAACTGGCTTTACAGGAAGAGGATTAATGCAAGCACCCGGAATTGGAAGAGCCTTGACAGAATTGATCACAACAGGATCATATCAATCTATTGATATTTCTAATATGGCAGTTGAAAGAGTTTTAGGAAAAAATGCAAGGCCAGAACCATATGTTCTTTAAATTTTTTTTTGAATTCCTTTATTGTAAGGTAGCAATAATATGAAAATTAATATTGGTGGAATGGAAAGAAAAGAGGGCTGGAAAATAATGAACATTCAAACTGGAGGCGAGGCAGGATTTAGCCCAAATAAGAATGAAATTGATTTTATAGGTGATATTACTGATCTGAGCCAATTTGATGATAACTCTATTGAAGAAATTTATGCAAGCCACATCATAGAACACGTTCCTCAGAAACAGGTAAAAGAAACATTTAAAGGGATTTATAGAGTATTAAAAGATAATGGTAAATTTTATGTTTCTGTTCCCGATATGGATATTTTATGTAGATTATTTCTCAGTATTAAAGAACCTAAAGCGAGATTTCATATAATGAGAATGATGTTTGGTGGGCAAACAGATAAATACGATTTTCATTATTTTGGTTGGAACATTTTATTTCTTAAAAGTTACCTTATCGGAGCAGGTTTCAAAAATATTGAAAAAGTAAGGACCTTTTCACTTTTTGAAGACACTAGCGATTACGCACCATACGGAGAACCTATTAGTTTAAATGTTATTGCATATAAATAAAAGTTACGTACCACAAAACGTTTGATACTTTTCACTATTTTTAGGTGGTGGAGACTGATACTTAGTTAAAACCTTTTGATTTGTGTATGGATTTTTCAAGGCTTGAAGCAAATCATTAAATGGTGCCAGATCATTATTTTCAGCTAATTTTAAAACATTTTCAACGTTATGATTTCGAGGAATTATTACAGGATTACTGAGTTTCATTAACTTTTTGCTATCTTTAGTTAATCTTTTCAGCCATTTTATCTTCCAATTATCAAATTCTTCATTTTGAAAATTTTTTTTACAATCTACCTCTTGGTCCATTAAAAATAAAAAAGTGTTTGTGTAGTCTAATTCTTGCTTTTTCATAATCTCTAATAATTCAAAAATAATTAAATTATCTTCCTTATCATCACCAATTAGGCCTAACTTACTTTTCATCATATTAAACCATTTTTCCTCATAAATTTTATCGAATTTATCGATAAGTTCTGTTGCCATTTTTAAAGCATCATCTTTTTTTGGGTTAATCAAAGTTAGTAAACATTCAGCAAATCTAGCCAAATTCCATTTGGTGATAGCCGGCTGATTTCCATACGCATATCTTCCCATATGATCAATAGAGCTGAAACAAGTGCCTAGATTATAACTATCCATAAAAGCACACGGACCATAATCTATCGTTTCACCTGAAATCGCCATGTTATCAGTATTCATTACTCCATGAATAAATCCTACACGCATCCAATTGACTACTAATTCAATCTGTTTATCAATTAATTTACTGAGTAAGTCGTAAGCATTATTTTTTGATTTTGCTATCTCAGGATAGTGTCTTTTAATTGTGTAATTAACTAAAGTATTGAGTTCATCTAAATTTTTTCTTGTTCTTATAAATTGAAAGGTTCCAACTCTAATATGACTTGATGCAACCCTTGTTAATATTGCACCCTGCAATGATTTTTCTCTAATCACATTTTCTCCAGTTTTCACAACCGCCAAACTTCTAGTTGTCGGTATATTTAATGAGTACATAGCTTCACTAATTAAATATTCTCTTAACATTGGACCAAGTGCCGCTCTTCCATCTCCGTTTCTTGAAAAAGGTGTTTGACCTGAACCCTTAAACTGAACATCAAGTCTTTGATTACTTTTAGATATATGTTCGCCTAGCAAAACTGCACGACCATCACCCAACATTGTAAAATGACCAAACTGATGACCCGCATACGCTTGCGCCAAAGATTTAGATCCCTTTGGGAGTAAATTTCCAGAAAACATTTTTGCTAGCTGCTCATTATCTACATTAGAAAAATCCAAACCCATTTGATCAGCTAAATCATGATTTAAAATTATTAACTCTGGACGTTTTACTGGAACAGGAGAGATTTCATAGATAAAAGATTTTGGTAAATTTGAATATGAGTTATCAAAATTCCATCCAATCGTTTTTTCTTTAATTGTCATTTCCAATTTTTTTTACGTACAAACCTAAAACTCCATTAAAAATCGAAACAGCAATTATAATTGATTGACCTTTAAAAGAGTAAAAATCAAAAGTTGGGTAAAAACCTATAGCAACACTTAAGAAAAGATAAGTTAAAATAAATGGTCTTAAAAATTTCTTTATTCTCAATTTTTATTTTTTCTTATATTTTGCGGCCTCCTCAGAACCACTTGTTGCTGAACCTTTACTGTATGAGTGTGCACCCATTCCAGCTAATTGTCCGTCTTTTACAATAAGGTATTGATCTCTAATAGGTTTTTTATCGAAGAAGCATTCTAGTATTTCTCTTACACCATCTGCATATCTTGCTTGAGCAGAAAGCGATGTTCCTGATGTATGAGGAGTCATTCCGTGATTAGGCATTGATCTCCATACATGGTCATTTGGAGCAGGTTGTGGGAACCATACATCTCCAGCATATCCACTTAACTGACCAGATTTTAATGCATCTGCTATATCGTTTTTGTTACAAATTTTTCCTCTAGCAGTATTAACTATGTAAGCACCTTTTTTCATTTTACTAATCATTTTTTTATCGAATAAGTTTTCAGTTTCAGGGTGTAATGGACAGTTAATTGTAACTACGTCACAAACTTTCACCATTGACTCAACAGACTCATGAAAAGTAAGATTTAATTCTTTTTCTACACTGTCAGGTAATTTATGTCTATCAAAGTAGTGTAAATGTACATCAAAAGGTTTCATTTTCCTTAAAGCATCAAGACCAATTCTTCCTGCTGCAACTGTTCCAATATGCATTCCTTCAACGTCATAACTTCTGTGAACAGCATCAGCTATATTCCACCCACCCTCGTTAACAATTCTATGTTGATTATGATAATCTCTGACCATTGACACGATCATCATTACAATATGTTCGGCAACTGATCTTGAATTACAAAATGTAACTTCAACAACATCAATTTTATTGTCCATTGCTGCTTGTAAGTCTACGTGATCAGATCCTATACCAGCGGTAATTGCCATTTTTAAATTTTTTGCTTTTGCTATTCTCTCTTTAGTTAAGTAATACGGAAAAAATGGTTGAGAAATTACGATGTCTGCATCAACAATATGTTTGTCTGCTTCACATCCATCACCATCTTTACTATTAGTAACAATAAATTCATGGCCACTACTCTCTAAAAATTTTCTAAGTCCTAATTCTCCTGATACACATCCAAGTAATTGACCAGGTGTAAAATCTCTTCCTTTAGGAGAAGGTAATGTCATTCCATCAGGATATTTTTCAAGTTTTGGTAAATCGCTCAAAGGATAAGATTTTGGCATTCCACCTTTTGGATCGTCATATAAAACACATAATATTTTCATTTTTATTCTCCTAGTTGTTTATAAAAGCAATTATCTTGAATTTATATGTCAGACTGTAGCACAATAATAAAGCGTCTAGCAAATAAATAGTGTTTATTTTGGATAGTTTTTTTTGAGTATAAATTTGTTTAATACAACCCCAAAAATTATAATAATCACAGAGCCGGTGATGACAGGGCTAATTAAGTAATCAAATGAGGCAGAACCTATTATAACAATTATCGGATTACCTCCAGCTGGTGGATGAGTGACGTTTAACATAATCATAAAAAAAACTCCAAGACCAACTGCTATGGGAATTAAAATGTACTCTGGTAAAGGAATAAATGTTAAAGCAATTACTCCTACAGTAGCAGTTACTAGATGACCAAAAAAAATATTTTTGGGATGTGCGAAGGGGCTTTCCGGATAACCATATAATAATACCATAGTTGAACCAAACGAAGCAACCAGAAACAGTCCATAATTAGTCTTATAAGTTAGCAGTGTTAATGCACCGATTGTAATAGCTGAAAAAAGACCAGCTATAGAGTTGTTGATAATTTTTTTAGTTTCCATTAGTTAGGCCTTTCTTTAAAGCATTGAAAGGTAAAAGTATACACTCTTTTCTACTAATATTTTTTGAGCTTATTAATTCCTTATATTGTTTTAAATTATTTGGTAAGTCAACTTTGTTTTTAAAAAATTCATTAGCACAATCACAAACTTCAATCATTTCTTCAATTTTTTTTCCATTTGAATTACTTGATAACAAATTTGCGGAAGCTTGGCAGTAAACACAATTTTTACCTTGATATGAAACTTTAGTAATTTTTCCTTTATTTATCTTAAAAAATAATTGGATCTCATCTCCGCATAGGGGATTTTTAGCTTTTGAGTTATGTGTAAAATCTGATATTTTTTTTTGAGATTTCGTATCAGAGGCCAGTCTTAATATTTTAAGATTCATTTTGATAGTATATGAAATTGGCTTAAATTTGCTAGTTGATAAGTTATCCAACTCAATTCGGACAAAAATTGATATAGATTTTTGTTGTTAAAGATTAAGAATAATAATATTAATTTGTAATGTTAGAGCTGAGAAATGAGAAAGTAGCTATCCCCATTGTACTGTTAGCTGGTATTTTGTGGTCTTTTGGACCCTTGGTTGTAAGACATATTGATCAACCAGAATTAGTTCCATGGCAGTATCTTCTTGGAAGAGGTGTTACAATTTTCTTAATACTGAATTTATATTTATTTTTTGAAGAAGGATTTTCTTTTTATAAGAATTATAAAAAAGTTGGAATATCAGGGTTAATTGGCAGTACCGGACTGGGTATCGCCATGATCACGTTTATTTGGTCAATAACAAATACCTCAGCTGCGATTACTTTATTATGTTTAGCGGCTATGCCTTTCATTACCGCGTTTTTAGGTTTTTTGTTTTTAAAAGAAAGAATTTCTCTTAATGTTTGGATTGCAATAATTATTGCTGCTATTGGTATAATCATTATAGCATTCGGTAATACAAACAAAGGTTCAATTTTTGGTCTTTTGTTTGGCATTTTATCTGCAGTAGGATTTTCAGTTTTTTCTGTGTCTCTAAGATGGAGACCTGAAACTCCAAAATTTACAACTGTTGCAATCGCAGGTTTGATTTGTGCAATCGTATCTATTGTTATATTGGTTGAGACTGACAGTAATTTACTTTCAACGAGCCGTAATCAAGGTTTGTTTTCAGTTCATGGTACATTAGTTTGTATAGGATTAATTCTTTATTCATTAGGTTCTAGAATGATACCTGCAGCAGAACTTACACTTTTGTCATTGACAGAAGTAATTGGCGGAATTTTTTGGGTTTGGTTACCAATATTAGGAATTAATGAAGTTCCTACTAATAACACAATTATAGGGGGCTTTTTAATTTTTATCTCAATAATTTATTATAGTTTAATTATAAAAAATAATAGAAGATTTATTGCATTAAACTAAATGACAAATAAAAAAATTGTTAATAGTTGGAATGAGTGGGATCCGCTTAAGCATGTGATTGTTGGAAGAGCAGACGGTTGTTGTATACCAGCGCCAGAGCCAGCTTTAGATGCAAAAGTTCCCGAAGACTCAGATATGAAGGGTCAACACGGACCACGGACTAAAGATACAGTTGATAAAGCCAATCAACTTTTGAATGACTTCGCTTCCTTACTTGAAAAAAGAGGTATCAAAGTTGATAGACCCGTTCCTTTAGATCACAATCAAAAAATTTCTACACCAGATTGGGAAGTTGAAAGTATGTTTGGTTGTATGCCTGCAAGAGATATAATTTTAACAGTTGGAAACGAAATGCTAGAAGCCACAATGAGTTATAGATGTAGATGGTTTGAATATTTAAATTACCGACCCTTACTTAAAAAATATTACGACCAAGATAAAAATATGAGACACGAGTCAGCTCCAAAACCACGGCTTACAGATGCTGATTATAGAAAAGATTATTTGTCTGATAAGATTGGTGTAAAAAAACGACTTGAGTGGACTGAAAAAAAATTTTTTGTTACCACAGAAGAAGAACCATTATTTGATGCCGCAGATATATTACGATTTGGCAAAGATTTAATAGTTCAACATGGTTTTACTACAAACTTAAGTGGAATTGATTGGTTGAGAAGACATTTCAAAAATCACAGGGTGCATGCTGTGAATTTTCCAGGTGATCCTTATCCAATTCATATTGATGCAACTTTCACACCTGTGACAGAGGGTATAATCATAAATAATCCTCAGAGAAAGCTACCAGCAACACAAAGGAAGCTTTTTGAGGATAATGGATGGAAAATTTTAGACTCTGCTCAACCGGCTCACAATACTCCACCTCCATTATGCTATTCTTCAGTCTGGCTCTCAATGAATGTACTCGTTTTAGATCCAAAAACAGTTTGTGTAGAAAAAAGCGAAGTTTACCAAGCTGACCAGTTGGATAAACTAGGTTTAGAAGTTGTGCCGGTAGATTTAAGAGATGCTTACGCCTTTGGTGGTGGTCTTCACTGTTGTACTGCAGATGTATATAGAGAAGGGGATTTAAAAGATTATTTTCCGAAACAATAATTAATTCTTAGAAGAATTTTCAACATCAAGAGCTTCTAACTGCTGAGCGACCTCTTCATTGTTATTGACCTCTTCATTATTATTAGAGTAATCTGCATCATTGCTTTTTCTATTACTTTCTCTCATTCTTAATCTTTCCTCTTTTAATTTTTCTTGCTCTTCTCTTGCTTTTTGTTCACGATCAAATTTTTCTTCCCATTCTTTTAATTTAAGGGCCTCAAGATTTCTTTTCTCTTGTTCTTTTTCATCTCTTAATTTTTGTTCTCTTCTTTTTCGTCTTGTTTCTTTTAATTCTTTTTGTTTTTGTTCATCTTCTCTTACTTTTAAATCAACATCTTTACGATTTTGTTCATCAGATTTAATTTGAAGTTCTTTTTCTTTATTTTTAAGTTCTAAATCTTTATTTTTTTGCTCTTCACTTTTAAATTTTAGGTTTAATTCTTTTTCTTTTAATGAATTTTCTTTAGTTTTTAATTCATTGTCTTTTAATTCTAATTCTCTTTCTTTAAGCTTTAAATTTTCAAATTTTATCTGTAATTTTTCTTCTTGTTTTCTAAAATTATCTTCTTTAGCTCGTAATTCTTTTTTTTCCAAACTAAGTTTACTAAATTCCTGTTTTTTTAATTCTTTTTCTAACTGTTGTTGCTTAAGTTTTTGATTATTTTTGTATTCTTTTATTGCACTAGAGGTAAAACTCGCGAGCTTTGTAAACGCTCCGTGCTCAATTTTTTTTCTTTTTTTTCTCTTAGGCATTTTTTTTTTGACGCATTTAAGCAAATAAAGTTAAATTCAACAAGATTAAATTTATTTTATTGTTTAATTTGAGTTACAACCAACAATAGAAACAATTATTTTATTTTCTCAGGCTCTTCAATAGGCTCTGTGGTAGGGTTTAACTCCATTCCAACAGGAGTAATCGTCGTAGGAACTGCAACGAACTGCGAGTCTGGATTTTCCTCTGATGGTCTTATTTTCATTCTGTAAACCGCAAAAACACCAATTAAACAGTGGAATATAATAAGAAATACAAAAAATCCATTATTACCAACTAAACCCATAAGCAAAGAACATAAAAATGGTCCACTGATCGCTCCTAAACCAAAGGCAAATTGCAAACCTGCTCCTGCAGCAACAAACTTATCTCTAGTTATAAAGTCATTGGTATGTGCAAGTATCAAAGAAAACATTGGTAAGCTACATACGGAAAATGCTATTAAAAAAATATAAAACCATAATTTTGAAGATCCTAGCCCCTCTGGTAAATACATTGTTCCAACCGAAAAGATTGCAAAGAAAGCAAATAATGCAGCACCGAAAGTTGAATAAATGATAACTTTTCTTCGATCAAATTTATCTGAAATGTAGCCCACAGGATATTGAGAAATAGCACCTGAAATTGCTAACATAAAAGTAACTAAAGATATATCAAATATACTAAAATTCATTGAAGCTGCATAAACTGCCAATAAAGTAAATAATGCTGATTGAATTGTTCCGTAAAGAACAGAGCTTACCATCCCTAATGGTGATGATGAATATAATTCTTTTAAACTCATACTTTTAATTTTCTTAAAAGTTGGTGGCTTTCTTTTAGTTAATAAAATTGGCAGAAGTGCTAATGACATTAATACAGATATTAAAATAAATGGCTGAAATTTCTCAGGACTACTAAAATTTAATAAAAACATTCCTGTCCCCATAGATCCATATAAAATAATCATATAAATAGATAAAACTTTACCTCTATTTTTATTACTTGATCTATCGTTCAACCAACTCTCAGCAATTGTATAGATTGAAACCATTGAATATCCTGTAATTACTCTTAATAAGAACCAAGTTAAGGGATTTACAAAAATTGAGTGAACTAGTATCGCAAGCGAAGCTACAGACGCAAAAGCAGCAAATACTCTTATATGACCAACACCTGATATGACTGAAGGAACAGTTCTTGCACCTATAAAGTAACCAACAAAATAACCAGACATCATAAATCCAGTTGAGGCAAGACTAAACTCCTCAATAACCGCTCTAACTCCCAATAAAGCATTTTGATAACCGTATGCTAGCATAATTGCACCCATACCTAAAAATAATGCCCAAGAATTTTTAAATACTTTATTCATAAACTGGCAGCTTATTATTTCTGATTTGAGACTAAATCAAGAAATTATTATGTCGAACTTATGACTTTTTTAATTTTAAGAAAGAGTGGGTAGCTATCGTTAATACAATTATAGCACCCCCTAGGATTGTTTCAGGTGTAGGCTGTTCTTTAATAATGAGCCAGACCCAAATCGGACCTATTATAGTTTCTAACAAGAAAAATAAGTTTACCTCTGCTGCTGTTATAAACCTAGGTGCTATAGTAACAAGGACGAATGGTATAGCCACACACATTACACACATTAAAGGAACAATATAAATATCGTTATTATTCAGAGAATAATCTTTTACAAAAAGCATTGCAAAAAGAGCTATGATAAACTTTCCAACAACTGCAGAGGGAACAAGGTTTAACTTTTTTGCTGATCTAATTATAACAGCACCCACTGCTAGACCCATGGCAGCAACAAATCCTAAAATATCACCAAAAAAATTTCCTAACTTAATTGAGTCGTAAAAAATATATAGTGCAGCAAAAAAAGTTATAAAAATTGCTACCCAGGTTTTTTTGTCAGGATTTTCTTTAAGGAAAAATGACCCAAGAATAGCAGATAACATTGGTGCTGTAGCAATCATTATCAAAGTATTAGCAACATTTGTATTTTGGATCGAAACAACAAAAGCAATGTTGGTAACTGAAAAGGTTAAAACGTAGGCAAAACCATAATAGCCATTTGATCTTAATAAATTAAAAAATTTTAATCTGTAAATTAAAAGCATTCCAATAAAAACTAAAACAAACGGTATGATGCCTCTATAAAAAACCAAACTCCAGGTCTCAACATTAGATAGCCTAATAAATAAAGAGTCTGGTGTTATAAACATTACAGCCACAAAAGCCATCAAAGACCCTTTTTTTTGGTCAGTTAAACTATTCATACTCCAAGTTCTTTCCAAAAAGTTTTTGCTAGATTTTTACCTGATAGATCATAGTAAGTTTTTATTCCTGTGGGTGATGTAACATTTATATCACCATTAAGCTTTTGATCAATGAAATCAATTCCAGCAAAAAAAATATTTTCTTTTTTCAAATTTTTAGCAATTAAATTTGAAATTTGCTTTTCTACTTTAGTCAATTTTGTATTGATTACTTTCGCACCCTTACTCATATTGCTCAAAAATGATCCTTTCTTTGGAATTCTTGAAATAACACCACATAATTTCCCGTTAATAACAAAAACTCTTTTGTCTCCATTATTTATTTTTGGAAGAAATTTTTGACACATAATATGACCATTTTTTTTAACAAATCTTTTAATTAAATTTGATTTAAATCTGGTTAATAAATGAATATCATTTCCACTGTAACCATGAATTGGTTTTAAGATTACTTTTTTATTTTTTTTAAAAAAAGCCTTAATTTCATTAATGTTTTGAGTAAATATAGTGTTAGGCATATACTTTTGGTACCTAGATGAGTATAACTTTTCAGAAATACTCCTAATAGATGTTGGGTCATTTATTATTTTAACCTTAGTTTTTATCGAGTCTAAAATATAAGTTGTTGAGATATACTCAAGATTAAATGGTGGATTCTGACGAATGAGAATAAACTTACATTTTACAAGTTCAAGAGTCTTTTTTTTTAAAATTTTAAAGAATTTTTTTTTATTATAATTAATCGTTATAAAACATCCTTTAGCCACCACTTTTGAATTAATAATTGAAAGATTTTTTGGTTCGTAATAGAAAATTTTATATCTTTTATTTTGAATCTCATTAGCCAAAAAAATACTGGTATCTGTTTCAGGATTTAACTTTGAAGGAATATCTCCTTGAATAGCAACAATTTTATTTGTCATATAATTCATCTAAATTTTCATTTTTTGAAAATTTGCTAATCATATGATCTGCATTTGTAATTTTATTATCAATTACTTTTTGTAAGTGGTTTAAGAAGACTGTTTCATTATTTCCCTTTTTATTTAAAATATCTCTATTTTCTAATCCTTTTCTAGCTAAATTAAGTAGGATGGAAGACCAATAATATAGATCTTTACCCATTAATTGAGTGTTAAACCCTTTTTTCGGAGCCTCCAAATAAGCATTAATTATTTTGTCTTTATCCCACTTGGAAACTAATTCGTGAACTTCATCTAAATTTCCGTAAAGAATACCTATGTTAAAAGCGGGTCCTGCACACAAACATTCCCAGCCACATGAGTCCATAGATCTTATCTCAATATATTTTTTAAGTCTATTTTCGGTAAAAATTGTACTCAAATGAGTTGCTAAATCTTCTTGCGCTGGAAGTCTATTATCAATTTCATCGATTTTTCCTTCCATAAAATCTTTAAAAATATATTTTTTACCGGAAATATATTGATCATTACGTTTTAAAAATAATATTGGAAAATTTATTACAAAATCTGCATACTTCTCAAAATTTAAATTTTCCAAAAATAATTTGGGTAAGCCGGCTCTCGAAGTACTTTGCCAAACTTTAGATCTATAAGATAAATAGTTGCTATTTTTTTTTTCAACAATTGAGGAATTAGCAAAAAGGGAGATTGCAATAGGGACTATAGAATTTACTATCTTAAATTTTTTAATAAAATCTTCCTCAGAATTAAAATCTATATTAAGTTGAGTTCCACATGTTCGATACATCATATCTAAACTTAACTCGCCACCTAAAGGCATATCTTGTGTCATTAGTTTATATCTTTGTTTCGGATTATTGGGAATTTCGTTTAATTTTGATATAGGATCAAATCCTGCGCTAACTATATTCATATTTAATTTTTTTGTTACTTGCTTGAGTTCGAATAAATAATTTTGTGACTCCGCGCATGCTTCATGCATATTATTTAACTTATCTCCAGATAACTCAATTTGATTCCCTGGTTCTAAAGTAATATTTCTTCCACCTTTGCTTAAAGCAACAATATTTTCTCTCTCAAAAACAGGATTCCATCCAAATTCCATTAAAGCGGAAAACATTTCTTTGATCTTTAAATAATCAACTCTTTTGTTGGTATCTTTATTGAATAAAAACTTTTCATGCTCCACACCAATCTTAAAATTTCTAGTATTTTTTATCCCAGACTTAAAATATTCGATAATTTCTTTTTTTTTGGTAAACATTTTTTTTGAAAACAAAGTTTTTTTAAAGTGAAGAATATGGTTTTCTTGCAAATATTCTTTTCACCATTGGTGCAAATTCCTCTAACTTCATGCTTTTATATTCTGGATCAAACGAACATTGATCATATTTTTCACAAAAATTTATTGTATCTTGATAATATTTATGATCTTTATATTTTTCTCTTTTAAATCTGTCAGCCCCTAGATGATGCGCGTAGTAATACATTTGAAATTCACCATGCTTTTCAATGATCCAATGTGTTTTTTCAGATACATAAGGCTTTAATACAGAAGCAGCGTATTCTGAATGGTTTAAAGGAGCTAGCTCATCACCAATGTCATGCAATAAACACGCAACAACCATCTCTTCACTTTCATTATTTCTAAAAGCTCTCGTAGCACTCTGCAAGGAATGCTCTAATCTAGTGATCTTATAACCTTCTAAAGTTGTCGTCATTCTAGATAAAAAATTTAATATTCTATCAGCCGTCTCACCAACATACTCTTTTTCTAATTTGTCTAGAAAAAGGTAGTCCTCTTTAGAGCCGTTTTTCATTTCTGTAAAATTTACTTTTTTCATACTCAATTATTAGACTTTGTACTCAATAAAGACAACTGTGTCACTTTATTGTCTCCTAGATTATCAATTAATTTTACAGGATAATCACCTGTAAAATAATGATCAGTTAATTGTGGGTATATTGCGTTTCTTTTCTCATAACCCATTGCTCTATACAAACCATCAACACTTAAAAATTTAAGAGATTTTGCATCTATATATTTGCAAATCTCTTCATTGGTTTTATTAGCTGCTAAAAGTTCTTTTTTGGTAGGTGTATCAACACCATAAAAGTCTGGAAATCTAATTTCAGGTGACGCAATTCTCACATGGACCTCTTTTGCTCCAAAGTCATATAACATTTTTACTATTTTATATGAGGTCGTACCCCTTACTAAAGAGTCATCAACTAAGATAATTTTTTTATTTTTAATGGTAGATTTATTTGCATTTAATTTTAATCTAACTCCGAGGCTTCTTATTTTTTGGGCTGGTTCAATAAAAGTTCTTCCCACATAATGATTTCTTATCAAACCGAGGTCAAAATTAATTTTTTCATGTTGGCTATAACCAATAGCTGCAGCATTCCCTGAGTCTGGAACAGGAACTACTAAATCAGCATCAATACTAGTTTCTTTTGCAAGCTCCACTCCAAAATTTTTCCTATACTCATATGCACACTTTCCATTGAGAATACTGTCTGGTCTTGAAAAGTAGATGTACTCAAAAACACATGGTCTAATTTTTTTTAATGGAAATGGTTTTAAACTAATAAGTTTTTTATTTTCAACATAAACAATTTCACCATTTTCAACGTCTCTGATGTATTTGGCTCCTATAATATCTAATGCACAAGTTTCAGAAGCAAAAACATAAGAGTCTTTTATTTTTCCTATAACCAGAGGTCGAATTCCAAAAGGATCTCTTACTCCAATAAGTAAATTTCTTGCTAACATTACGAGGGCATAGCCTCCTTGTATCTGAAACAAGGCATCAATTATTTTATCTATAACCTTTCCTCTTTTTGATCTTGCTATTAACTGGACAATTGTTTCAGTATCAGACGTGGTATAAAAAATTGCTCCGTCTTCAACTAATTTTTTTCTAAGAGTTATTGCATTTGTAAGATTACCATTATGAGCCACTCCTATTCCTCCAGTATTTGTGTCTGCGTAAAAAGGTTGAATATTCCTTAACGTTGTACCTCCAGTAGTACTGTATCTATTGTGAGCAATAGCAAAACTACCTGGTAGAGATTTTAAAACTTCTTCTTTATTAAAATTATCACCGACTAATCCAAATCTTTTTTCTGAGTGATATTTTTTTCCATCAAAGGTTACGACTCCACAACCTTCTTGTCCTCTATGTTGTAAAGCATGTAAACCAAGTGTAGAAAGTGTTGATGCGTCTTGGTTGTCACTTATACCAAAAACACCACATTCCTCTTTTAGTTTTGGATTAAAGTTCTTGAACTTTCTCTTTAGTATCTTGGTAATTTTCTTCATTTGGGAATTCTTTTATTAAATAATTGCTTCCCTTGAGAACATAAGGAAAGCTTATTGATTGGTCAAGATTTATTGGCCATTTATTATGATTATATATGATGTCTATTGTTGCAAAAATACATACTGAAATAACGTAAGCTCTTAAAAATCCAAAAAAGAATCCAAATATTTTATCTAAAGTACCAATTCCTGAGTAACTTACCGCTTTACCGATTCCTTTGTTAATCATTAAAACAATGAATAAAACAATTATAAAAATACTTACACCTAACACAATATCTAAAACATATTCGTTATCCAAAATGCCCTCAACAAAAGGTTTTGCTTTTGGAAATAAATAAAGAGCAACAACATAAGAAAATAACCATTTACTAGCTGATAGTACACTCAAAACAAAACCTTTAGATGAACATCTAATTAAAGACAATATTGTCAGAATTAGATAAATGAGGTCGAACAATTGAAATTTATCAAAAAAATCTAAAAATTGATCAAACATTTAATTTTTTTCAAATGGCTGAATGTATAAAATTAAACTAGGTAATAAAGTAAGCACTAGTATCATTGCTAAAAACATTGCAATTCCTGTAAAAACTCCAAAATAAATTGTAGGAATGAAATTAGAAAGAACAAGTATTGAGAAACCAAAAATTATAGTAATTGATGTGTTTAATATTGCTACGCCTACTGTAGAGTGGCACAATCTTATTGAGTCTTCGTAGTTTTTATTTTTTTCATATTCCTCTTTGAAACGATAGATGTAGTGAATACTATTATCAACAGCAATCCCGATTGTTATAGCGGCTATGGTTATTGTCATCATATCAAGCGGGATACCCAAAACTCCTATTAAGCCTAAAATTGAAAATGCAGCAATGAAATTTGGGACAACACCGATTAAAGAAATTTTAAAATTTCTAAACAATACTAAAAACATTGCCATAATTCCAAACATAACAAGGCCTAAAGTTAATATTTGAGACTTAAATAAACTTTGTAAAAGATTATTAAATAAAATTAGAACACCTCCCAATTTAAATTCATCTTTACTTAAACCAATTTCATTTTGCATGTCAAAATTAATCTTTTTAATTAATTCATTTCTTCTTAAATTTTTAGATGAATCTTTTATTCTCAAACTTATTCTAGCTTCATTATCTTTAATTGAAATGTAAGGGTCAATAATTTCATTTTTAACTGCTTCAGGAATTTTACTATACAAGACCCCCATCTCTAAAGTCCCTAGTTCTTTGTTATTATTTAATTTTGTAGCTACCTGAATAATCGATGAAAAAGACAGTACTTTTCCAACGTGTTCCGTATTTTCTAAGTAATTATGAACTTTATTTATTTTATCAATTTTATCTTTTGTAAACCAATACTTACTTTCATCACCACCTTCGTCATCCCAGTCCTTAAACTCGTCATCTTCTTCAGCAGTTTCATTATTTTTTTTTCCAGAAAATTTTAAAATAATTTCCAAAGGCGTCGTTCCACCAAGTTTTTCATCAATTAATTTCATACCTTGATAAATTTCAGTATCTTTACTAAAATAATTTATAAAACTATTTTCAACTTTTAATTTTGATATTCCAAAAATACTAAAAATAATCAAAAAAATTGAGACTAAAAATACTAAATTTGTTTTTTCTATTGAAAATTTAGAAAGTGGATCAGTTAAGAAAGATAAAGATTTTTCGTGAATATCGATTTCTTTTGAGTAAAAAATTCCTAGCAATGCAGGAAGTAATGTAAAAGTTATTAAAAAAGAAGTTATCAATCCAAAAGTCATCATCCATCCAAAATCAATAATTGGTTTAATGCCACTAAAAATTAAGGAGAGAAAAGCACAAATTGTTGTTAACACAGTGTAAATTATAGGCCAAACCATTTTAGATGTTGCGATTTTTAAAACTTCGAAATTATTAAGATCTGAATGAGTTTTAGCTAACTGAATATATCTTGTGCTTATGTGAATGTTCATAGCCATTGTAAGTATCAACATCATGGCTATAAAATTTGATGATATAACTGTGACTTTCCAGTTCATTAAACCCAAAAATCCAATCATTATTATTACTGCAAAAAAACAACTACAGATTGGAATTGTAATCCAAAGGACTTTTTTAAAAACAAACCACAAAGTAATTATAATAAAAACAAAAACACCGATACCAAACACAATAATATCCTTTTTAATAAATGTCATCATGTCATCAGCAATCATCGGTATACCTCCTAGATGAATTCTTCCAATATCTTTAAAAGAGTCAATTACGTCTCTTATTTCTTCAATATTTTCATGATTCTCAGATTTTAGTTTATCTTTGTATTCCTCGAATTCTTTTTTATTATCAAATGCAGATGACTCTAAAATTTTTTTTCTTTTTAAATTAACTATAATACCTGTGGTTGTTGCATCCTCACTTATCACCAAGTTTTTAAAAACTGGACTATTCAAAATTTCATTAAATGCTCGGTCCTTGTCTATATTTTCATCTTTCAAAGTTCTAAAATTTTTAATACGATCCATAAGTGGTTCATCTGAACTTTCAAGTAGAGGAACATCTAATATTGTAACGACACTATCAACCCAATCTAGACTCTGTATCTTATATTTTAAACTTAAGATATTATTAATCGAGCTTTCAGATGTTAAAGCTTCTTTCGGTATAAATGTAAGAACTAAAAAATCCTTAGACTTATATCTTTGATTTATCTCTTTTAGGTATTCTAAATCTGGATCCCCTTCTATAAGTAAAGTTTCTGAAGATGCATCAAGCCTAAAATCTTTTGTATTAATTAGAAAAAAAGAGGTAACAAAAATTAATATTAAAAAGACTATACGTGGATTTTTTAAAATTAGTGATTGGTATAGATTAGAAAACATTACTAAATATATATCTTATATTTAAGTATTTGAAGCGTCATTAAATTTAGTAAACATTTCCTCAAATTCTAATGTGATTTTGCCGGTAGGACCGTGTCTTTGTTTACCAATTATCAACTCTGCTAAATGCGAAATTTCATTCATTTTGGCTTGCCATTCTGCATGTTCAACAGTCGCAGGCCTGGGTTCTTTACTTTTTAGATAGTAAGATTCTCTGTAGACAAACATTACAACATCTGCATCTTGCTCTATAGATCCAGACTCTCTTAAATCAGATAATAAAGGTTTTTTATCATCTCTTGTTTCAACTGCTCTAGATAATTGCGAAAGAGCCAAAACAGGCACAGCAAGTTCTTTTGCAAGAGCTTTAAGTCCTTGGGTAATTTCAGAAATCTCCTGAACTCTTCCTTCTTTAAAATTTGACGCTCTCATCAATTGTATATAATCAACCACAACCATATCTAAACCATATAGTCTTTTAATTCTTCTAGCCCTATTAGATAGCGCTGCAATGGTGATTGCTGGTGTTTCGTCTATGTAAAGTGGCAATTCTGAAATATTTTTTGATGTTTCTAAAAACTGCTCAAATTGTTCTTCAGATATTTTTCCTCTTCTAATATCATTTGATTTTATTCTTGATTGTTCCGCTAAAATTCTTGTTGATAATTGCTCAGAAGACATTTCAAGAGAAAAAAATGCTATACAAGATTTTCTATTTGCTTTTTGAATACTTGTTGCAGCATTAAAAGCAATATTAGTTGCTAAAGCAGTTTTACCCATGGCAGGTCTTCCAGCAATAATTACCAAATCAGATTTATGTAAACCACCTAATCTGTCATCTAGATCCCGTAAGCCCGTGGGAACACCAACAATACCCTCTTCATTTTTGTATGCATTAGAAGCCATATCTATTGTTTGTCTCACAGCTTCATCAAACTTAATTATATTAGAGCTTAAAGTTCCTTTTTCAGCTAAGTCATAAAGTATTTTTTCTGAGTTTTCTATAATAGTTTTTCCATTAATATTTATGTCATTTAATTTTGCGCTATCAATAATATTCTCAGAAATTTTAATTAATTCTCTTCTTACAAACATGTCATATATAATTTTAGAGTACTCAATTGTTTGTCTCACCGAGGTAGAAAACTTGGTAATTTTTATTAAATACTCCGGAACATCCAATTCATCTTTTTCATTTTCAAAATAATTTTTGAGTGTAATTGGGTTTGCTAATAACCCCTTATAGATAAGATTTTGAATTGCTCCAAAAATTTTTTGATGCAATGGATCAAAAAAATTTTTTTCAGTGATAATAGAGTTAACCTCATCGAACATTTCATTTTGCGTCAATATAGATCCAATAACTGATTGTTCAGCTTCTATATTATTAGGCAATTCTTTGAAATTTTCTTTAATTAAACTTATGTTTCTACTCACAACTAATTTATACAATCTTTTTTTAATTAAAGAATGAATAAAAGCTATTGGGGAAAAGATTGTATAATTATTTTATATTTTCTTCTGGAATAACCTTGATGTTTATTTCAGCCTGAACTTCAGAGTGAAGGTTAACTCTAACCTTAAATGCTCCTACAGATTTAATTTCTTTCAATGGTTGTATAGATGAAGGTTTTATATCTTGACCTTCCTTTTTTTGAATAAGCTTAGATATTTCAGTAGGTTTTATCGACCCATACAAGTCTTTATTTTCTGTCACTAATTTCTTAACCTCGAAAATCTTGTTATTCAATTTTTCGTAAATTTGTTTCGCTATTTTTTTCTTTTCCAAATCTTTTTTTGAAAGTTCATCTTTTTTTTTCTCTACATGTTTAATATTTTCTTTAGAAGCGTAAAGAGCTTTTTTATTTGATATTAAAAAATTTCTGGCAAAACCCCTTTTAACATTTATTACGTCACCTATGGCACCAATTTTGGAAATATTTTCTAATAAAATAACTTTCATTTCAAATTAAAGCTAAATTTCTTGCTCTTTTAATTGATAAAGATAGCTCCCTTTGTTTTTTCTGAGAAACATTAGTTATTCTTGATGGTAAAATTTTACCGTTTTCAGATACATATCTTTTAAGTAGTTTTATATTCTTGTAGTCTATCTTTGGTGAATCTTTTAGAGACAGCGGACAGCTTTTTTTTAATTTAAATTTGTTTGGTTGAAATATACTTAGCTTTGAGAAATTATTTGATTTATTCTTTTTTTGATTACTTTTTCTATTTTTCATTCGTTTTGGCTTTATTTTTTATTTTCTTTGATTCTAAAGTTTTTTCATCATTAGAAAAATAATTTTCGTTCAAATCAAATTTTTTTACTCTAATAGTCACAAATCTTAACAAGTTTTTGTCTATTCTCTCACTTTTTTCTAATTCCTTTATCAAACTACCATCACCTTGTATTTTAAAATGTATATAATTACCTTTTTTATTCTTTTTAATTAAATAAGATAAATTCATTAAACCCCAGTCTTGTGTTTGAACAAGCTTCCCTTTGTTTTCAGTGATCAAAGTACTATATTTGTCTTTAATCGTTTTTATTTGCGCTGGACTAGTGTCTTGTCTAGTAATAATAGTATGTTCGTATAGGCTTGTCATATAATTATATAAAAAAAATGGATATACTATTATAATAGTTTTATTACAAGACAAAAAATTAAAAAAAAGATGTTTTCAGTAGTTTTTCCAGGCCAGGGTTCCCAAAAAGTTGGAATGGTTAGAGAATTATACCATAAATATGATTTAGTTAAAAAATTAATAAATGATGCAGATCAGATTTTAGAAACACCAATAAAAAAAATAATATTTGATGGACCAGAACATGATTTAAATTTGACTGAAAATACGCAGCCAGCAATTTTTCTTGCTAGTTATTCAATATTTCAAGTTACAAAAAAAGAATTTGGGTTTAACTTTAAAAATGCAAAACATTTTGCTGGCCATTCACTTGGAGAATATACAGCGTTAGCGTGCGCGAACTCAATTTCTTTTGAAGATGCTTTAAGGATTTTAAAAAAAAGGGGAAAATTTATGCAAGAAGCTATTCCTAACTCAGAGGGTGGGATGATTGCAGTAATGGGAAGCAATATTAAAACTATTGAAACAATTTTAAATGAAAATAAAAAAAATTACGAATGCTTTATTGCAAATGATAATTCAAATCAACAAGTTGTTGTTAGTGGTCTTATTAAAGATATCGAAAAATTTTCCGAAGACCTTAATTTAAAAAAAATTAAAAATATAAAACTAAAAGTGAGCGCTCCATTTCATTGTAAATTAATGAAAAGTGCTTCTGAAAATATGTCAAAATACATTTTAGACCTTGAAATGAAAGAGCTTGAAAGCCCAATTGTTTCGAATGTAACTGCACGCTCTACGTCCACTCCTCAAGAAATAAAAAAACTCTTAATATTACAAATTGAGGAAAAAGTTAGATGGGTTGAAAGTATAAACTTCATGCTTAAGGATGGAATTAATAAATTTATAGAAATTGGCCCAGGAAAAGTGTTATCTGGATTGATTAAAAGAATAAATAGAGATACAAAGATTACTTCTATTAACAATGAAGAAGATATGAAAGCTTTAGCAAATGATTAATTTAAAAAATAAAAAAATTGTTCTTACTGGAGCCACTGGAGGTATTGGAAATTCAATCGTTGAAAATTTTCATAATTTAGGAGCAAATATTTTGTGCACCGGAACAAATGAGGAAAAACTAAATTTGATAAAAAAAAGTTTTACTAATGTAAAAATTTTAAAATTTGATATTTCGAAACACTCTGATATTGAAAAGTTTGTTGAAGATACTTGTAAATTATTTGATGGAGCGCCAGAAATTCTAGTTAATAACGCAGGTATAACAAAAGATAATTTATCTCTTAGAATGTCGAAAGAAGAATGGGACGAAGTTATAAATTTAAATTTAACTTCAACTTTCCTTTTAAGTAAATTTTTTTTAAAAAAAATGATAAAAAATAAATACGGAAAAATAATTAATATCACGTCTGTAGTTGGTCACACTGGCAATGTAGGTCAAGCAAATTATGCCGCTTCCAAATCTGGAATAATTGGTATGAGTAAAAGTTTAGCTTTAGAGTATGCAAAAAAAAATATAAATATTAATTGTATATCTCCTGGGTTTATTCAAACAAAAATGACTGAAAAAATTGATCCGAAACACAAAGATATGATTTTATCTAAAATCCCATCATCTCGGCTTGGAAAACCTGAAGATGTAGCTTATCTAACCGCCTTTTTATCTTCAGATTTATCAAATTACATAACAGGTGAAACTATTCATGTTAATGGAGGTATGTATTTGGGTTGACAAAAGTTCTTTTTTATTTATTAAGAAAAAATCAAACAAAGGATCAAAATGGCAGAAGAAATATCAAGTAAAGTAAAAAAAATAGTTGCAGATCACTTAGGAATAGATGAAGCCAAAGTAACTGAAGAATCAAGTTTCATTGATGACTTAGGTGCTGATAGTTTAGATACAGTTGAATTAGTAATGGCATTCGAGGAAGAGTTTGGATCAGAAATTTCCGATAGTGAAGCTGAGAAGATATTAACTGTAGGTGATGCAATTAAGTTTATAGAAAGTAAAAGTAATTAGTTATTAATGCCTTCAAAGAAAGAAGGGGTTATGATAGTTCTTTCATCCCCGTCAGGTGCCGGCAAAACAACATTAGTTAAACTTTTGTCGCAAAGGAATGATTATATTACCTCAATTTCGCACACAACTAGAAAACCCAGATCTAACGAAATTAACGGCAAAGATTATTTTTTTGTAAATGAGACTGAGTTCATGAAAATGATCAATCAAGATGAATTTCTTGAATACGCAAAAGTATTTAATAATTTTTACGGTACTACAAAATCAAATGTTATTTCAAATTTGGATAATGGAAAGAACGTAATATTTGATATTGACTGGCAAGGAACTGATCAGATTATAAAAAAAAAGTTAAAGTTTAAACTGATAACTTTTTTTATTTTACCTCCAAGTAAAGATATTTTGTACAAAAGACTCTCAAATAGAGATATGAAAGATAAGTTGATCGCTGAAGAGAGGATGAAACAATTTGATAAAGATGTTCTACACTGGCAAAGATATAATTACGTAATAATTAATAAAGATTTAGAAAAATGTTATCAAGAAATATTTAACTTAATAAATAGTGAAATAAATGCATTACCTATAGAATACAATATTAATTATATTAAAAAACATATTGATAAATTAACTTAAAGAGTTCTCAAATTCTTTTGTAATCTCAAAATATTTTTCAATTGAAATATT
Organism: uncultured Pelagibacteraceae bacterium; assembly: GCA_902623785.1. Lineage (GTDB taxonomy): Bacteria > Pseudomonadota > Alphaproteobacteria > Pelagibacterales > Pelagibacteraceae > Pelagibacter. The sequence goes on from CACNVG010000001.1 coordinate 135,442, forward strand.
TTGGGGTCTATCAAAAGGATTTATATTAAATTTAGAATAATCAAAACTTTTTTTAAAAAGAATATTAATTGGTTTTTTAATCATTTTTCTTCTTTGACTAAAAAAAACATTTGTTACTTTTCCAATATTTTTAGGATCCTTTATAAGAAATTTCTTTTTTTTTGGCAAAAACTCTAAAATAGAGCTCTGAACTTTAGGTTTTGGAAAAAAAGAATTTGGGCTTACATCACAAATTTTTTTAATATTAAATTTCCAATTAGCCAAGATTGTTAGACGACCGTATTTATTTGTGTTAACTTTTGCAATTATTCTATCTGCAACTTCTTTCTGAAACATCAATACCAATTTTGTCACTAATAAAAATTCATCTAAGCAAAATTGAGTTAAAATCTTAGTGGATATATTGTAGGGTAAATTTCCAAATATTATAAAGTTCTTATTTTTATAAAAGTCAGATGAAATCTCAAGAATATCATTAGTAATTATTTCTACTTTACTTTCGAATCTTTTTTTTAATTCATTTGAAAGTACTTTATCTTTTTCTATTAAAAAAATTTTTTTCGGTTTTTGAGAAATTATATGTGCGGTAAGATTTCCTGTACCCGGGCCTATTTCCAAGACTTGATCATTATTTTTTATGTTTCCTTGCTTGACTATTATTTTTAAAATATTTTGATCGTGTAAGAAGTTTTGTCCCAAACTTTTCTTTGGTCTATTTAACATATCTAGTTATAAACTTAAAAGCTTCAATCAAACTCTTAGGATTTGATTTATTTTTTCCATACATTTTAAAATTTGGGCCATGGTCTGGAGTAATTCTTATAAATGGTAGACCCAGTGTAATGTTTATTGCATCAAAACCATAGAGTGTTTTCATTGGTGATAAAACTTGATCATGATACATTCCAAAAACTACATCATATTTTTTTTTGTTTGTTTTCATAAATATAGTGTCTGCGGAAAAGGGTCCAAAAATTCTTACCTGTTTTTTGGACAAATATTTAATAGCAGGTATTATCTCTTTTTTTTCTTTATTTATTCCCTTAAAGGATTCACAATGAGGATTCAGTCCTGTTATCGCAATTCTAGGTCTTATTTTTAAATAAGTTTTATAAAATTTATTTATTTCTAAAATTTTCTTAATTATAAATTTTTTTTTTACTTTATTGGTTACATCCTTAATGGGTATGTGAGTGGAAAGAGGGCTAACACTTAACTTTTGGTTAAAAATTAACATAACTTCATTTTTAGATTTTGTTTTTTTTGCAATAAACTCTGTAATGCCTGGATATTTTCCTTTTAGAAAATTGGACTTTGAAATTGGCCCATTGATGAAAGCTCTAAATTTAAATTTTTTAATAAGATATAAACCTTTGTCAAAACATCTATTCAAATAATCACGGTTACCTTTATTTTTATTTTGGTTATAAGGAATATCTAAAAATAAAATTTTATTTTTCTTGAGATTATAAAATTTTTCAGAAAAAGTTTTTATTGTTAAAGACTTATTAAGTTTTTTAATTTCATTATCAAAGATTTTCCTTGAACCAACTATTATAATTTTGTAACTATTTTTTTTTAAAAATTTTTTATTAAATACTTTTAATAATATCTCAACAAAAGTGCTTTTTGGCTCACCCAGTACAATGACAATGGTTTTATTTTTCATTTATTACTGCGTTATTAAACACTCTTTTATAATACAATGTTGAAAATCTGGTGAGCTGTTTATTTCTCTCGAATTCTATCATTCTATTAAGTTGTTCTTTTTTATCAACTTTAACTTCTTCTAATTTTTTATCGATTAATTTTAAAATTATAAACCCCCCTGGCGCAACAATAGGCTTTGTATATTCGCCTATTTTTATTTTACTTAAGTTAGTATAAATTTCATTTGATAATTGACTTGAGTAAATCCAACCAATTTTTCCACCATCCTTTCTACTATCTGATAGACTATAAATCCTTGCAGTCTCTTCAAACCCAATTTTTTCAATACTTTCAATTAGTTCATTAAATTTATTTTCAATATTTTTTTTTTCATTTACAGTAAAAATAATTTCTGAGAGAAGTAATTTTTCTGCTTGTGTTACATTAATTTTGTTTTCAATATCGTCCTTAATTTTTTTAACATCCACAATTATTTCATTTTGAAATCTATCTATAATCAAATCATTCCATGCAATCTCTATCGAGAGCTTTTTTTTTACTTGGTCAAAACTTACAAAGTTTTCTTTAAGGTAACTTTTGAATTCATCTAAAGTTTCAATACCTAAGCCTATGTAGATGTCTGAAATTATCTTAATTAATAATTCTTCATTAGGTTTAATTTTGTAAAATTTTTCAATCTCATATTTTTTTATTTTTTCATTTATAATTGAATTTTTAGCGTAATCATATATTTCACTTTTAGATAATTTTTTTAGAGATGGATTCAAAGCCATCAAATATTTTGTTTCTGAATCAACATCTATATTTGTAATGATTTCCTCATTAACAGTTGAAACTATAAAGATGTTGCTTAAAACCGACGTTGAAAAAAACATCATTATCATCAATGAATAAAAAAAATATCTTATTTTTTTTACCATTATTTTGCACTCGGTGTGTTTATTGATGTGAATGGAATTATAGAAATAGAAAAGAATAATTCTTCAGTTGGTTTAATATCATTATCTGAATAATAATCTTTATTATATTGAATTGCTGCTTTTAAACAGTCATTTTTGTATTCATAAATAAGGTTATAAAATTCAGTAAAATCTGTTTTCTTATTTCTTCTTGTTCTATACTTTAAAGAGTTGGAGCTATTAAACTCATATTTTGTTTCATTTGCTAAGTAACTTTCACTTCCAATTTCATCATCTTCTTGAAGAAATTCAAATGAAGTAACAAATTTGTTTACTGAAATATCAGTTTTAAACAAATTATAATTTGTAGACTCAAAATCATTATCGATAGAGAAATTATAATCAAATTTTAAATTTCCATTAGGTGTAAAAGTTAGAGATCCTACAAGATCAGAACCTTTATTATTTATCGTAGATTTTGATGGAAGGTTATTTTCCTCTTTATCTCTTAAAACACTTGCTAATCCAGCAATAATAACATCATTGCCATTTTTTTTGTTTCTCAACCTGTATTCTCCTCCCAAAGTTAAAGACTCTCCTCCTTCAACAGAATCGTCGAATGCCAATCTATTTTGAGAAAATATATTACCAATATTTATTTTTCTATCCAAGTTCACTGAATCTTTATTGGAGTTAGGACTAAACATAAAACCGCTCTTTGCAGTAAAAAAACTATTATAAGTACTTCCACTCTTTTTCATAGGGTATGATAAGTCGTAAAATAGTGAGCCATAATTTTCAGAACTTACATCATTTTTGTAATCTGAGGAATTTTTGCCTTCAGAGGTTACGTTTTTAAAAAGAATATTAAATTTTCTTAAAAAACCAGATGTGCTTACCTTTACATCGGATGAATATTTTAGGTCGTTTATTAAGACTTTTTCAAAAATATTTGTCTCAAAATTCTTATAAAACCCATTTGAAACTAGATCAATATTTCCATATTCACCTGATGAGAAATTTTTTGAAAAATTAAAACTTGGAAAAAGAAACTCATATTTATCACTAGAATTGTCTTTGGTTAAATCTTCAAAAGCTTGTATTTTTGTTTCAAAATTTACGTCATCACTATTTCCTCTAAAAATTATAAAAGAGTCTAGTAAAGATTGATCGCTATTAATTTCAGAAGATATTTTATGAGATTTTAAATATGTATCATGAGAGGTGGTTTCAAGATTCACTTCTAGTTCACTTATCTCAAAGGAATCTAAATCTAAATTTGCAAGTGTATTAGAAAAAAAGTGAGTTTTTGAACTTGATCCTTTTTTTTTAATGCTAAAATCAGATACGTGAGAAGAATTTTCGTTAACTTGCCTATATTCATTTTGGAATAAACCCTCATTTTCAGAGAAAATTCTTGGTGAAAATGTAAAATCTTTATTTTCAGAAATTACTTTATAATATGGTACTTTTACAGACATGCCTAAATTAGAAGACTCAATAATTTCAGGAATTAAAAAACCTGACTGTCTTTTAACAGTCGGATCGGGATGAAAAAATTTAGGAAAATAAAAAATTGGTTTTTCATAAATTTCTAACCAAGCATTTTTATAGTTGATAATTTTTTTTTCTTTATTATGTTCTATTTCTTGAGCTTTTAGTTGCCACGGTGGACAATCATTGTTTTTCTTACATGTTGTAAATACTCCTTTTTTAATCATTGTTTTATTTCCATCTCCTAAAACATAATTTCCTTTTAATCTTGGGTCATTTTGAGAATTTCCAAAAGTATTTTTAAAAAAATCTATTTCAACTCCATCTCCTATAAATTTGTTTTTTGAGAAATCGATAATTGCATTAGTAAACCTATATTCATTTTTTTCCGCATCTATAATTTTTATTTTATTTGTTTTTAATAATTTTTCTTTAATAAGATATTTTAGTTCCTCTATTTTAAAAAAGTTTCCAAAATTATCATTTATCTCAGTCGGGCTTTTAATATTTATTTCGCCGATATCCTTTTCAAAAATAACTTCTTGAGTTTTTAGAAAATATCTTTTTTCAAGGTTAATTACAACATTCCCAGAAGAAACTAACTTTTCTTGTTTCTTATCATAATTTAACTTATCACTATTTATTTTAATATTTCTAATTGAGTCTGTCACAGTTATATTTCCTGAAGCTTTTAAAATCTGTAACACTTTATCATAATCCATGTTATCGGCATTAATAACAATATCTTTTCCAGAAATTATTTTAACACCATTTTCTGCAATAACTTTTCTATCTTTGTCTAAAATTTCTATTGAATTTGCCTCGAATTTAAGATCCTCAGCAAATGCAAAAGTACAAATCAACAAATTTAAAAAAATATAAATTAGATAATTCTGAGGTTTATTTTTCATTTATTCTCACAAGACTAATTAAGGATATCAAAGAAATCATTAACAATGGTATCCATATTGATATCATTACTGGTATTTGTTCATTTTTTCCAAGTTCCTCAAAAAAGAAACTTAAGTAATAAATTATGACAGAAATTAGGATACCAAAAATCAGATGAAAAATTTTTGATCTATTTTGCTTAATATTCATCATTATTGCTGACGCTAATATTGTCATTAGTGTCAAATAAACGGGGAAAGCTAGTATTTTTTGCAATGCCGAATTAACCTCTATTGAAGAATAATTTATATCTTCATATTTCTTTTTAAGTTTTCCTAATTCGAAAATTGATAACGATGTCAGGTTCGAAAATAATGAATTTATATCCTCAAAGTTTATATTAGTTATTAATTCATAATCTTTAATTATTTGATTTGAAGAAATCTCATTATTTATAATTCCTTTTTTAATCTTCCAATTTTTTTTTTCTATTAATACTTCTTTGCTTGAAATATTTTGGAGAAAATTAAACTTTTCATCAAATTGTATTATATCTACATTTTTTAAATACTTATTGTCTAGTTTTTCCGCATTCACAATACTAGTTACTCCTCTATTTTCGTCCTTAATCCAAATTCCGTTTTCAGTAATTACAGCGAGGTATTTATTATCTTTTGCGTAAGAGTTTTTAATATTTAAGTAAGAGTGTTTTAAATTAGACGATAAATTGTAAAAAATAGTAACTATTAACACACCAACTAAAAAACTTATCGTAGAAAGCAATGATATAATTTTAAGATTACTCAAACCAAAGTTTTTGAAAGCAACATTTTCATTTTGCTCGATTAATCTTATAAAAAAAAATTGTGTTGCAATCAAAAAAATAAATGGGAATATTTCAAAAATAATTGATGGAATATTTAGAAATGTTAAAAATATCGGCAATGTTAAAGATACTTCAAGATCTTTGAAAAAATTAATCTCTTCAAATATATTTAGAATAAATGCTAACCCGATAAAAATAAAAACTGCTTTTATGAAAGTTATCAAAAAGGTTTTTCCTAAATAATTTTGGTATACTTTAAAGATCATGATGTTTTAGAAATTGACTCCTTGCTATAAAAAAAATAAAGAAGAAAAAATAAAAATAAAGGCAATACTATTATCATTAAGTTTTGCGCTAAATCTATAGAAAAAAATTTTATAGATATTTCTGATAAAGATAAAAATATAATACCTGAAGTGAAAATTTTTATTTTATATTTTGTATATCCAATAGAATTTTTAGATTTTACTAATAATAAACAAGCTATTACAGCGAGCAATGGAATATAAAAAGGTTTAAATACTCTACTAAAAAACTCTTGGGCTACATTGTTAAGCTGCTTTGTCGTGTTAGAGCATTGAAAGGTATATGAGCTACTGTCTTGTAAGATTACATTTGTTCTTTGATCCTCTGTGGCGAATAAACACTTAGTAAGAATTCTAAAATCAATTTCTTGTAGTTTAGGGAATTTAGTCGTTTTCGAACTATATTGAGATAAATTTATCTGAGTTTTATTAAAGTCAAAAACTGTGGTTTTACCTTTATTGATATTTAATATTTTTCCATCATTTAAAATTAAGATATTTTCGTCGTTGGCAATGGAAAAAAATCCATTTTTTGCATAAATAATTCTTGAGTCAGTCTTATTATATTCGTCTTTTATTATTATATTTTCAAATTCACCATTTACATTTTTTTTATCAATATAGATAGTTAACTTTTCAACAGTATCCATAAACTTTTTTGGTTTCATGAGTGCAGGAAGAAATTCTATATTTGATTGTCTTATAAACGAGCGAGCCTTATCCTGAGTGAAAGGTACTATAAAAATATTCATTATCAGTTGTATCATTAAAAAAAATAATGAATAATTTATAATAACATTTAAGAAAGATTTTTTTTTGATACCATTAGACCAAAATATAAGTATTTGGTTTTGTTCCTCGTATTTAACAAGTGTAAAAAATACAGAGAAAAAAAACATAAATGGTAGAAGTTTATTGAATATTTTTGGAAGACTTAAAAGGGTATAAAAAAAATATACTTTAAACCCATGACCATCTTCAGTTACAAAACCTAGATAATTAACAGCTTGAATTACCCACACAATTAGTGCGACAGAACTACAGGATAATAAAAAAAATATTGTTGTTTCTAACAAAAAATTTTTAAAAATAATTTTTTTCATTGAAATTTTATAAAATAAACATATACACGTTTTAGTAGAAAATTGAACATAAAATTATGCAATTAAAAGAAAATTATTTATCACAAGGAAAATTAAGCAGGATAAAAGGCTGCATAGCATTTTTTACAAATGAAAAATTTGATTTTGGACATTTTAAAAAATTTTTTCCATTAAGTGACATTCAAATAATTAAAGATATCTTAAAAAATAAGAAAATTAAAAAAGACCATTATTCGTTTAATCTAAATTCAACACAAAAAATTATAATGATTTCATTAAAAAAAGGGTCTTCTTCTAATGAGATTGAAAAATCAGGTGGAATCTTTTTTGATTATTTAATTAAAGAAGATATTTCTGAAGTGCATATAGTCTCAGAAACAATTTTAATAAATCAAAAAATTGATAAAATATACGAGTTTATTCATGGTATGAAATTAAAATCATATTCTTTTGACAAGTATAAATCAAAAAAAGGCATTAAATTACTTAAAATGAATATTCTTATGGTAAAAAAAATTAATAAAGAAATAAAAAAAAGATTTAATGCTTTAGAACAAGGAGTGAATTACACAAAAGATTTGGTATCTGAACCAGGAAATATTTTACATCCAGATGAATATGCAAAAAGACTACTTAAATTAAAAAAGATTGGATTAAAGGTTACAGTTTATGATGAAAAAAAATTAAAAAAACTTGGTTGCAATGCTTTAGTGGGCGTTGGTCAGGGAAGTGTGAGAGGATCTTATTTAGTTACTTTAGAATGGAATGGAAAAAAATCTAGTTCAAAACCATTAGCTTTTGTTGGTAAAGGTGTCTGTTTTGATACAGGAGGAATATCTTTAAAACCAGCTAGGTTTATGGAAGATATGACTTATGACATGGCAGGATCAGCTGTCGTTGTTGGTCTAATGAAAAATTTAGCACTAAGAAAAGCTAAAGTAAAAGCGGTTGGTGTTGTTGGATTGGTTGAAAATATGCCAGGTGGCAATGCGCAGAGACCGGGTGATATTGTAAAGTCCTATAGTGGAAAAACAATAGAGATTTTAAACACTGATGCTGAGGGAAGACTAGTACTAGCAGATGCAATAACTTTTACTGAAAAAAAATTTAAACCTAATTTAATAGTTGATTTAGCAACCTTAACTGGTGCAATAGTTGTAGCACTTGGATCTGAGTATGCTGGACTTTTTTCGAATGACGATAAGTTGTCAAAACAAATCCATCAAGCAGGTGAAAAAGTAGGAGAGAAGGCATGGCGATTACCTTTACACGAAAATTATAACAAACTAATGAATTCAAAAAATGCAGATATGCAAAATATAAACTATGTTGGTGGAGCAGGATCTACAACTGCCGCTGAATTTTTACAAAGGTTTATACTTAATAATACTCCTTGGGCTCACCTTGATATTGCAGGCATGGCATTTTCAAAATATGCGGGAGCTTTAAATTCTGGAGGAGCTACAGGCTATGGCGTTAGACTTTTAAATAAATTTATAGAAGACAACTATGAGTGATACAGAACAAACATTATCAATTATCAAACCAGATGCTGTAGAGAGAAATTTAGAAGAACCAATTAAAGAACTATTTATAAAAAATAGTTTTAAAATAGTTAAGCAAAAAAAAGTTCAATTAGATAAAAAAGATGCTGAGCTATTTTATAAAGTTCATGAAACTAAACCATTTTATAACGAACTTTGTACTTATTTATCCTCAGGACCCATTTTAGTGATGATACTAGAAAAGACTAATGCTGTATCAGAAAACAGAAGATTAATGGGTTCGACAGATCCTAAAAAAGCTGAGGAGGGAACAATTAGAAAAAAATATGGACTATCAATTGATAAAAATTCTGTGCATGGTTCAGATAGTCAAGAAAATGCCCAAACTGAAATAAATTTTTTTTTTAAAAATTAGAAATTACTTTTTCTATAGCTTTAGAATAAGCTTCATGTTCTAGTTTTAAAACCTTTCTCTCCAGAGTTTTTATTGTATCTTTTTTTTTGATTTTTAATTTTTTTTTTAAAATAATTTTTCCATCATCCACTTTTTTTGATACAAAATGTACGCTGCAACCAGTATATTTTTCTTTTGCTTTTAAAACTCTTTGGTGGGTGTTAAGCCCTTTAAATTTCGGCAATAGTGATGGATGAATATTGATTATTTTTTTTTTAAATCTATTTAAGAAATATGGATTGAGTATTTTCATAAAACCTGCCAAGCATATAAGCATTACTCTCTTTTTTTTTAAAATCTTAAAAATTTTATTTACGATAAGTTTTGAATCAAAATTTTCGAAAATTAAAGATGGTATTTTATTGTTTTTAGCGTGACGCAAACCTTTAGCATCTTTATTATTTGAAATAACTAACGCTACCTTAAAGTTAAATTTTTTCTTTTTTGAATTAATGATTAAAGCTTTTAGATTTGAGCCTCTACCAGAGATAAAAACAGCAATATTTACTTTATTTTTACTCAATTTACCAAGAAACTTTGCCCTTATAATGGACTTTAATTTTTTTTTTTATAATTCTCCCAATTATATATGGTTTATAAGTATTGGAAAAAATTTTCTTAACTTCATTTATTTTATTTTTATTCAAAATTAAACAAAAACCGACCCCACAGTTAAAAGTTCTTAACATTTCTTTATCGCTTACTCCCATAAGCTTTAACCATTTAAATATTTTAAGGGTTTTTAAATATGTTAAATTAATTTCTGCACACAAATTATTTGGTATTACTCTTTCTATATTTTCAGCAATTCCCCCTCCAGTTATATTAACACAACCATTAATCAAGTTTTTATCAAACATTTTAGAAAGTTCTTTGACATAAATCTTTGTTGGTCTTAAAAGTTCTTTTTTTAAAAAACTATTTTTTTTAATATTAATTTTTTTTTTCTTTAAAATATTTCTCACTAATGAATATCCATTTGAATGAATGCCATTAGATGGTATAGCTAAGATATAGTCATTCCTCTTAATTTTATTTTTACCTATAATTTTATTTTTATCTACCACACCCAAAGAAAAACCCGCCAGGTCAAACTTATCTTTAGAGTATGTTCCTGGCATTTCAGCTGTTTCACCACCAACTAATTGACAATTACTTTGATCACACCCTTTTTTAATACCTTTTATTATTTTTTTTAGTTTTGAAAGATTTATTTTATCAATTGAAATATAATCTAAAAAAATTAATGGCTTTGCACCTTGTACTAAGATATCGTTTACACACATAGCAACAAGATCAATTCCAATTGTATCAAATTTTTTTAAAGTGTTTGCTATCTCTAATTTTGTACCAACACCATCCGTGCTTGCAACTAACAAGGGATTAACAAACTTTTTAGGGATTGCAGTTATTGATCCAAAACCCCCAATATTTTTAAATTTGTTCTTTGAATTTCCTTTTTTTGTTAAGTTTGATATAAATTTGATAAACTTATTTGATGCATTTATGTTTACTCCGCTTTTTTGGTATGTAAATTTATCTTTTTTCATTATTTAAAATGTATTTTAAAAACTTATTTCCGAGAAAGTTATCTTATCCAGTTTTAGTTTTATTTATACTACTTTTTGTAATTTTCTACCCATCTTTATCAATCAGTAAAATTTTTAAAATTCAAGATATTCAGATTGAAGAACCATTTAATTTAGATTTTGATAAAGAAAAAGTAATTAATAAAGCATTTGTCATAGCCTTTGATGAATTAGTCTCAAGTTTAATTACGTCAAAAGATCAAAATAAGATTAAAAATACCAGCCTTCAGGATATTAAGTATCTCATTGATTCATTCACAATAAATAATGAACAATTTCAAAATAAGAACTATTTAGTAAATCTTGATGTTAACTTTAACAAACCAAATATCCTAAATTTTTTTGAAAAAAAAAATATTTTTCCATCAATTTTCAAAAAAAAAAACTTTTTAACAATTTTGATTTTAATAGACAATGACGAAAACAAAGTTCTTCTTTTTGAAAAAAATCCTTTTTATAGAAATTGGAATCAATCTGAAGATCAAAGTTCACAAATTAACTTTGTTTTACATGAAGATGACTTGTTTGATTTAAAAATGATAAATGAAAATAAAGACGACATAGAAAATTTTAAGTTTGATGAAATTATTAAAAAATATGACTTAAAAGATTATATTGTTTCAATTTATTTTAAAAACAAAAATAAAATTAATGTTTTATCAAAAATATTTTTTAATAACCAAATGAAAATTTTTAATTTATCATATAATGAAATTAGTAATTTAGAGGATCAAAAAGTGAATCTAATTATAAGAGAAAATAAAATTTTATTTGAGGATGTATGGAAAAAAGCAAATCAAATCAATACATCTATAAAACTTCCGATAAATTTAATAATAAATTCAAAAGAAACAAACAAAATTTTAGAACTTGAAAAATATTTAAATGAAATTGACCTTGTTTCGAATTTTTTTGTAACAAACTTTAACAATCAAGAGACAACTTACAAGATTATTTTTAATGGTAGACCAGATCAATTTTTAGCTTTAATGGAAGAAAATCAATTTTATTTAAATATCGATGAAAAAATATGGAAAGTAAAATAAAAGATCTAAGACAGCAAATTTTTAAATTTAAAAATAATAATGACTTTAATAAAAGTGATTTTTTTGTAAGTCAAAGTAATTTTTTTGCGTACAATTTGTTGAATAGTTGGCCTAAATGGGAAAAAAAGTTTATCAATGTTTTTGGAGAAAAAAAGTCCGGAAAAAGTCATTTGACTAATATCTTTTTAGAGGACAAAGGTGGAATTAAAATTTTATGCAAAAATCTTGATTTACACTTTCTAGATAATTTAAAGAATTATGAAAATATTGTTTTAGAGGATTTTGAGCCAAACTGCGATGAAAAACTAGTTTATTCTTTGTTAGATCTGGTCGAGAAAAATAATAAATATTTAATATTAACATCATCTAAAGCCGTAAATACAATGAATTTTAATTTAAATGACTTAAAGTCGAGATTAAAAAACTGTTTAGTAGCTGAAATGACTAACCCAGATGATGATTTAGTATATGCCTTATTAATAAAAAATCTATCTGATAATCAACTGGTTTTAGATAATAAAATAATTAATTTTATAATTCAAAGAATACCAAGATCATATGGTAAAATATCAGATTTTATATGTACAATTGATGAAATTAGTTTAAAAAAAAAAAAACCTATAAATTTGAAAATAATAAAAGAATTATTAAGGACTTAAATTGAATAAATATAGAACTCATACATGTGGAGAATTATCAAAAAATAATAAAAATGAAAGAGTTTTACTATCAGGATGGATTAATAAAAAGAGAGATCATGGTAACCTGTTGTTTATAGATTTGAGAGATAATTACGGTTTAACACAATGCGTTGTAGACAATAAGAATAAAAATTTTAAAGAATTAGAGAAGCTTCAACTTGAAACGGTTATCAAAATTGATGGAAAAGTCTTAGAGAGAGAAGATCAGACAATAAACAAAGACCTTTCAACTGGTGAGATAGAAGTTTCAATCATATCATATGAAGTTTTGGGTAAGACAAAAGAATTGCCATTACCTGTTTTTTCTGATCAGGAATATTCAGAGGAAATCAGGTTGAAATACAGATTTTTGGATTTAAGAAGAAAACAAATTCACAATAATATAAATTTAAGATCGAAAGTTATTTCATTTATCAGAAAAGAGATGGAGAGTATGAATTTTTACGAATTTCAAACTCCTATACTTACTTCATCTAGTCCAGAAGGTGCGAGGGATTTCTTAGTTCCAAGTAGATTAAATCCTGGGAAATTTTATGCCCTTCCACAAGCGCCACAACAATTTAAACAACTTATAATGATTTCAGGATTTGATAAATATTTCCAAATCGCACCATGTTTTAGAGACGAAGATGCAAGAGCTGACAGAAGCCCAGGAGAATTTTATCAATTAGATATAGAAATGTCATTTGTTGAACAGGAAGACATTTTTAAAGTTGTTGAAAAACTATTTATTAAACTTTTTAAAGAATTTTCAAATAAAAAAATTCTAAACACTAAATTTCCTAAAATAAAATACGAGGAGTCATTACTTAAGTTCGGAACAGATAAACCAGATTTAAGAAATCCACTTATAATAAAAGATATATCAGATATTTTTTCAAGAGATGACGTAAAATTTGATTTATTTAAGAAACTTACAAAACAAGGAAAAATTGTAAGATCTATAATCGCTCCTGGCACAAGAGACAAACCAAGAAGTTTTTTTGACAATATTGACAAATGGGCAAAGGATGAAGGTTCAAATGGGTTGGCTTATTTTACTTTTCTTAAAGAAGGTGGAAAAATTTCAGGAAAAGGTCCTGTAGGTAAATTCTTTTCGAACGAAGCATGTGAAGAACTTATGAAGATTTGTGAAGCAAAAGATGGAGATAGTATTTTTATGTCATGTGGCGAAAAAAAAGATGTTGAAAATATCCTGTCTTTAGCAAGAAAAAAAATAGCAGAAGATTTGAATTTAATATCTGAAGATGCTTTTGCTTTTTGTTGGATAGTCGATTACCCTATGTTTGAATTAGATGAAAAAACGAATAAAATTAAGTTTAGTCATAATCCTTTTTCAATGCCTCAAGGTGATACTGAAAAATTAGATTTATCAAGACCTCTTAATATAAAAGCTTATCAATATGATATTGTTTGTAACGGCATTGAGCTTTCTTCAGGCGCAATAAGGAATCATAAACCTGATCTGATGTATAAACTATTTGATTTAGCAGGGTACAATAAAAAGCAGGTAGATGAAAAATTTAGTGGAATGATTAATGCTTTGAGTTACGGAGCACCTCCTCACGGTGGCATAGCACCTGGCATCGATAGGTTAGTCATGTTAATAGCTAATGAAAAAAATATCAGAGAAATTACGATGTTCCCGATGAACCAAAACGCTCAAGATCTTATGATGAATGCCCCTTCTGAAATTGATGATCACCAACTTAAAGAATTAAAATTAAGTATCAATAAAAAAAAATAATTACTTTTTGCCTTTAAGATTTATTCTAATGTCTGACAAATCAACCAGTTTTGTCTTATAATCATTTCTTATAAAGCCTTTGCTAGTCATATCTTTTACAATTCTTATTAACTCACTGTTTTCCTCATTAAGATGGCTATTGTCATTTTCATTTGTTTCAGTCTTTCCTATTGATGGAGTGTGTGCTAAGTCTTCTCGATTTAAATACGAAATAGCTAGTTCCCTAAAAATATAGTCTAAAATTGATGAGGCGGACAAAATTCTATCATTTCCAAAAACTTTTCCTGATGGCTCAAATTTAGTGTCGACATAAGCACTAACATACTCATCTAACGGAACTCCGTACTGAAGTCCCAAAGAAATAGCTATTGCAAAGTTATTCATAAGTGCTTTAACTAACTCGCCTTCTTTACTTGTATCAATGAAAATTTCTCCTATTTTTCCATCTTCATATTCGCCTGTATGTAAATAAACCTTATGGTCGCCAATAGTCGCTTTTTGAATATAGCCTTTTCTTCTGTCGGGCATTCCAAATCTTTTGTTTATTGAGTCGCTTAGATTTTTTGTAAAACCATTTTTTAATTTATTTTTTTTCTCATCTATCAAAGAAGTTTTCTTAAATTTAACCTCATTCTGATTATTTTCCAAATTGTCGACTTTTTTTATAGATTTATCTAAACTTTTTGTTTTTCTATTATCGATTTTCATGTCTAAAATTTCAAATTGCCCATCTTCTTTTTTTTCTAAGTTGGCTAGTTCATTTTCATTAATATTGTCCAGGTAATGACTTACTTTAAAAGTGCATGTATAAAAGGTTTCTACAAGATATTTTGCCATAAAAATTTTCCTTTATTGTTTTGAGTCTGTTTCAAATTAATGTATATACAAATTTGATTTTTAGTCTAATCTAAATTTTACAATTTTGAATTGAAAAAAATAAATATTTTATGTTGACATTTGTTAAACAAATTTTTACGTGGTGGAATCATCAAACTCTTGGAACAAGATTTCACACCATTTTATTTGGAAAATTTAAAGGCAGAGATAATTTCGGTAATAAATATTATCAAAGTAAGTCAGGTAAAAGATGGGTTATTTATAATGGAGAAGTTGATTCATCAAAAATACCAAATGAGTGGTATTCTTGGATACATTACACTCAAAATAAAATTGAAAAGGTTCATGATCAAAAAAAATTTCAATGGCAGAAAGAACACAAACCAAATTTGACAGGAACATCAAAAGCATACCATCCAAATAAAAACAAAAATGATTATAAGAAATATAAAACTTGGAAAGATTAAATTTTATCTATCTTTATTATTAGTATTTATTTTAAGCCCAACTTCAGGTTATTCTTCATCAGAAAATATTGATTATTTTGGAAAATTTATTGATATAAAACTTTTAGATAAGTTAAGTTCAAAAAGCAAACTTTTGAAACTTGAAATAGGAAAAGACCATAAATATAAAAATCTTATCATTAAAGTTTTAAAATGTAAAAACTCTGAATTTGACGATAATCCTGAAATAACTAGTTATTTGCAGGTTAAAGACTTTAATAATAAAGATAACAATGAGGTATTTGTTTTTAATGGCTGGACTTTTTCATCAAGTCCTTCAATACAAGTTTTCGATCACCCAGTATATGATCTGTGGATTTTAAAGTGTTACTAAACAATTTTTTCATTGTCCAACCAAGTAACATTAAATTTTGAGTCAATAAATTTTTCGTGATTCAAAAGTTTTTTATGCAACTTAATTGTCGTTGTAATTCCTTCTATTACAAATTCATCTAAAGATCTTAGAGTTCTTTGTATTGCCTCTGTTCTGTTTCTGCCATGGCAAATTAACTTACAAACCATACTATCATAATAAGGTGTAACTTTAAAACCTTGATAAATGGAACTATCTACTCTAGTTCTAAACCCAGATGGTTGATGACACATTCCAATTAACCCTGGTGATGGCTGAAAATTTCTACTTGGGTCCTCTGCGTTTATTCTACACTCGATAGCATGACCTCTTGGGTTAATATCAGACTGTTCTAAAGCAGTATTTCCTGTAAATGCAATCCATATTTGTTCTTTAATAATATCTATCCCAGTGACCATCTCTGTAACTGGATGCTCCACTTGCACTCTAGTATTCATTTCCAAAAAATAAAACTTACCATCCTCATAAATAAATTCTACTGTTCCAGCTCCCTCATAACCAATTTGAGATACCATATTAACTGTCCTATCGAAAAGATCTTTACGAATTTCATCAGTTAAAACCGGACTTGGAGTTTCTTCAATTAATTTTTGATGTCGTCTTTGAACGGAGCAATCTCTTTCATGTAAGTGAACTGTATGATTTTTTCCTGAAAGTACCTGAACTTCAATATGACGTGGATTTTGAAAAAATTTTTCAATATATACCTCGTCATTTGCAAAAAACTTTTTGGCTTCTGACTTAGCAGTCAAAAATAAGTTATCAAATTCTTTTTCAGATCTAACAATTTTCATTCCCTTTCCACCACCTCCACCAGCAGCTTTTATTAGGATAGGAAAACCAATTTCTTTAGCTAACTTTTTACCACTTTCTAAATCTGAAATACCACCTTCTGAACCTTCGATAACAGGTAGACCATATTTTTTAGCAATTTTTTTTGCCTCAATTTTATCTCCCATCATTTTAATAAGTTTTGAGGACGGTCCAATAAACTTAATATTATTTTCTTCAAGCATACTGGCAAAATTAAAATTTTCTGACAAAAATCCATATCCTGGATGAACTGCCTCAGAATTTGTAATTTCTATCGCTGATAATATTGCAGGAATGTTTAAATAACTATTAGCAGGTTGATGTGAGCCAACACAAACACTCTCATCAGCTAATTTAACATGCATACTTTCTTTATCTACATCTGAATGTATTGCAACTGTTTGAATTCCCCACTCTTTACATGCCCTAATAATTCTAACAGCTATCTCACCTCTATTAGCAATTAAAATTTTTTTAAACATTTTTAATCGATTACGACAAGAGTCTGTCCATATTCAACGGGCTGACCATCTTCAACGTTTATGCTCTTGACAACACCATCTTTTGGAGAGGGAACATGGTTCATTGTCTTCATAGCTTCAACTATCATAACAGTGTCACCTTTTTTAATTTTTTTTCCAGTTTCAACAAATTTTTTTGCTCCAGGTTCGGGTGCTAAATAAGCTGTCCCAATAATTGGTGACTTGATTTCAGTTCCAGATACAGGCTCTGTTTTTTTATTATTTTTTTCAATTGTAATTTCTGGCGTTATATTTTGACTTACTTTACTCTGTCTAGACACTTTTATCTTTATATCTTTTTCAGAATATTCAAGCTCAGTTAGCTTAAATTCTTCTAGATTATCAACCAGTTCTTTTATTAATTTTTTATTAATTTTCATTTATTAAAAGTTTATGCATTGCTATTATGGCTAAAATATATCCTTCGCTTCCAAGGCCAAAAATTCCACCATTTACCACATCACTTATTAGTGATTTTTGTCTGAATTCCTCTCTTTTATAAATATTTGATATATGGACCTCTATTTTCTTTTTTTTATATATTTCTAACGCGTCTCTGATTGCTACGGATGTATGAGTGAATGCAGCAGCATTAATAATAATTCCATCAAATTTATCGTTTGCTGATTGTATTATAGAAACAATTTCACCTTCTACATTGGACTGAGTAAATTCAACTTTAAGATCAAGTTCTTTACATTTCTCTTCGCATTTTTTTTTTAAATCTTCATAAGTAATAGAACCATATTGTGATTGTTCTCTTTGGCCTAATAGATTAAGATTTGGACCGTTTAGAAAAAGTATATTTGAACTCATAAGCTATACATAATGAAAAAAACCAAAAAAATCAAAATTATTTTAAACGGAAAGCCGAGATCTTTGCAAAAGGTTACATCAGTGTACGATTTAATAAGGTCTTTAAAACTATCAACAGACAAAGTTGCCATTGAATTAAATAAAGAAATAATAAATAAGAAAACAATTAAAAATTTATATTTAAAAAATAAAGATAAAATTGAAATAGTACATTTTATAGGTGGAGGGTAATGAAAGATTTTTTTAAAATTGCTAATAAAAAATTTAAGTCAAGGTTAATTGTAGGTACTGGGAAATATAAAAGTTTTTCAGAATGTGCAAAAGCAATTAAATATTCTGGCGCTGAAATCGTAACAGTAGCAGTCAGAAGAGTAAATATAATTGACAAAAAAAAACCTATACTGATGGATTATATCGATCCAAAAAAAATAACTTACCTCCCAAACACAGCTGGATGTTTCACTTCAGAAGACGCACTTAGAACTTTGCGATTAGCAAGAGAAATAGGGGGTTGGAAATTAGTGAAACTAGAAGTTTTAGGTGACAAAAAAAATTTATTTCCAGACATGATTGAAACTTTGAGATCAACAGAGATTTTAACAAAGGAAGGATTTAAAGTTATGGTTTACTGCAGTGACGATCCTTTAATGGCAAAACGTTTAGAAGACTCAGGCGCAGTTGCTATTATGCCATTAGCCGCTCCTATTGGATCTGGTTTAGGAATTCAAAATTATACAAATATAAAGATAATCAGAAATCAAACCAAATTACCTGTTATAATTGATGCTGGTATTGGTCAAGCCTCAGATGCTGCTATCGCTATGGAACTAGGTTGTGACGGAGTTTTAATCAATACTGCAATCGCAAAGGCAAAGAAGCCATTTGAAATGGCACAAGCTATGAAGTTTGCAGTTATTGCTGGAAGAAAGTCTTTTGTGTCAGGAAGAATTTTAAAAACATTGCACGGATCTGCTTCAACAACAAATAAAGGGATTATCTAGGTCTTTTTTTTTTATTTTTTACAAAAAATTTTTTCTTTTTAAAATTTTTTGATTTAAATTTTGCCTTACCTTTTATATTTTTCTCAATTTTCTTCTCTGTTGTTATCTTTTTAAGTTCTACAATATTTTCAAGTTTCTCAAGAACTTTTTTACTTTTATTTAAGAATTCAATCTTATATTCAGGTACTATAAGAGATAAATCTCCTTCAAAAGTGATCTTAAATTTGTTTTTTTTTTCAATATAAAGTAAATCTTCTTTAAAATTTTCGTTAAGGAAATTCTTAATCTTTTCAGATATAACTATTTTCACTAACTTTGCCTTATTTTTAATAGCATTTATTTCAACAATTTTAATTACCTTTTGAGCAAATGACTCATTAGTCAAAGAAATGTTCCATTGAACACTGCTTTCCCTAAGTCTTTGACGAGACATTTCAAGTAACCCAAAACTGCTAATTCTTCCAATTTGAATTCTTGCTCTATCTTTTCTACATCTTTCTTTTAATCGTCTCTCAACCTGTCTTCTATTGCCAAAACTCATCATATCTATAAAATCAATTATAATGAGTCCAGATAGATCTCTGATCTTGATTTGTCTTGCAATTTCCTCTGCTGCTTCAAGATTTGTATCAAGCGCTGTACTTTCAACATTTTTTTGTTTAATTGATCTTCCAGAGTTAACATCTATCGAGACTAAAGCCTCAGTGGGATTAATAACTAAATATCCTCCCGAAGATAGTTTAACTTGTGTGTCATAAATATCAGTCAATTTAATTTCAATATTTTCTTTAATAAATAATGGAACTTTATCTCTATACTTTTTAATTTTTTTAACATTACTAGGCATTAAAATTTTCATAAAACTTTTTGCTTTTTGGTACCCCTCATTACCATCTATAATTATATTTTGAGTTTCATCATCGTATATGTCTCTAAGAGTTCTCTTAATAATATCACTTTCCTGATGAATTAACTTTGGTGCAATGGAATTCATTGCGTTTTCTTTAATTGTTTCCCAAGACTTTAGCAAACTTTGAAGATCATGATTAATTTCATTTTTACTTTTATTTGATCCCGCAGTCCTTACAATCAATCCCATTTCTTTTGGAATAATTATCTCATTTAAAATTGATCTTATTTTTTTTCTTTCTCCTGAGTGAAAAATTTTTCTTGAAATACCACCACCTTTTGGTGTGTTTGGCATTAAAACTATGTATTTACCAGCTATAGATATAAAAGTAGTGAGAGCTGCACCTTTCAAGCCCCTCTCATCTTTTAATACCTGAACTAGTATAACTTGATTTGGTTTTATCACTTCTTGAATTTTGTATCTCTTAGAGGGGGCTTTGCTTTGCTTATAATATCCTTCGTTTTGATTTTCTACCTCGGGCTTTTTTTCAACAACCTCATTATCATTTTTATCATTATCAATTTCTGACTCTTCTTTTTCACTCTGTTTGGCTAGTTCTTCTCTGACTTTTTTCTCCTCCTCTTTAATTTTCTCTAAATCACTTAACGGTATTTGGTAGTAGTCAGATTGTATGTCATTAAAAGATAAAAAACCGTGCCTATCTCTACCAAAGTCAACGAAAGCTGCTTGCAAAGAGGGTTCGATTCTACTTACTTTACCTAAATAGATATTATTTTTAATTAAGGTATTTTTTATACCTTCGTACTCATAGTCTTCAATATTACCGTTTTCTTTAAGTACAACTCGCGTTTCATCTGGATGCGAAGCATCAATGTATAAATTCTTGTCCATAAGTGTATTGTTAAATTTTTCATTTTATTTTAAATTCTGATGTCATAACTTTAACAAATTCATTAATTAAATGAAACTAAAATGAACAATTATTTTAAGAAAATACTAATAATATCTGCCTCATCTATTCTACTATTAATGATTGTAGCTATTTCAATATTATGGGGTTTTTCAAATGATTTGCCAGATTACAAGTTCTTAAAAAGCTATAAAGCACCAGTTTCAAGCAAGGTATATTCTGGTAACGGTGAATTAATCCAAGATTTTTCTTCAGAAAAAAGGATTTTTATACCTTACAATTCAATTCCTGATAAAATTGTAAATTCTTTTTTATCTGCAGAGGATAAAAATTTTTTTAATCATCCTGGAGTAGATGCAAAAGGTGTCTTGAGGGCAGTGATAAAAAATATCTCTAATATAATCAACTCAAAAAGACTAGAAGGAGCATCAACAATAACGCAACAAGTAGCTAAAAACTTTCTTTTGTCAAATGAAGTAAGTTTAAATCGAAAAATAAAAGAGGCAATTTTAGCATTTAGAATAGAGAGAAGTTTAAATAAAGAGAGAATTTTAGAGTTATATTTGAACCAAATATACTTAGGACAAGGAACATATGGAATTGCTTCTGCAAGCTTAGAATATTTTGATAAATCTGTCGACGAACTAAATTATGAAGAAGCTGCATTATTAGCTGCTTTGCCAAAAGCCCCAAGTAAGTACAATCCTTATAAAAATAAAGAATTAGCTAAATTTAGAAGAGACTTGGTTTTAAAAAATTTGCAAGATAATAAATATATAAGTTCGGAGGAATTAGAGGTTTTTCAAAATACCAAAATAAAATTAAAAAAAAGAAAAAAAGTATATTTAGAAAATTCTAGATATTATGTTGAAGAAATAAGAAAAAATACAATTAAAAAATTTGGTTACGATAAAGTTTATAAAGAAGGCTTAAACATAAAAACGCCTTTAAACTTAAAATTGCAAAAATTAGCTTCAAACTCTTTAAGAGACGGAATAGAAAAATACGACCGGAGGAGAGGATTTAGGGGCGCTATGGATAACATTCCACTTTCCGAAAAAAATTGGAGCGAAAAGACAAAAATTAAAGAAGTTGAAAACAGTTTAAATTGGGAGTTAGCAAGAATTTTAAGTTTAGATAGTACGACATTAGAAATTGAAACTTCCACTAACAAAATAGGGTACATAAATCAATCTGAACTTAAATGGATTAAAAAAGGAATTAATAATACTTTTAAAATTGGAGATATAATTTACGTAAAAAAACTTAAAAATGGACCTGGGTATACTTTGAAACAGTTGCCTTTAGCTAATGGTGCTATAGTTGTAATGGACCCATATAATGGAAGAGTTTTAGCATTAAGTGGAGGTTTTAGTTTTAAACAAAGTGAATTTAATCGAGCTACACAGGCATTGAGACAGCCCGGTTCAGCCTTTAAACCCTTCGTTTATGCAGCGGCGCTTGAAAACGGATATTCACCATCAACTTTAGTATTAGATGCTCCTCTAGTACTTGAGCAAGGAACAGATCTTAAAATGTGGAAACCTGAAAATTACGGTAAAAAGTTTTATGGGCCGTCAACTCTTAGAATGGGATTAGAAAAATCAAGAAATTTAATGACTGTAAGAATTGCACAGGATTTAGGAATGAAAAAAATTGTAAACATTTCAAAAGAATTAAAAATTTATGAAAATCCAAATGAACTTTTGTCTATTTCCCTTGGTTCAGCAGAAACAACCCTTCTGAAACTTACAAGCGCCTACTGTTCTTTTGTTAACGGTGGAAAATTAATTTACCCAAAACTAATTGATAGAATTCAAGATAGCGAAGGTAACACTATTTATAAAACTGAGGAAAGAAAATGTAATAACTGTGAAAATATTTCATTTTTAAGTAATGATGTTCCATCAATTAAAAACAATTCAAAACAGGTGTTTTCACCTCAAACAGCCTATCAAATTACATCAATTTTAGAAGGGGCAACAAAAACAGGGACAGCAAAAAAACTAAAAGATTTAAATTTAGATATCGCAGGAAAAACTGGAACTACTAACAAAAATACTGATACTTGGTTTATAGGCTTTACCTCTGATTTGGTGATAGGTGTTTACGTAGGTCACGATGAACCAAAACCACTTGGAAAGTTCGAGACGGGGGCAAAAACTGCAATGCCTATTTTTAAAAAATTCCTAGAGCTCGCTTTAAAAAAGGAGAACACCAGACCATTTAAAGTTCCTGAAAAAATTACAATGATGGTCGTTGATTCTATTACTGGTAAAAAAGTTAATTTTAACTCAAAGAAAACTTTAATTGAATCATTCAAAACCGAGGAACTTGAAGATAATATAGATATTTCAGAAAAAATTAATAATAGATTTAAGAATAATAATATATTAAGATTTTATTAATGAGTGAAGAATTCTTTCAAAATGTGACTGAAGTCAAAAAAGTTAATCAAAGAATAAAGGAGTATCTTTGAAAAGCACGACTTTGAAAAAAAAATAGAAAATTATAATAACTTAATTTTATCGGAAAATTTTTGGAAGGATAAATCTGAGGCTCAAAAAGTTCTTAAAGAAAAAAAATTCCATGAAACTTTAATAAATTCTTATACAGAAACTACCAAATATTTAAAAGAGTTAGAGGAATTTTATAATCTAGCCTTAGAGGAAAATAATAAGAACTTAATTCAAGAAACATTAGAAAATATTAAAAACCTTAAAAATACAGTTAAGAAAAATGAGATTAAATGCTTTCTTTCAAAAGAAACTGATAGCAATGATTGTTTTTTAGAAATTCATGCTGGTGCTGGGGGAACAGAAAGTCAAGACTGGGCAGAGATGCTTAGGAGAATGTATATGAAATGGGCTCAGTCAAAAGAATTTAAAAACAATATTATTAGTGAACATAAAGGCGATGAAGCAGGTCTTAAATCATCAACTATAAAAATATCTGGCGATTATGTTTTTGGATGGCTCAAAACAGAGTCTGGAATTCATAGATTAGTAAGAATTTCTCCTTTTGATTCCGGTGCTAGACGGCACACAAGTTTTGCAAGTGTTTGGGTTTATCCTGTAGTTGATGAGAATATTGATGTTGAAATTTTAGAAAAAGACCTAAGAATTGATACATATAGATCCAGTGGAGCTGGCGGACAACATGTAAATACTACTGACAGCGCTGTTAGGATTACGCATCTTCCAACGAAAATAGTCGTACAGTGTCAAAATGAAAGATCTCAACATAAAAATAAAGAAACTTGTATGCAAATGCTCAAAGCAAGATTATATAATTTTGAATTGGAAAAGAGAGAAAAAGAAAACGAAAACAAACAGGACTCTAAAAAAGACATAGGGTGGGGTCATCAAATAAGATCATATGTTTTACACCCATATCGATTAGTTAAAGACAATAGAACCAGCCATGAATCAAGTGATCCACAAAAGATATTAGACGGAGATATAGATAGCTTTTTAGAAAACTCTCTATTTAAACTAGATGCTTAAAAAACTTTCTCAAATATTACTTATTATAATTTTCTTAATAATTTCGCTTTGTGTTTATCTAAGCGTTTACGGAATAAATACTGATAAGCTAAATGGAATTATCAATGAGAAAATCTCACAGAGAGATAGTGATTTCGATATTAAATTTAATAAGATTAAGATTTTTCTTGATATAGGAAGTTTTAAATTAGAGGCTAAAACAAAAAATCCAATCATATTCTATAAAAAAAACAAAATAGAGTTACAAAGTATAAGCACTGCTTTACCTTTGTTATCTATTTTTACTCAAGAAGCAAAAATAGAAAATCTGAAATTTATTACCAAAAAAAACAAGGTAAAAGATTTAATTGAGTTTGGCAGAGGCTTTCAAAATACTCCTCAATTATTCATTTTAAAAAAGATAGTGAAATCTGGAGATATTTCTATAGAAGCCAAGATAAATTTTTCTGAGGATGGTAGTATCTCAAAAGATTATGTAATAGACGGTGATCTTGAAAATGTTAGTTTAAGGTTGATAAATAAAGATATTATTGAGAATATTAAATTTGGTTTCATCTTAAAAAATAATGATTACATCATTTACAATGCCTCATCCTTTTATCAGGATATAAAATTTAAATCAGACGAAATTCGAATAAAAGGAAAAGACAACACCTTTTTATTTAACGGTAATATTTCCACGTCAAAAGATGATCTCAGTCTTAAAACGATATCAAAAATATTCCAACATGATTTTGAGAGTATTAAAAATGATAAAATTGTATTTTCCTCAAATAATA
The DNA here is from genome assembly GCA_902623785.1 of uncultured Pelagibacteraceae bacterium. Lineage (GTDB taxonomy): Bacteria > Pseudomonadota > Alphaproteobacteria > Pelagibacterales > Pelagibacteraceae > Pelagibacter. The sequence goes on from CACNVG010000001.1 coordinate 160,606, forward strand.
AGTTTTCTTTTGAATTAAGCAAAAAGTTTAAATTTTCAAATATAAAAGCAAATTCAAAATTTAATATAGAAAGCTTGGAATACCCGAATTCTAGCTTAAAGGAATTTTTTCCAGGTTACAAAAATGGCGTAAAATTTGAAAATAATGTTGTAAATTTAGATTATCAAAATGGAAATTATAAAATATCAGGAGATAGTAAATTAAATATTAATGAAGATATAGATAGCCTAAGTTATTCAATTGAGAAGAAAAAAGATAAAATTTTTTTTAAAACAGATTTTGAGGTCAAAAGTAACGCGTTAAATCTTGAACTTTTGAATTATACAAAAAAAAAGGATGTTAAAAGTAGTCTTATTGTGCAAGGAGTTGTAAATAAGAATAATTCAGTCTTTCTAAATAAAATAAACTTCGCTGAATCTAAAAATTTAATTCAAATTAAAAATATCAATTTAAATTCAAAAAAAAAGTTAAAAAGGATTGATCAAATTGAAATTGATCTCGTAAACAATAATGATCAAATCAGTCAATTGAATATTAAAAGAAAAAAAAGTAATTATTCAATTAATAGCAAAATATTTGATGGAACAAAAATCCTCGATAGAATATTATTTTCAAACAGTGATGGAAACTTTTTTGATGTCTTTGAAAAATTAAACTCTAAAATTACAATAAATTTTAATACCATTTATATTACAAATGAAGATTATTTAACTAATTTCAAAGCAGATATGATCGTTAATAATAATCAAATTAAAGATTTAATTCTATCCTCACAATTTGCAACTAAAGAAGATTTAAAACTTTCAATAAAAACAAATTCAAATAATGAAAGGATAACAGACTTATTTGCAGGTAATGCAAAACCTTTAGTAAAAAAATATGATTTTATAAAAGGTTTTGAGGGTGGCTATTTAAAGTTTGACTCTGTTGAAAAAAATAAAGTTTCAAATTCAAATTTAAAAATTTTTGATTTTAAATTAAAAGAAGTACCGGCACTAACAAAATTGCTTACCCTTGCATCTTTACAAGGTATCGCGGATCTTCTTACAGGGGAAGGTATAAGATTTAATGAATTCGAAATGATTTTTAATAATAAAGACGGGCTTATGACGATTGAGGAGATCTATTCTTTAGGGCCTTCGATATCTATACTGATGGATGGTTACATTCAAAAAGATGATTTGGTAAGTCTCAGGGGTACTCTGGTACCCGCAACAACTGTTAATAAAGTCATAGGCTCAATTCCAGTAATTGGTGATTTGCTTGTTGGCAAAAAAGCTGGGGAGGGTGTTTTTGGAGTTAGCTTTAAGATTAAAGGCTATCCAGATAATTTGAAAACAACGGTAAATCCTATTAAAACTTTAACCCCTAGATTTATTACGAGAACATTAGAGAAAATAAAAAAATCTAGTCAATAATTTTTATTAAAACGTGATTTTTTTTACCATGAGAAATTTTTAAAACGTCACCTTCAAAGTCAGATATATTAATTGCTAAATTTTCATCAGTAACTGTGGAGTTATTCATTTTTAAGCCAGAATTTTTTATTGTTCTTCTAATCTCACTTTTTGAACTAAACAAATTAGTTTTGATAGAGATATCAATTATATTTAAACCATTATTAATTTGATTTTTTTTAATCTTTATTACTGGCAACTCATCTCCTGAGCCACCCGCAAATGTTTTTTTAGCTGTCTCAGAAGCTTTTACTGCAGCTGTTTTACCATGTAAAAGAGTAGTAGCTTCATTTGCCAAGAGAGTTTTTAAATCATTTATATTTTTATCTTTCATACTCTCAATTTCAGAAACATCCTTATCTGTAAACATCTTTAAAAATTTAATAACATCTCTATCATCCGTATTTCTCCAAAATTGCCAGTAGTCATAAGAAGACAAAAGTTTTTTATCTAACCAAACAGCTCCCTTTTCAGTTTTCCCCATTTTTGTCCCAGATGCCAAAGTAATTAATGGCGTTGTTAAACCATAAACTTGCTTACTTGAATATCTTTTTACTAATTCAACACCATTAACGATATTACCCCATTGATCAGAACCACCAATTTGCATTAAACAATTTTTTGTTTTGTTAAGTTCTAAAAAATCATATGCTTGCAGTATCATATAATTAAATTCCATATAGCTTAAAGACTGCTCTCTCTCTAATCTCAGTTTGACACTATCAAAACTTAGCATTTTATTAATTGTGAAATGTTTTCCAATTTCTCTTAAAAATTTTATATAATTAAGTTTTCCAAGCCATTTATAATTATTTACGTAAATAGGACGAGTTTTAGAGTTTTTGCTATCAAGAAATATTGAAAAGACTTTTTTAATATTTTTTATGTTTTTTTCGATTTCTTTTTCGGTAAGAATTTTTCTCGTTTCTTCTTTTCCTGAAGGGTCACCTATTCTTGTAGTACCTCCTCCAAGTAATATAATTGGCTGGTGCCCATGTTTTTGCAACAATCTTAAACACATAATTTGAAGCAAACTTCCAACGTGTAAACTTTGGGCAGTACAATCGAAACCAATATAAGCCCTTATTTTTTTCTTATCCATTAATCCACTAAGGGACTCTAAATTAGTACATTGATTAAAATATTCTCTTTCATTAAACTCTTTAAGGAATGAATTTTTCATTTTTTTATAAAATAAGTCTGATTCAATATACCTATATTAACTTAATTAAAAAATAAATATTATGTCTAAAAATTACTATAGCCTTGGTTTAATGAGCGGTACATCAGTAGATGGAGTTGATGCATCTTTAATAAATTCTGATGGGGATACAAATTATAAAGTAGAAATTAACAAGTATTTTGAATATGAAAATAACTTTAGTCAAAAAATACACTCACTCAAAGAAAAAATTAATGCTGTCACTGATCTTGAGACATACTCCACTGAGCTTAAAGCTTTGGAGAGAGAATTAACTATTTTTCACTCAAAAGTAGTAATAGACATAGTTAAAAGCACAAAGAAGAAAATTGATTTTGTTGGTTTTCATGGTCAAACAATATTTCACGATCCCTCTAAAAAAATCTCTAAACAAATAGGAGATGGTAAACTTTTGTCCCAGCTTACACAAACAACTGTCGTTTATAATTTTAGACAAAAGGATATTCAAAATGGTGGTGAAGGAGCGCCATTAGCTCCTATTTTTCATAAAGTATTGGTAAAACAAAATAAAATTAAATTACCTGTATGTATATTGAACATTGGTGGAATTTCTAATGTTACGATAGTTGAAGACTATCAGCAGAATAATCTTAAAAGTAGAGATTTAGGACCAGGGAATTGCTTAATTGATGCATGGGTTAGAAAAAACAAAAAAGGAAATTTTGATAAAGATGGTGCTTATGCAAAAATGGGCAAAACAAATGATTTGATACTAAATCAAGCCCTGGATAATTTTGATAATCGACCTGATAAGAATAGACTCTCCTTTGATACTAAAGATTTTGACGTAAACTTTTTAAGAGGTGTAAGTTTTGAAGATGGGGCCGCCACTTTAACAGACTTATCAGGGATAATAATTGGAGGTGGCTTATTTTCTTTACTAGGCGAGAAAAGAAATGAGTCATTCAAAGTCTTAGTATCTGGCGGAGGAAGAAAAAATAAGTCTTTAATTCAAAGTATAAGGTCCAGAATACCACAAAAATTGTCAATTGAATCAATAGATGATTTTGGAGTGAATGGTGATTATGTAGAGTCCCAAGCCTTTGCCTATCTTGCAATTAGAAGATTTTTAGAGTTGCCAATATCTTTTCCTGACACAACAGGATGTAAAAGTCCTGTAACGGGTGGTGAAATAACACAAAATTTTTTAATATAGAGCAGATTCTTTTTTTATATATTTGTCTAAAACTTTTTTAAGTCCAGCTTCTGATTTTGTAAAAAAATGGTTTGCATCTGTAACAGACTCGAATTCTACTTTTATACCTTTTTGTGATGATAGTCTTTTGTTCAATTCATTTATTTGTGCCTGAGGAACTAATTCATCCTTTTTTCCATAAACCATTAGACCTGAAGTAGGGCATGGGGATAGAAAAGAAAAATCATATACGTTTGGTTGAGGTGATATAGAAATGAATCTATTTATTTCTGGTCTTCTCATTAGTAACTGCATTGAGATCAAGGATCCAAATGAAAAACCGGCAACCCAACATTGAGAGTTGTCAAAATTTTCCCTCTCTAACCAATCTAAAGCAGCTGCAGCGTCTGCTAATTCACCTTGACCATTATCAAATTCACCATCACTTTTTCCCACTCCTCTGAAATTTACTCTACACACAGAAAATCCATTCTCCATAAAAGCATGAAAGGTATCAACAACTACTTTATTGTTCATCGTACCACCGTATTGTGGATGCGGCTGCAGAACTAAAGCAATTGGTGAAGTAATTTTTTTACTTTTATAATATTTAGCTTCAAGCCTCCCTGCAGGACCTGGTATAAAAATTTCTAAAATTTTATTTTCCATTTTTGTTAATGATTATTATTCTCACCAAAAAACTTTATTTATCATATTGCAGTGTCAATTTGCGAGTCTTTTTCTTTGATGTAATCTTGACTATTTTAGTCGGGTATATATATAAGTCCTGTAAATTGCGGATTATGAAGCTAAATACTAAATCACGATATGCTGTTATGGCTCTTGCTGATATGGCAAGATTTGATGGGAAAAACCCAGTCAGTTTAAGAGATATATCTCTACGACAAAGTATATCCTTACTTTATCTGGAGCAGATTTTTTTAAAATTAAAAAAAAATAACATTGTTAAAAGTGTAAGAGGCTCAAATGGAGGTTACATGATATCTAAAAATATAAATGATTTGAAAATTTCAGATATTTTTTACGCTTTGGACGAAAAGGTCAAAACAGTAGGATGTAAAAAAGAGTCAAAAAAAAGTTGCAATGGCAAATCCTCAAAATGCTTAACCCACAATTTGTGGGATGAACTTGATTTACATATTAACTCATTTTTTGAAAATAAAAAATTGGGTGATTTAATTAAAAAAAAAGAAAGTAGAAGTTAATGAGAGAAAAAGAGCTTGAAAAATTAAAGGATTATAAATACGGTTTTTCGACTGATATTGAAAACTTTAAAGCCCCAAAAGGTTTAAATGAAGATGTAATTAAATTTATATCTAATATCAAAAAGGAGCCTAAGTGGTTATTAGATTGGAGATTAAAAGCTTACAATAGAGTTAAAGTTTTAAAAGAACCGAATTGGCAGAAACCGAAATATCCAAAAATTGATTATCAGGATTTGTATTATTATTCGGCTCCAAAAAGCTTTAAAGAAAAACCAAAAAGCTTAGATGAATTGGATCCAAAACTAATTGAGACTTACAATAAGCTAGGTATTCCGCTGAACGAACAGAAAAGATTAAATGGTATAGCTGTTGATGCAGTATTTGACTCCGTTTCTGTAGCCACGACTTTTAAAGATACATTAACTGAGAAAGGAATTATTTTTTGTTCTATCTCTGAAGCAATCCAGAAACATCCTGATTTAGTAAAAAAATATTTAGGTTCTGTAATACCTATTACAGATCACTACTTTGCAACATTAAACTCAGCAGTTTTCACTGATGGATCATTTGTATATATTCCACCAGGTGTGAAATGCCCAATGGAGCTTTCAACATATTTTAGAATAAATGCTTCTGACACAGGTCAATTCGAGAGAACTCTTATAATTGCGGATAAAGGAAGTTATGTAAGTTATTTAGAGGGATGTACTGCGCCGATGAGAGATGAAAATCAGTTACACGCCGCAAACGTTGAATTAATTGCATTAGATGATGCTGAAATAAAATATTCAACAGTTCAAAACTGGTATCCAGGTGATAAAGATGGAAAAGGTGGAATTTACAATTTTGTTACTAAAAGAGGGTTATGCAAAGGTAAAAATTCTAAAATTTCTTGGACACAAGTTGAAACCGGGTCAGCTATTACCTGGAAATATCCAAGCTGTATACTACAAGGTGATAATTCAGTTGGTGAATTTTATTCAATAGCAATTACAAATAATCATCAAAAAGCAGATACAGGTACAAAAATGATCCATCTAGGTAAAAACACAAAAAGTAAAATTATATCAAAAGGTATTAGTGCGGGTTTTTCTGATATGACTTATAGAGGATTAGTTGATATTTCACCAAAATCAATGAACTCTAGCAATTATACCCAGTGCGATTCATTGCTAATGGGAAACAAATGTGGCGCACATACAATTCCTTACATTAAAAATAAAAATGCTAATTCTAATATTGCACATGAAGCTACAACTTCAAAAATAAGCGATGAACAATTGCATTATTGTCAACAAAGAGGACTAAATTCTGAGGAAGCGGTAAGTTTGATTGTAAATGGTTTTTGTAAAGAAGTTCTTCAGCAATTACCTATGGAATTTGCAGTAGAAGCGCAAAAACTTGTTGGTATAAGTTTAGAGGGGAGTGTTGGCTAATGTTAAAAATCAATAACCTTAATGCAAAAATTGAAAATAAATCAATTTTAAATGGTTTCTCTCTTGAAATTAAACCCGGAGAAGTTCATGCAATAATGGGTCCTAATGGATCAGGAAAAAGTACACTATCTAATATTTTATCTGGAAAAAAAGGGTATGACGTAACAGGGGATGTTTTATTTGAAAATAAAAATTTATTTGATCTTGAGACGGAGGAAAGAGCTCATAAAGGAATATTTTTAGCTTTTCAATATCCTCTTGAAATTCCAGGAGTGAATACAAACATCTTTTTGAAAACTTCTTTAAACGCTATTAAAAAAGCGCGTGGTGAAAAAGAATTAGACGCATTAGAATTTCTGAAATTAGTAAAAGAAAAAGCCAAAAATCTTAAGTTCGACGAAGAGAAACTTAGCAGACAACTGAATGTTGGCTTTTCGGGTGGAGAAAAAAAAAAGAATGAAATTTTACAAATGTCTATCTTAGAACCAAAATTATCAATTTTAGATGAAACAGATTCAGGACTAGATATTGATGCATTAAAAATTGTTGCAGATGGAGTTAATTCATTAAGAAAAAAAGATAATTCTTTTTTAATAATCACTCACTACCAAAGATTACTTAATTATATAAAACCTGATTTTGTTCATGTTTTGATGAATGGAAAAGTAGTTAAATCAGGAGGACCGGAGTTAGCGCTAGAGTTAGAAAAGAAAGGTTATGAAAACATAAACTAATGGAAAATTTTAAAACAGACTTTGAGAAAACATTAAAAAATAATAATTTATCTGATAAGGAAATTGCTTTCAAAAATCTTAATGCAAAAGAATTCTCGAGCCACGGTTTCCCAAATAGGAAAGACGAGGATTGGAAATTTTCTGATATTAATCAAATTATAAAAAAAGAAATTGGAGAATTAAATTTTTACAGTGAACAATTAAAAAAAAGTGAAATAGATAAAAATATTCTACTAAATGAAATAGAACATAACAAATTGTTTTTTATAAACGGTCAATTAGTACAGATTGACTTTAATTCTGAGGATAAAGATAAAATAGAATTTTTAACTAATCAAAATAATATAGATGAAAAATTAGCAGATAATTCTTTGATAAATTTGAATAACGCTTTATCAAATAAAAGTTATAAATTATTGGTTAAGAAAAATTATCAAATTAAAAAACCTCTTATTATTTACCACACCACTAACAGTGTATTAACATCGCAAAACATAAATTTAAAAATTAACTTTGAGTTAGAGGAAAACAGTACTTTAAAGTTAATTGACCTTGTAAAAGACGAAGGTAACAAAAATTTTATTAATATTTTTTACAATTTTTCTTTAGAAAAAAATTCAATTTTAAAAAACTACAAAATTGATCAGTTTGAAAATGAAAATATTAGATACATGTTTAACAACATAAAACAATCTTCTAATAGTGTTTCAGAAACGTTCTATTTATCTAAAGGATCAACTTTTTCAAAAAACGAGATCTTTTGCGACTTAAAAGGAGAACACTCCTCAGCTTTTGTGAATGGCATATTTTCACTTGATAAAAGCAAACACCACGAGATTAAAACAAAAATTAATCATTTTGTTGAGAATACAAAAAGCTATCAATTAGTGAAAAGTGTTTTAGAAAATAAATCAAGATCAGTCTATCAAGGAAAAATATATGTAGACTCGAAAGCACAAAAAACAGATGGCTATCAATTAAGTAAAGCAATATTGGTTGATGATACAACAGAGTTTAATGCAAAACCTGAGTTAGAAATTTACGCAGATGATGTAAAATGTTCACATGGATCTGCTTCTGGAAGTTTAGACGAAAATTCAATATTTTATTTGATGTCTAGGGGGCTAAGTTACAAAGAGGCAAGAGAATTATTAATTAATGGTTTTCTTGTTGAAGTAATCAATCAAATAACTGATGAACCAATTAAAAAACTTATTAAAAATTTATATGGATTAAAAAATGAATATTAAAGATATTAAAAAAGAATTTCCGATATTTGATAATAAAGTTCATAATAATGATCTGGTTTATCTAGATAGTGCTAATTCATCTCAAAAACCTAAAGTTGTTGTAGATAGAATTTATGATTTTTATACTAAAGAATTTTCAAACGTAGGTCGTAGCGTTCATTACTTAGCTGTAGCAGCAACAAATTTATATGAGAATACAAGGGTTTTAGTTCAAAAATATATAAATGCAAAAGATCCAAACGAGATAGTTTTTACAAAAGGTGCAACCGAGGCAATAAATTTAGTAGCAAATACTTTCGGTCAAAAATATTTAAAAGAAGGTGATGAAATTTTAATTACAGAATTAGAACACCATTCAAACTATGTTCCTTGGCATTATTTAAGAAAATCAAAAGGTGTTAAGATTAATTTTGCAGATGTAGATGAGAACGGTGATATTAGTATTGAAAGTATTGAAAAGAAAATTACTCCTAAAACAAAAATTTTGGCTATCACTCATCTATCTAATGTTACAGGCGCAATTCTTCCTATTAAAGAAATTATTCAATTAGCGCATTCAAAGAATATTCCTGTTCTTGTTGATGGTTGTCAGGGAGCTCCACATCTAAAATTAGATATGCAAGATCTTGATTGTGATTTTTATGCAATATCTTGCCATAAAATGTATGGACCTACTGGTCTTGGTGTTTTGTATGCTAAAAAGAAATGGTTAGAGGAACTGCCTCCTTACCAAGGTGGTGGCGGAATGATTGGAGAAGTTAAAAAAGAAGGAATTACTTTTGGAGATCTTCCCAATAAATATGAAGCAGGTACAATGGCAACTGCACAAGTGATTGCTTTCGGTGAGTCAATTAATTTCATAAACAAACTTGGTATAAAAAAAATTGAGGAACATGAAAGAGAATTGACAAAATACGGAGAAGAAATTTTAAGGAAAAATAATTCTGTCAAACTAATCGGAAATCCAAAAAATAAGGGATCAGTTTTATCATTTACTTTAGATGGAGTTCATCCACATGATATAGCGACTATTTTAGATGAAGATGGTGTTGCAATAAGAGCTGGGCATCATTGTTGCCAAATCTTGCATGAAAAATTAGGATTACCTGCAACAGCTAGAGCATCTTTGGGTGTTTACAATACTAAAGATGATCTTGATCAATTAAATAACTCAATTAACAAATGTATAAAAATATTTAATTCATAATGGACTTAAAAGATTTATATCAAGAAATAATTTTGGAACACGGCAAAAATCCAAAAAATTTAGGAAAGTTTGAAAACTTTAACAAAGATGCTAAAGGACATAATCCTTTATGTGGAGACAAAGTTCACATCTATCTTAAAGTAGACGAAAATAAAAAGATTTCAGATATTAAATTTGAAGGACAAGGTTGTGCAATCACGATGGCATCAGCTTCAATTATGACAGAGTTAATGAAGGAAAAAGATGAAAAAGATGTGAATGAATTAATTGATGATTTCTTAAAGATGATAAAAGATAACCCTGAGCTTAAGTCAAAACTAATAAGTGATGATGATAAAACAAAGTTAATGTCTTTATCTGGTGTAAAAAAATATCCTATGAGAGTTAAGTGTGCTACATTACCATGGCATACACTAATCTCTGCAATGACAAATAAACCAGGAGAAGTTAATACTGAAAAGGAAGATTAAATGGAATTAAAAGATAAAGTCATCACAGAAATTAAGAAAATCTATGATCCAGAAATACCGGTCAATATTTATGATTTGGGTTTAATATATGACGTTAAAGTTAATCAAGAAAATGTTGTAGAAATTAAGATGACACTTACTACTCCAAATTGCCCAGTTGCTGAAAGTTTGCCAAAAGAAGTAGAGGACAGCGTTAAGGGTATTAAAGAAGTTAAGGATGCAAAATTAGAATTAGTTTGGGAGCCACCATGGGATAAGTCAATGATGTCTGAGGCTGCTAAATTGGAATTAAATTTATGAGTCAAATAATTAAACTTAGTGATAAAGCTGCAGATAGAATCAAGTCGATTTTATCAAATGACAAAACATCTTTAGGAGTAAGAATTGGAGTAAAGAGTGGGGGATGTGCCGGCATGTCTTATGTGATGGAATACGCAAAATCTAAAAATCCAAATGATGAAATGATTGAAGAAAAAGGTGTTAAAGTTTTTATAGATCCTGGTGCTGTAATGTATTTGTTAGGCACTACAATGGATTTTAAAGAAGAGGAATTTTCATCTTCTTTCGTATTCAATAACCCTAATGAAACTGAGCGTTGTGGGTGTGGAGAATCTTTTAAAGTCTAAGTCCCATTTTGAGCATATCAGTATTGCAATAATCGCATATCTTTAGTATTATAGTGTTAATGAATCTTTTTGAATTTAAAAACTTGCTAAAGTCAGAAGATAAAAAAGAGAAGAGAAAATCTTTTTTTAGAACTCTGATTAAATCTGTTGAAGCAGGTGCAAACGGGACACAAGATTACGTGGTTAAAAAAGGTCCTAACAAAGATAAGATTGCATCAACTGATCAGTAATCAGCAACTGTAATACATATCGAACTCTATAGGGTGTGGTGTGTGTTCGAAGTTGTGTATTTCCTCAAATTTTAATGCAATATAAGCATCAATCTGATCATCAGTAAATACGTTTCCTTGTTTTAAGAAATCTCTATCTTTATCTAAACTCTCCATTGCTTCTCTTAAAGAGCCACAAACAGTTGGAATTTTTTTTACCTCTGCTTCTGATAATGCATAAAGATCTTTATCAAAAGATTTACCAGGATCAATTTTATTTTTAATTCCATCAAGCCCAGCCATTAACATTGCTGCAAAAGTTAAATAAGGATTACCAGCAGCATCACCAAATCTTACTTCACATCTTGCTGCTTTTTTACTTAATGTAATTGGTATTCTGCATGATGCAGATCTGTTTCTTGCTGAGTAAGCTAATAACACAGGAGCCTCAAAACCTGGAATTAATCTTTTATAACTATTTGTTGTTGCATTCGCAAATGCATTAATAGCTTTCGCATGTTTTAAAATACCACCGATATAATTTAAAGCTAAATCTGAAAGTCCAGCATATTTATCTCCTGAAAATAATGCTTTATCACCTTTCCAAATTGATTGGTGCACGTGCATACCAGAACCGTTATCACCTTTAACAGGTTTTGGCATAAATGTAGCTGTTTTGCCGAATGAATGAGAAACCATGTGAACTGCATATTTATAAAGTTGTAAGTTATCTGCTTGATCTACCAATGTTCCAAAGTACATTCCTAATTCGTGTTGGCTTGGTGCTACTTCATGGTGATGTTTTTCAACTTTAATACCCATATCTCTCATAGCTTTTAAATACTCGCCTCTCATGTCTTGAGCGCTATCAACTGGAGGGACTGGAAAATATCCACCCTTAATTCCGGGTCTATGACCCATATTACCATTTGGATAATCTTTACCTGTGTTGTAAGGACCCTCTGTGCTGTCGATTTTAAAACCTGTTTCATTCATATCGTTTTTGTATTTGACATCATCAAATACAAAAAATTCTGCTTCTGGTCCGAAAAACGCCTTATCTCCAATTCCTGATTGTTTTAAATAAGCTTCAGCTTTTTTTGCTGTTCCTCTTGGATCTCGTTCATACGGATCTTTTTTGATTGCATCTAAAATATCACAAAAAATGTTTAAAGTATTATGTGATGTAAAAGGATCAACAACCAATCTGCTTAAATCAGGTTTCAATATCATATCAGACTCGTTAATTGCCTTCCATCCCGCGATTGAAGATCCATCGAAAAATATACCTTCATTTAACATTTCATCGTCTACAATTTTTGCATCCATTGTTACATGTTGAAGTTTACCTCTTGGATCCGTAAATCTTAAATCTACGTACTCGATCTCTTTATCTTTTAGTGTTTTTAATACATCATTAGCGCTCATAAAATTCCTTTAATTTCATGGATTACTATCAAAAAAAATTATAATTTAATCTCGTTTTTAATTAATATCTCCTATGCAATTTAAGCATAGGACTTAACAAGAAATATAGGGGTATTACAATCACTGAAAAGTTGAAAATGGAAGAAATTATCAACAAAGAACCAGTTCAAAGAGTTATCAAAGCTTTAGAGGTATTTGATAAAAATTTGAAAGTTCAAATTCTTCAAGAAACTGCCAGAACAGCAAAAGATGCAGCAAATGCCTTAAATTGTGAGGAGGGCGCTATCGTTAAAAGTTTAGTATTTCGGGCAGAAACAAAATTCCTAATTTGTCTTGTATCTGGTGATAAAAGGTGCTCTCTAAATAAGCTTAAAAAGGTTATTTCAAAAAAAGATGTTTCAATGGCAAGCGCAGATGAGGTTAAAGCTCAAACTGGCTTTACTATTGGTGGTGTTTCACCCGTAGGTCATATAAATGAACTTGATATAATTATAGATAAAACACTTGAAAGATTTCAAATTGTATATGCTGCTGCGGGACACCCTAATAGTGTATTTAATATAGGTTTTTCAAAATTAAAAGATCTAACAAAAGGAAGGATTGAAGACATTACTGAATGAGACAACCTACTTTAACAGATTATTCATTGTTAGTTTTTCTAGCAGTAGTTTGGGCTTCTGCTTTTTTTAATATTAAATTAGCTACAGACTCATTTGGTCCTATAACTATTGCATTTATAAGAGTGTTATTGGGATCTCTCCCTTTAATAATTTTATGCGTATACAAGAATATTAAAATTGAAGTTTTCTCAAAGGACTGGCCATGGTTTGCAGCAATAGGTTTTGTAAATTTAGTTTTTCCTTTTTTCCTAATAGCTTATGGGGTTAAGAATGTTCAAAGTAATTTAGCAGCAATATTAATGTCTACCTCTCCTTTAACATCAACCTTGCTAGCACACTTTTTTATCAAAAATGAAAAAATAAATTTACTTAAAGTAATTGGGGTTTCAATTGGTTTTGCAGGAATAGTTTATCTATTTTCTGACAACTTCTTAATAAATGAAAATAATCTATTTTCAGCACTATGTATTTTAATTGGTTCTTTAGGATACGTAGTTGGAGGGATCTTAACTCTTAAGATTAGTAATAAAAAAAATGAAAATGTTACTGCATCAATTTTGATTTGGGCAACTATAATTTTATTGCCAGTTTGTTTTTATTTTGAAAAACCATGGAACTACAATCCATCATTGATATCAGTAATTTCAATTACGTACTTAGGAATTATAGCCACAGGGTTAGCTTGGGTGTTAAGATTTAAAATATTAAAAGATAACGGTTTAGTTTTCCAGTCACAAGTAGCTTATTTAATTCCTATTTTTGGAGTGATTTTAGGTTATCTAATTTTAGATGAATTAATTACCTTTAAAGTATTAGTAGCACTTATTGCAATTATAATTGGAATATATTTCGTCAAAAAATCTACATCTTCTAAAAAGATCTTAAGTCAAAAAAATATTTAATATTTGCATATAATTTTATTAAATTAATAAAAGATTTTTTTAAATTTAGTATTAATAAATATGTGACAAATCTAAAAAGATATCTTATTTGTTTATACATTAAAAAACTAGAAAATTTCTTAACATTAAAATAAATTAAGGGCGAATATTCAGAATAGAATGTTTTAATTATAAAATTTTTTATATTTTTTTTTGAAGACTGTCCTTGTTTATGAACTGCTAAAGAGCTTGGGCTTATTATCACACTGTGTTTTTTAGATCTAAATCTTCTGCACAAATCAATTTCCTCCCAAAAAAGGAAATATCTTTCATCAAATTTACCTATTTTTTTGAAGTATTCTGAATTTAATAAAAGAGCACATCCTTTTGCTACATCTACACAAATTTCACCATCAATATTTGAATTTTGAAGTAAATTCCTACATCTAATTTCATTTGGTTCCTTTATTTTTTTTGTATTTTTTTCTGGAAATAATCCATAGAAGTCCTTGTCAGGCTTAGTTATTGGAGCAACAATACCAGCGTCTGGGTTTTTAGTTATCAAGGTATATAAGTCGTATATTGATTTTTCTGATATGACCAAATCAGGATTTAATACAAAAAAGTATTTAGATTTAATTTTTTCAAATGCAAAATTTATCGCGCGCCCATATCCCAAATTTTTTTTTTGAGTAATTACTTTTACGTTCTTAAAGTCTGATAATTTTTTGAGTATCTGATCGTTATTACCATTATCTACTACAATAACTTTAAAATTTATAAGATTTTTTAGAAGGTCATTAATCAATTCAGAGGAGTCATATAAAACAGTTACAATGGTTAAGTCCTCATAAATCTTATTCATATGTTAAGAAATTCTATAATCTTTTATCAATTCAAAAAACTTGTTGTGATCAATCAAATTGAGATATTTATCAAAATTTTGATAATAATTTTCATAACTTAAATCTTTGAATATAAAATTATTATCTTCAGAAAGTTTTAATACTTGATCGTTTTTTCTTTTTAAAATCATACCTATACCTTGATCAAAGCAGCCAACACAGGTAAAAACGTCATTTCTAGCTCGTAATTCTACAATCGATTTCCATACATCACCGTTCCACTTTCTTTGCCCTCTTGGAATTGCCTGATCAAGATATGAAAGTGGCATACAATCATGGATTAATATAATGCCTTTTGAATTCAGTATTTTAAGGCTATTAATTATGTCTTTTTTAACTTGGGAGTATTCGTGCAATCCGTCTATAAAAATTAAATCAAAAAAATCACTGTTTTTTTTAAAGAATGCATCACTTGTTGATCTTACATTCCCTCCACTAACAGGGTCTACCCCTACTTTATTTTCTATGTTAACTTTGGAGAAAACTTCATCTTGATCACATCCAATCTCAAGATAGGACTTTAGCTGAAAATCACTTATTATTTTATTAATTAGATTTAATCTGTGAATTTTACTGTCAAATATTTTTGGCACAGATATTTCTTTACGAAATTTTTCACCAAAAAATTTGTGATAAAAAGATATTAACCTTAAATAGTTTTTACTTGTTACAAGTCTATTAATTTTATTTTTCAATTTTTTATTACAATTTATAGTAGCAAAGAATTAAAAAAATATACTAGATGTAGTCAGATTTGTAAATTTTATTAATATTTTCAACTTGAGGTTTTTCTGTGGTTTCACGTGAAAATACTATAGGTTTGGCAAACTAATGAATAAATTTTTACCTTTAATATTTGTTTTACTTTGGTCCTCCGCATTTGTTACAACAAAACCGATAGTAGATAATAGTGATCCCTTTGCAGCTTTAGCTTTTAGATTTTTTATAGTTGCTTTAGGTTTTTTAATTTATTCTGTTTACAAGAACTTATCTCTAAAATTAAATAGCAGAGACTTTATTCAATCTTTTTTAAGTGGAGTTTTATTTCATGGAGTTTATTTAGGGGGTGTTTTTTTCTCTATTTCAAAAGGTATTCCAACAGGCATAACTGCACTTATTGTTACAATGCAACCTATCTTAACAAATGCTTTAGCAGGACCTTTTCTTAAAGAGCATGTTGGCTGGAAACAGTGGATTGGGGTTGCTCTTGGATTTATAGGGTCAGCATTAGTATTGGGAGTGGATATTGGAGGCGTTCTTCCAACGATCGGAATTATAGCTTCATTCATTGCTTTAATATCCATCACATCTGCTACACTTTTTCAAAAAAAGTTTAGTGGCAATATCCCTTTATCTGTCAGCAATACTTACCAGGCTGCAGGAGGATGTTTTTTTCATTTAATAATAATCTTATTTTTTGTAGATCCGTTTATTGAATTCAATCCAAGTTTCTTAATAGCAATGGGTCATCAAATTTTTCTTGTATCATTCGGAGCATTTACAATATTAATGTTTCTTATCAAAAATAACTCAGCAAGCAAAACAGTAACAGTATTCTTTTTAATACCTGCAACATCTGCTTTTATTGCTTGGATATTTTTAAACGAGCAACTATCATTAATTGACGTAATTGGTTTCATTGTTGCCTCACTTGGAGTATTTATCGCAACACGAAAATCTTAAAGCATTCAAATTATTGATAAAAAACATTTCAACTTAAAATTGAAATATATTTTGCGCATTTACATCATGTCCAAAAAGGGCTTAAATTGGATTTATACAAATGGCTAAGAAGAAAAAAAAAGCTGTTAAAAAAAGAGGAAAGAAAACCAAAAAGTCGATTAAGAAAAGATCAAAAACTTTTAAAAAAGCGACTAGAAAACTTTCTAAAAAAGCAAACAGAAGAAAAATTCTTAAGCCAAAACTCAAAAAACGTAAAACAAATGGAGGAAAAATGAGTGCAGAGATGAAAGTGTCATCTGTTCTAGATACCTCTCATTTGAAGGTTAAATTTCCGTTTAAAGCAAAATACGGAAACTACATTAACGGAAAATTTGTAGAGCCTAAATCTGGTAAGTATTTTGATAATACTTCTCCGATCTCAAATGAAGTTATCTGTTCAGTTGCGCGATCTAACGAAAAAGACGTGGATGCAGCATTAGATGCAGCTCACGCAGCTTTCCCAACTTGGGGAAAGACATCAATAACTGAAAGATCAAACATTCTATTAAAAATAGCAGATGTATTAGAAAAAAATCTGAATACATTAGCGGTAGCAGAATGTTTAGATAACGGTAAGCCAATCAGAGAATGTATGGCTGCAGACTTACCTCTTGTAATAGATCACTGGAGATATTTTGCAGGAGTAATTAGAGCAGAAGAAGGTTCAGTTGCTGAAATCAGTAATGGTGAATATTCTTATCACATTCCTGAGCCACTTGGTGTGGTTGGTCAAATTATACCTTGGAACTTCCCATTACTAATGGCAACTTGGAAACTTGCTCCGGCATTAGCTGCTGGTAACTGTGTGGTATTAAAACCTGCAGAGCAAACTCCAGCGTCTATCATGGTAATGATGGAGTTAATTGGCGATCTTTTACCAAAAGGTGTTGTAAATATTGTAAGCGGTTATGGTTTAGAAGCTGGTAAGCCTTTAGCGTCTTCTAAGAGAATAAGAAAAATTGCTTTCACTGGTGAAACAACAACTGGTAGATTGATTATGCAATATGCATCACAAAACTTAATTCCAATAACTTTAGAATTAGGTGGTAAATCTCCTAACATTTTCTTCGAAGACGTCATGGAAAAAAATGATGACTTCTTTGATAAGTGTTTAGAGGGTTTTGCAATGTTTACATTAAACCAAGGAGAAGTTTGTACTTGTCCAAGTAGAGTACTAGTTCAAGAGTCTATCTATGACAAATTCATGGAAAAAGCTATTGCTAGAACTAAAGCTGTAAAACAAGACAACCCTTTAAAAATGGAGACAATGATTGGTGCGCAAGCTTCATTAGAACAAATGGAAAAAATTAAATCTTATCTTGATTTAGGTAAGAAAGAGGGTGCCAAAGTTCTATGTGGAGGAAATGTTGCAAAAATCAATAGTGGTTTAGAAAAAGGAAACTACATTGAGCCAACTATTTTCGAAGGTAAAAACAACATGAGAATATTCCAAGAAGAAATTTTTGGACCAGTTGTTTCTGTAACTAAATTTAAAGATGAGAAAGAAGCATTGGAAATTGCTAATGACACTCTTTATGGTTTAGGTGCAGGAGTATGGACTAGAAATGGAAATCTTGCGTTTAGAATGGGTAGAGAAATTCAAGCTGGTAGAGTTTGGACAAATTGTTACCATGCTTATCCTGCTCATGCTGCTTTCGGTGGATATAAACAATCTGGTATCGGAAGAGAAACTCATAAAATGATGCTTAACCACTACAGACAAGTGAAGAACTTACACGTGTCTTACAGTGAAAAGAAATTAGGCTTCTTTTAAAAGATAATTAATATATAATGGCCCGTGAGGAATCACGGGCCGTATATTTATGAAAGTAAAAGCAACAGAATCAGCATTAAAACTAATTGAAGATATTAAAGCTCAACACGGTGATGAGCTTTTATTTCATCAATCGGGCGGATGTTGTGATGGAAGCGCTCCAATGTGCTATCCCAAAAAAGAATACATGGTAGGAAACAGCGATGTAAAACTTGGTGAGATTGGTGGAGTTCCTTTTTATATGAATGATGACCAATATGAAAAGTGGAAACATACTGATTTAACTATCGATGCTGTTAATGGTATTGGCGGAATGTTCTCTTTAGATAACGGAACAGGTCGCAGATTTCTGACTAAATCAGAAATCTGCTTAGTCGTTGATAACGACAAAAAAAATTAAATAATCTTTTATTGTCCTGGAGCTTTGTAGCCAATTTTACCTGCTTTAGCTGTAGCTTTTGAAAAATCAATCGCCTCAAGTATTGTTAAATTTTTAACAGCACCTGATCCTTCTACAACAAGTTTAATTGCAGCAAAATCATCAAATGATGAAAGTTCTGCAACAACAACAAAATCATAAGATCCTCTAACGATGTCCATGCTGTGCATCGTTCCACCCATAGCTTTTGTTAATTGCTCTACAACTGCTTTTCTGTCAGTTCCTGGATCTTTCAAAAATCCTTGAAAAGCTTTCTCTGTGTAGTTTCCCATTATATATGCTTTCATGTTATACTCCTTATATTATGATCTATAGTATCGAGTTTATGGGTTTTATGTATATGATTTATTTGCACACTAGACACTTTAAAAGCTCATGTTAGATTAAATTATGTACGAAAAATTTGGTCAATTCATAGATGGTAAGTGGCTCAAATCCTCCTCAGGCGAAACTTATGAAGTTATCAATCCAGCTAACGAGGAGATTATAGGTCAAGCCTCTAAAGCTTCACCTGAGGACGTTGATAAAGCTTTGTTGTCTGCTCAAAAAGGACTAGAGGTTTGGAAAAAAACACCACCATGGCAACGTGCTTATATTTTAAGAAGAATTGCTGACAAGATGAGAGAAAAGCAAGACATACTTGCTAAATGGATGACTCTTGAAGTTGGAAAACCGTTTGCAGAAGCAAAAGGTGAAGTTAACGGAGCTGCAGATATTTATGAGTGGAATGCAGAGGAGACAAAAAGAATTTATGGTCAAACTGTAGAAAGTAGATTTGAAGATACTAGAGTTCATGTTTATTACCAACCTGTTGGAGTTGTAGCTGCATTAGTTCCATGGAACTTTCCTTTAGTTTTATCTGCTAGAAAAATTTCTACAGCATTAGCAGCTGGCTGTTCAGTAATTGTAAAACCAGATGTAATAACTCCTGGTGTTGTTATGGAACAAGTTGAGATTTGTAGAGAATGTGGAGTTCCTCCAGGTGTTGTAAATTTATTATCAGGGGACCCTCCAAGTATTGCCCAACAATTAATTGCCTCTGATATAGTAAAAAAGATTTCAATTACAGGATCCTCAAGAGTCGGAAAATTAATTTTAAAACAGGCAGCAGACAAAGTTCAAAGAGTTACAATGGAATTAAGTGGTCACTCTCCATTTATAGTTTTTGATGACGCAGACATTAAAAAGGCTACCGATATGGCGATTGCTGCTAAGTTTAGAAATAATGGTCAAGTTTGTATTTCACCCAATAGATTTTACATCCAAGAAAATAAAAAAGATGAATTTGTTAACTTGTTTGTAGAAAAAACTAAGAAATTAAAAATTGGTGACGGTATGGATCCTTCAGTTCAACTTGGACCACTAACAACAAAAAAAAGATTAAATGAAATTGAAGAATTAGTTGAAACAACAAAAAAAGAAGGTGCAAAAGTTTTGTTAGGTGGAAAAAGACCGTCAGGTTTCAATAAAGGTTATTTTTATGAACCTACAGTTTTTGATAACGTTAAAGATGATTATACAATAATGAAAGTTGAACCATTTGGACCTTTGGTTCCTATGCTATCATTTAAAAGTTTCGATGAAGTAATTGAAAGAGCTAATAATCATGAATTAGGATTATCAAGTTATATTTGTACCAACTCTATGGAAAAAGCGCATAGAGCTTCAGAGTTGATGGAAACTGGAACAGTGGCAGTCAATACACCTTTAGTAGCTTTAGCAGAAGCACCTTTTGGAGGTATCAAACAAGCAGGATACGGAAGGGAAGGTGGTTCTATGGCAATAAAAGATTATCTTAACGTTAAGTACACTCACCTTGGTTTAAAAGGTTGATCTAAATGACAGAATTAATTTTGGCTTTAGGTGCGGGCCTTCTAAGTTTTTTATCCCCATGCGTTTTACCTTTAATACCTGGGTATATATCTTACGTATCGGGAAAATCTCTAAATGAACTACTTGAGGAAAAAAGAGTTAATATTTTACCAATAGTTCTATTTACAGTTGGTTTTTCTTTAATTTTTATTGCATTTGGTGCAACTAGTTCTCTTATAGGAAAAATTTTGTTAAATAATTCAATTGAGTTAAGAATATTTTCTGGTTTAGTTATTATCTTTTTTTCTCTTCAAATAATTGGAATAATAAACTTAAACTTCTTGAACTTTGAAAAAAGATTTCAAACACAAAAAAGTACTAATATTTTAAGTTCTGTTTTAGTTGGAATGGCTTTTGGATTTGGCTGGACTCCATGTATTGGACCTATATTGGGTTCCATACTAGCCCTTGCAGCTGTTGAACAAACATTATTAAAAGCAGTATTATTATTGTTATTTTATTCATTAGGGCTGGCGATCCCATTTATTTTATCGGGCTTCTTGATACAAAAATTTATGCTTGTTTCAAAAAACCTTAAAAGAAATATTAATATTATTTCAAAAACCGGTGGATTTATTTTATTGGGAACAGGTATTTTAATACTTACAAACCAACTTCAGGCAGTTGGTTTTTATTTGTTAAAATCATTACCTTTTTTACAAAATCTTGGTTAAAAAAATCATCTTTTTTGGTATAATCAAAATATGTCATTAAGTTATTTAATAAATCAATCTAGCAAGTTTATCTGGTACTCTGCGCATTACATTATTTCCTTTAAGTATGCGACACCTATAAAAATAGATAAGTCTAATCCACCCCCATTTTATGGAAAGATGCCATCAGGTAAAAAACTATTTTTTGAAATGATGAAGCTTTTAAATGAAGAGAGAAAACTAATTAATTCAAAATTCTATAAAATACCAAGGACAGAATTGAAAGATTTAATAAATACAGCCAAGGGAAGCTTTGATTTTTTCCTTGATTTACCAAAAATTGACAAAAGAAGAACGTCAGGAAAATTTTCTGAAGTTAAAACTAATAAAGATTTACCAAAATATTTCTTAAGAAATTTTCACTATCAAACTGATGGTTACTTAAGTGAAAAATCTGCAAGATTATATGAGTTTCAGGTTGAAACATTATTTTCAGGGTGTGCTGCAACAATGAGAAGATTTTCAATGATCCCTTTAATTAAATTTATTAAAGATGAAAACTTACCTAGGACTAAGTTGTTAGATATTGGTACTGGGACAGGAGATATAATCGAAACATATAAATTAAATACTAAAAATTTAGAAGTCACTTGTTCTGATTTATCTGAAGAGTATTTAAATGTAGCAAAAGAAAAATTAAAGAAATTCTCAGATATAAACTATGTAAATTGCAAAGGGGAAGAGCTTCCATTTGATGAGAAATCTTATGATATTGTTACTTCTACCTATGTTTTTCATGAGGTTCCCTCTGCTATTAGAAAAAAAATTTTTAGTGAAATTTCAAGAGTACTTAGAAAAGGAGGGATTTTTATTCTAACAGACTCTTTGCAAATGGATGATAATCCAATTTTAAATCCATTATTAGAATTTTTTCCTTATTCTACACATGAACCTTATTATCCTAAATATATAAGAGAAGATCTTGCTAACGTTGCTAGACAAAGCGGACTAGAACTTTTTTATTCTAAGAATGCTTATCTTTCTAAAAGCCTAGCTTTCAAAAAAATTTAATTAACTAAATTTTCTTAATAGATGTCTAAGTTTACCTTCTGATGAATCGTAATCTATATAGCAACCTTGTAAAAATCTATTACCCTCATTAGGATTAAATTCTGTTCTACCGTGAAGTAATCTATAATTATCCATCATCAGTAAGTCACCTGGATTTAATTTGAATTTTATTAAAAATTTATCTGAGTTATAAATTTCTGAAATTTTATTTCTTGCTTTATAATATAAGTCTAGCCTATCTTTTTCTAAGGCTGGAACAAAATCCAGTCTGGTACTAAATCTTACTTGTTTAACTTGTTTATTTTGATCTAACTCAATAAGTTCTCCGTAATTTTCTAAAACAACACTTTTATCTGCAAATCTAAACTTAACTTTTACTTCTGTGAGTATTTTGAAAAATTCAGGAAATTCTTTTTTTAAATTTTCTGCTACAGCAAATCCATCGACCAAAGTGGAAAATCCACCTTTAACCTCATTTTCAATACAATGTAATAACTGAATATTGGGAACTGGTTTTCTGTAAGGATTGTCAGTGTGAGGTGAAAGCGGAAGAGGTGTATAAGCCAAATCATTTGGATTTGGTTTTGACTTAACATTAAAGTATTCACCAAAATTTGTCCTTCTAATGCTGCCAATTGAATTAGCAAAATTTACAATGAAATTATCTTTAGTTGGAACATTTGAAATAATAATAAAACCATTTTTATAGAATGATTTTAAAAGCTCAAGCATCTCACCGCTTTCTAAAAAATTATCATCATATTTAAAATTCTTAATATTCTTAAGGTCAGAATTCCAAAGCGTTGGTTGCATTAATCTTTCTAATTCCTCATCTGAAGAAAACTCTTTTTCAATTTTTTTAATGTCAAATTTAGACTTTACTCCGTCACTAAATTCGAGATTTAAAAGATCATTATCTATTTTAACATCCTTAATTGTAATATTTTTTAGAAATGATGGATCAAAAAGTCTTTGTTCAGTATTAGCATCAAGATGTTCTTTTTCAGATACTCTTTCTCTTAACCAAATAGGATGCAGTTCTTTCTTTTCTGATCCTTGAAACACAAATATTTTATTATTCTTTTCTAATTGTATTTTCATACTGCTGATTAACATTTCAATAAAAAATAGCTTTAATCAAGTAAAATTAAATAGTAAGAAGGCGACATAATAAATCAAAACAAATGAAAAATATTGAATTTTATAGATTTTTAATCTCTTTAGCTAAAGACTTAAATAGATTTTACAAAAAGAATTTAAACAAACCTTTTAAAGCCTTTAACAAAGGCAAAGGCTCTAACTATGACCCAGTCACTGTAGCTGATAAAAAATTTGAAAAATTCATAAGATCGAAAATTGGTAAAAAATATCCATCTCATTCAATTGTTGGCGAGGAATTTGGAAAGAAAAAGACTAAAAGTGACTACTCATGGGTAATAGATCCAATTGATGGGACGAGATCTTTTGTAATTGGTAATCCGTCATGGAGCAATCTTGTAGCTGTTTGTTATAAAGGGCAACCAATTTTCGGGTTAGCAAATTTTCCTGAATTAAACAAATTTTATATAAACAAAAACACTAAAGAGGCATTTTTATTTAAGGATAACAAAAAGACAAAATTAAAATCTTCAAATGAAAAAAATTTTAGTAAGATGAAACTTTCTGGAAACTTTCATGGTCATTTTTCTTTAGACAGGCTCAAGAAAGTAAAAAAAATTCTACCAATGATGCAATTTCCTTGCATGGATGCATTAAGTTATTCTCATTTTTGTGAAGGAAAAATTGATGTTGTTTTTCAATGTGGAAATAAAATTTGGGATATTTTTCCATTGATACCAATAATAAGAGCTTCAGGCGGAATAGTTACAAATTGGAAAAATCAATTTAATTTTAAAAGTGGAAATGTTTTGGTCTCTCCAAACAAATTCTTACACTCTAAGATGCTGAGAATGCTTAGACCCCTAAATTAGTTATTATTAATAAAAGATTTAATGTAGTCTCTGAGTTTGATTTTACCAAAATGTTTATAAACTTTATTTGATAAATTCATTGTAGTAAGCGCTGATGCATATCTTTCACCAGGTCTTTTTGATAAAAGTCTAATTCGTTTCTTAAACATCTTCGCAACTTCTAAAATCGTAAAACTCTGTTTATGAGAAATACTATAATGTCTGCATAGATTTTTTTTCCAAGCGACATAACAAACATTAACTGTATCATCAATGTGAGTAAATCTTCTTGATTGTGTACCCGGCTTGACCACTGGCAAAGCTTTATTTTTTTTGTAACAGTCTTCGAATATTCCAATTACAGTAGCCATATTTCCTTTACTAATTTGATTAGGACCATATACATTATAAAAATAAATCACCTCATATTTAAACTTAAACCATTTTTTTAAATTTTCTAATAACTCTAAATTCTTTGCCTTTGTGAATGCATATGGGGATAAATTTTTGTCATTTCCTTTGTTGCCAAGTGACGCGGATGTTGCGCTATAAATTAGTTTAATTTTGTTCTTAAGACAAAAATTTAAAACAGCGTTTGTTCCAATTGAATTCGACTCGATACATTTGTCCATTTGTAAAAAACTTTGATAAATTCTTGCAAACTCACCAAAGTGAAAAATCGAATGAATTTTTTTTGGATTTAACACTGATGAGATATTTTTTGTGTGGGCTTTAATGTATTTTACCCTGGAATTTTTAATATGATTTTTACGTGTGCTAGAGCTGTAATCATCAATTGAAATTAATTTGTAGCTTGTTTTTTTTAAAAGTAATTTTATTAGATTAGTACCAACAAAACCTGCGCCACCTGTGATTACTATCTTTTTTGAGCTCATTAGCTTTTTATCTATTAATTTAAATATTTATTTATGTAAATAACTAAATTACAATGTATTTAAAAAGAGGAGGAATATGGAAATTTTTAAACCAATTAACGAAAAAAAAGCGAATACAAAAGTAAAAAGAATTTTTAATGAAATTAAGAAAACGAGGAAAATTACTAAAATTCCAAATTTTTGGAAATCTATAGCACATAACCCACAACTTTTAGAGAGAACTTGGAATAATCTTAAACAAATTATGAAAGATGGTGCGCTAGATTCAGTTACTAAAGAATTAATTTATGTTGCTGTATCAATTACAAATAGTTGCAGTTATTGTACTAGATCCCATACTTTTGCTGCTAAAAAAAAAGGTGCAACTGATGAAATGATAAAAGAAATGATAGATGTAGTTGGTATCGCTAATCAAAACAATAAACTTGTTGAAGCGTATCAAGTTGAGGTAGATAAGATTTATAAATAAATAATGACAAATATTCTTGGATATACATACCTTTTGTTAGCCGTAATATTAGGAATTACTTCTAATGGTTTTTTAAAAACAACCAATGGATTTACAAATTTTGTACCAACCGCAATGTGTATTATAACAATTGTTCTTTGTATATTTTTTCTAGCCAAAGCAATGATGACAATACCTGTAGGTTTTACTTACGCAACATATGGAGGTTTAACTATAACTGCAGTGACGATATTTGGAATATTAAAATATAATCAAGTTCCAAATATATATGGGATTATAGGTATATCTTTGATTATAATTGGCGTAATACTGGTAAACTTTTTAGGAAAAACAAACTAAATTTATTTAGTAATTTTATCTACAAAATTTTTAGTTATTGGACCAACCACCAAGGCAGCTACAATTGCAATAGGAAGACTAACAACCCAAGCCTTTAAAAATCTATTTATGTATTCGCTATCCATTCCTGTGTTTATATATGTGATAATCAGCGTCATCATAAGGCTCATTCCAAAGCCCATGATTAATATAAATAATAAATTAGAATATTTTTTTGGAAACATTCGATAATTTATCAAATTCTATACGTAAATTTTATCAGCTAATCCGTAACAAAGAACGGCACTAATAATAACCAGAACTAATGGAGCATATATTCCATCATTCCTAGTTTTCTCAGTCAGACCAGTTTTATCAATTTTTAAAGTATAAAAATTTGCACATAATATTGTGACATTAATTATAAAAACTAAATTAAAAAATGCCCAAGTAGCATCTAAACCACCTGATCTAATGAAAGCGATATATATTGCCATTAAAACCATTGCAATCATGAACGAACCAGCAAATCTTGTTAGCAGGGTAGCTGTTTTATCTACTCCTCTACCTTCAAGAAATTTTTGAGTACCAAAAACCAATTGGAATGCGTAGCTTCCAACAATAATGAAATGAACTAAGTAAATTATTAAGTAAAATATATTTCCAAACTTATCTATCATGTTATCTCCTTTTTATATCCCTTTAATAATTATTATATTACCTTCAGATCCTTTTTGGCGCAATTCTTTTAAAGGTTTGTATAGGTCAGAATTGTACCATTCTAACGCTTTTTCATAAGTTGGAAATTCAATAATTACATTTCTTGTGAAATCCCACTTTCCTTGCATTGATTTAAATTCTCCAGCTCTAACTAAGTACTTACCACCAAATTTTTTTACAGACTCAGGCACTGTTTCAGCATAAAGCTTAAAACTTTCTTTGTCTGTCATGTTGAGTTGAGCTATTAGGTAGCCGCTCATTTGCTAAAATGCCAAAGCTAATGAAAAAATAAATAAACTGAACAGTATGATTAATAAAAATGAGAAGAAATTTTTTTTAAGTAGTTCGTTCATAATCTTAAATAATAAAATTATTTAACTACAATATTATTGTTATGTAAAAGAATTATTAAAAACTGCGTGAAAAAAAATTAAATCCAAGCGGGAATTGGAAGACCTTTTTCTTGTAAAAACTTCTTATTAAACAGCTTAGAGTTGTATTTATCTGATCTGTCACAAAGAATAGTAACAATTGTCTTACCCGGTCCTAATTTTTTACCAAGTCTAATAGCTCCAGCAATATTTACACCACAACTCGTTCCTAAACTTAAACCTTCGTTTTGAATAAGGTCATATAACACTGGCAAAGACTCTTTATCCTCTATTGAAAATGCTCCATCAATTTTTGCCTCAGCAAAATTAGCTGTAACTCGACTTGATCCTATACCTTCAGTTATAGAATTACCTTCACCTTTCAATTCTCCATTTTCAATGTAGTTATAAAGGGATGATCCAGCAGGATCTGATAAATAAATCTTAATATTTTTGTTTTTTTCTTTCAAAAAACTACTTACACCAGCAATAGTTCCACCTGTGCCTGATGAACAAACAAAACCATCAACCTTTCCATCAGTTTGCATCCATATTTCTGGTCCTGTCGTCTCGTAATGTCCTTTGGAATTAGCGGTATTATCAAATTGATTAGCCCAAACCACTCCGTAATTGTTGCTACTCTTTAATTCATCTGCAAGTCTACCCGCTACTTTTACATAATTGCCATCATCTTTGTATGGTTTAGGTGGGACTAACCTTAAATCAGCCCCCATGTTCTTTAACATATCTTTTTTTTCCTGAGTTTGATTATCATTCATCACAATAATTGTCTTATACCCAATAGAATTTCCTATTAAACAAAGACCGATACCAGTATTCCCAGCTGTACCTTCAACAATCGTTCCACCTTTTGAAATTAATTTTTTTTCTTGAGCATCTTTAATTAATGCTAAAGCGGCTCTATCCTTTACAGATCCACCCGGATTTAAGTATTCTGCTTTACCATATATATTGCATCCAGTTATTTCTGATGCTGCTCTTAATTTTACTAATGGTGTATTACCGATCCCTTCAATAAAATTGTTTTGAGCATTTTTCATATTAATTTTTATCACTTTCAGGTGTTATACCATAAGGTTTGAAATTCTCATCTGAGCTTGAAGTTTCACCAACATTTTTCGCTGGTATTCCAACCATCACTGCGTTTTCTGGAACATCTTTAGTGACAACTGCGTTTGCACCAATTTTTGCATTTTTGCCGACAGTTACTGGCCCAAGTATTTGTGCACCAGATCCAACTACAACATTATCTTTAAGTGTAGGATGTCTTTTAATATTTCTTTGTTCATTAGAATTTACGCTTGGTGAGATACCACCTAATGTTGCCATATGATAAATAGTTACATTATCTCCAATTTCTGAAGTTTCACCAATCACAACTCCCATTCCATGGTCTATAAATAAATTTTTACCAATGTTAGCTCTTGGATGAATTTCTATTCCAGTTAAAAATCTTGAAAACTGAGAAATTATTCTTGCAACTAAATTAAATTTTGCGATTGCAAAAAAATTTGCAATTTTGTGGAAAAAAACAGCCTTAGCACCAGGATAAGTTAAGATAATACTTAGCTTTGATTTGGCAGCAGGATCTCTCTTTATAATAGACTCTAAAAATTCATTCATAATTTTGTGAAATTAAATTAGCTTACTAATTGCAACAACAACAAACACTTTCAGGTTTGCAATTACATTGCACATCCCCGTCGCAGGCACATGTCTCGTTAGTGCAGTTTGTGCAAATACATTTTGAATTGTCGCAAGCCATAATTAATATATAGAGTTAATAACTTAATAATCAACCCAAATTTTGTCGCTTTAAATTTGATTTAAAGTAAGGCCTTTTACGTTTGCAGGTACAGCCACATCCATCATTTTTGGATTAGCTAATTTTAAATTATTCATGATCTCTACATATTGATCTATTGAATTTACTTGTAGTCTTGGATTGTTCTTAATTTCGTTTCCAATCGTAGAATTCTTTTTTCCATTATAATCATGCGCTGGAAAAACAACTGTTTTCTCTGGAAGTTTAAGTAATTTATTAAATAATGAATCGTATTGTTGTTTAGCATTTCCATTTTGAAAGTCAGTTCTTCCAGTTCCATTTATTAATAATGTATCTCCAGTAAAAACTCTATCTTCCATTAAAAAACTATAAGAACAATCTGTGTGTCCAGGTGTATATAAGACTTTTAATTCAATACCATCTAATTTAATTTTTTCATTTTCTTTCACTCTTAAATCAACAACTTCAGATTTAGAATTTTCACCCATTATTTTTGTACAACTAGTTCTTTTACTTAACTCATTTAATCCAGTTATATGATCAGCATGAATGTGAGTGTCTATTACTTTAACTAATTTTAATTTTAATTTTTCCAAAAGTTTTATGTACTCCTCAGTATGTTCTATTACTGGATCAATGATTAAAGCTTCACGACCCTCACCACTTGACAGTATGTACGTATAGGTTGAAGACTTAGTATCGAATAGTTGTTCAAAAATCATATTAATCATCATCTTATAAAAAATTGCATAGTAAATCAATCTTGCATATAATTTGTTTTTAAAAAGGAGATGTAAATGACTCTAAAAATAAATAGTTTAGCGCCAGACTTTAAAGCTAAAACGACTATTGGTGATATTTCATTTCATGAATGGTTAGGTGATAGTTGGGGTGTATTATTTTCACATCCAAAAGACTTTACGCCTGTTTGCACAACAGAATTAGGTTCTCTTGCAAAATTAAAACCTGAATTTGAAAAAAGAAATGTAAAAGTTATTGGCCTAAGTGTTGATCCGGTTTCAGATCACGTAAAGTGGTTAGAAGATATAAAAGATGTAACTGGAAAAAAACCAGACTATCCAATTATAGCTGATGAAGATCTTAAAATTGCAAAACTTTATAACATGTTAGAAGGAGATGCTGGAACTACTTCAATGGGTAGAACTGCAGTTGACAATCAAACAGTTAGAACAGTTTTTATCGTAAGACCTGACAAAAGAATTGGCTTATTCTTAACATATCCAATGGCGACAGGAAGAAACTTTATGGAATTATTGAGATCAATTGACTCAATGCAGCTTACTGCAAAACATAAAGTTGCAACACCTGCAGATTGGAAAAAAGGTGAAGAGGTTATCATTGTTCCTGCTGTGAAGGATGATGAAGCTAAAAAATTGTTTCCTAAAGGTTGGAATGCAGTTAAACCTTATTTAAGAAAAGTACCAGATCCATCAAAGTAGATTGGATAACGAAATTTTAAACCAGCAATCTCAGCATTGGGAAAGCAATTTCTCGAGTAAGCCTGAGATGTTTGGGCTTGAACCAAGCTACTCAGCTGTAAAAGCCTTAGAATTTTTTAAAAAGAATAATATCAATAATATAATCGAATTAGGTGCCGGACTTGGTAGAGATACGATTTTTTTTGCCAAAAATTCAATTAATGTACATGCAATTGATTATAGTAAATCAGCAATAAAAATAATTGAGACAAAGTCAAAAAAATACGATTTAAAAAAGTTTATTAAGACAGACATTTTTGATGTAAGAAAAAAACTAAGATTTAAAGATGAATACTTTCAAGCTTGTTATTCACACATGCTTTATTGTATGGCCCTTACGAATCACGATTTGAAAAATTTGAATGACGAAATAAAGAGAGTTTTGAATAAAAATGGAATTAATATTTATACAGTAAGAAACCAAACTGATGGAGATTTTAAAAAGGGCAATCATAGGGGAGAAGATCTTTACGAAATGAATGGTTTTATAGTCCATTACTTTTCTGTGGAGAAGATAAAGAGTCTTTTAGATGGATTTTCAAATATAAGCATTGAACATTTCGACGAGGGGTCATTTCCAAGAAAATTGACAATGGTTATTAATCGCAAAATTTAATTATCCTTATATACCAACATTTCTGGAAGCGATTTTATCTCATTGGAATTTTTCGAATTCATACTAAATAAGTCGGGTATGAACGAACTAAATAAACATTTCGAACCAAAAAATTTGAGTGACAAGGTAGCATTATCTTTTACTAAATTTTTAAGGTTTTTAGCTGATACTTTTTTTAAGAAAAGATATGGGCATAGAGCGGTAGTACTTGAAACTGTAGCAGCAGTTCCAGGAATGGTCGCAGGTATGCTAATTCATTTAAAATCTTTAAGAAAAATGGAAGATGACAGAGGATGGATTAAAACTTTGTTAGATGAAGCTGAAAATGAAAGAATGCACTTAATGACATTTATTCATATTGCAAAACCAACTTGGTTAGAAAGAGTTATTATACTAACAGCGCAATTTATTTTCATAGTCACATACGCTTTAATTTATTTAATTTCACAAAGAACAGCACATAGAATTGTTGGATATTTTGAGGAAGAAGCTGTTAGAAGTTACACTGAATATTTACACGAATTGGAAACTGGTAAAATTAAAGATCAACCGGCGCCAGAAATCGCGATCAATTACTGGAATTTACCACTTCATTCTACATTAAAAGATGTTGTTAGAGTTATAAGAGATGACGAGGCAGGGCACAGAGATGTAAACCATAATTTTGCTGACGTAATTGATACTAGAGTAAGATTAAAAAGAAGCGCAAATATAGAGAAAAAAGAAAAATCAAAAAATACAAACTTAAAAAATGATAAGGAATTAAAAAAAAATTAATATGAGCAAAAATATAAATATTTTATGGGCATCAATGGGTGGCACAGCAGAAGGAGTAGCTGATAGATTAAACGATAAAGCTACCAAAATGGGATTTACAACTAATCAACAAGAACTTAATGATGTTACAATGGGTGATTTTTCAAAAATGGATAATGTTGCAATCGTCACCTCTACAACTGGAGAAGGTGACCTTCCAACAAACGGTGAAGACTTCTGGTTAGATTTAAAAGAGTCTAATAATTCTTTAAAAACTTTAAACTACAGTGTTTGCGCTTTAGGTGATAGATCGCATGATACTTTCTGTGGAGCAGGAAAGAAAGTTGATGCAAAATTAGTAGAATTAGGAGCAAACAAAGTTTTAGATAGACAAGAATGTGATGGATCAGATGAAGGTTCTGATCAATGGGGAAATCTATTCTTAGAAAAAATAAAAACTGTACAATAATATTAATATATTAATGTTTAAATCATTCTCATACATAATTTTATTATCATTTTTCATTTCCACAGCTCATGCTGATATGAATATGAAAATAGGTTCAAAAGGTAAACTTTCTGAAGTAGATAGAACTATCCAAGTTAAGATGTTTGATAACTATTATGAACCAAAGTCCTTTAATATTAAAAAAGGTGAAACGATAAAATTCGAAGTAGTTAATGTAGGCAACCTTGTACATGAATTTAATATTGCTAATGCAATGATGCATAAAAAACATCAGCCTGAAATGGAAAGAATGGTTGAGAATGAAATTTTATTAGCAGATTCAATTGATAGAGAGAAGATGAAAAAAATGGCAAAAATGGATAAAGCAATGGGACACTCTCACAGCAATAGTGTTCTTTTAGCTCCAAATGAAAAAGGGGATTTAATTTGGAAGTTTGACAATGCAATGAATATTGAAATTGCTTGTAATGTGCCTGGCCATTATCAAATTGGAATGGTAGCTAAAATAGAGTTAGAATAACCTTATTAAAATTATTTTACTTAAATGAGTTCAGAGAGTTTAAACTTTAATTGGACATGTAAACACACATGGAAAAGAAGTGCAAAAAATACCGCATGGTGTTTGCTTGGGTGTTCTATTGGAGATTTTGGAACAATCTTATTTTTTCAACTGTCTAAAATTCCATTTCCAGTTCTTGGAATAATGACTTTAGCAATTATCAATGGATTAATCACAAGTATAATTTTGGAAACAGTTATACTTGTGAGACAAAATTTTGATTTTAGAAAAGCATTCAATACAGCAATAGGGATGAGTTTTATATCTATGATCAGTATGGAAGTTGCAATGAATTTAACAGATTATCTTTTAACAGGTGGAGCAATATTAACTTGGTGGGTTGTTCCATTAATGTTAATTGTGGGTTTTGTAACGCCTTGGCCTTATAATTATTGGAGATTAAAAAAGTTTAATATAGCTTGTCACTAACCTAGATAAAAAAAGTTATTTTTCATATAGATAGGTTACGATTAATTTGTGATTAATTTTACTCACGTTTTTCCATGTTGAAAAAATGAAATTATTAGCTGAACAATCATATCCATTTATTGGCTGATAACAAATAAGCCAGATATTTTTTAAATTATCTATTTCATCAATCGATTTAAAAAAATTTATATTATTTTTTTTTGAAACTTTAGTATTTTCAGCATAATTAATAATAATTTTTTCTGTTATTTCTGCCTTTGTTTTAAAAATTACATTTTTATCTTCAAATTTTGATATATGGCCTAATGATTTACTAAATTCCGGTTTAGATATTTCTCTATTAAAAATTTCAATATAATTGTTGATTACCGAGGATCCTAAAATAATAAACAAGATTAAAATTTTCTCTCTATTATTGTTTATATTAAAAATTAAATTTGAGACTAAAATAATAACTGGTATTAAAACAAAGATTATATACCTGTCAGTTAAAATAGGTTTCTGAAAAATGCTATAGACAATAGGTAACAAATATGAAAACATTAAAATTAGAATTAACAAAAAGTACCTATTATTATATTTGAATACTAAATTTCTATTGCGATAAATTAAATACAATAACACAGATAAATAGATAGCCCCCATGATTTTTGATCCAAAAAACCTCGAGAAAAAAAAATCATAAAAAAAATCTAAATTAATCTCAGGCATCCAAAATTCTCTAATACTCATTTGCAAAAATAAGAAGTCATACATTAACAATATATATAAACATATTGAGACAATAATGCATGATAAATTAAAATATATTTTTTCTTTTTCAAAAAATTTTTTTATAAATAAAAATATAATTTGAGAAAAGGTAATCATAAAAAAAAAGACATGTAAGCAATTACCTAAAATTGAAAAGGATATGTAAAAAATAGAAAATATAATTTTATGTTTATCTAAATTTTTATTCTCACATAATTTGAAAAAAAAAATTAAATTTAAAATACTTACTAAAAATAACAAAGAGTATAATCTTGTCTCCTGCGAATAACTTATTAAATAAAAGTTAAAAGAGCATAAAATTGCTGTTATTAAAAAACTTTTATTTTTATCAATTTGGAATGACAAATAACTTAAGGCTGGTATACATAAAATACCAAAAATAAATGGTAAAACCCTTCCTAAATTTGGATCATAACCAAAATAATAAAAAAATTCTTTTAGTATAAGGTTAAATACTAAATTTGTTCCTCTACCTACAACTTTTGCTCTTTCTAAAGTTTCTGAAAAAATAATTGTTGGGTCAGCTACATAAAAACCAGCCTGTTCATCAAGCCAATAGTCTTCTAGATTTAAATTATAAAGTCTTAATAAAATTCCTGAAATAAAAATTAGAAAAAAAAAAATTATATATTTTATGGATAAATTACTTTTCTGAGTAACCATATTTTCTTAATCTGGCATCACCAGTTCTTGCATGTGCTTCCATCCCTTCATATCTTGAAATTCTTGCAGCAGCTGCGCCAACTTCTTTAGTAGATTGCTTCGTCATTCTTTGAAAACTTAAAGTCTTAATAAATTTTCCTACAAATAAGCCACCTGTATATTTTCCAGCTCCTTTAGTGGGCAATATGTGGTTAGTACCTGAACATTTATCACCGTAAGCAACAGTAGTTTCTTCACCTATAAATAATGATCCATAATTTTTTAATCTTTCGTGGAACCATTTTAAATTTTTTGTTTGTAACTCTAAATGTTCTGGAGCATAATCATCACTCACTTTGACCATTTCTTCGTTGGTATCACATAAAATAACTTCACCATAATCTCTCCATGCCGCTTCAGCACTTAATCTTGGGACTTCTGGTAATTCTTCAATTAGTTCAGGAACCCTTTTCATAACTGCATCAGCTAACTTTGAACTTGTTGTATATAACCAAGCAGGTGAGTTATAACCATGTTCAGCTTGTCCTACTAAGTCAACTGCTACAATTTCTGGATCTGCAGTTTCATCAGCTATAATTCCAATTTCTGTTGGTCCAGCAAATAAATCAATACCAACTTTACCAAATAAAATTCTTTTAGCTTCAGCAACAAATTGATTTCCAGGTCCAACTAAAATATCAGCAGGGGCGTTACCAAATAAACCGAATGTCATCGCAGCTATAGCTGGTACTCCACCTAAATTCAAAATTACATCTGCACCACATAAGTCAGCTGTATAAATTATAGAAGGGTGGGCACCTATATTTTCTTTCGGTGGACTGCATGCGATAATATTTTTAACACCAGCAACTTTTGCAGTAGTCACACTCATAACAGCTGAAGCAATGTGTGCGTATCTTCCTCCAGGTATATAACACCCAGCGGTATTAACCGGTACTAGTTTTTGACCAGCATATAATCCATTTGAAAGCTCAACTTCAAAGTCTTGTCCGTAGTTTTTTAATTGAGCTTCAGCAAATTTTTTAACTCTGTCGTAAGAAAATTTAATATCGTCTTTAGTCTTTTGATCTAATTTTTTTTTGATCTCTTCAATTTTTTCTCTAGATACTATTATCTCTCCATCGTATTTATCGAATTTTTTTGTTAATTCTTTACAACCTTCTTCTTTTGATTTTTCAAGTTCTTTTAAAAGATTTTGAACGATCTCTTTAGTTTTAGTGTCATCTGTTGAAGCTGTCTTAGTTGCTTTTTTTAAATATTTTATTGTCATTTATATAAATTTATATTTCATTCTTAATCTAATGCAACAACTGCTGCGGCTATAGAAGCTAGTCTTGCAACTGCTTCATCCGATCTACTTGTTATAACTACTGGAACCTTTCCACCAACTACAACGCCTGCTGCGCAAGCTCCCATGAAATAGATCATCATTTTAACTAAAGCATTACCAGTTTCAACACTTGGAACTAACAAAACATCAGCATCACCTGCAACAATATTCTTTATTCCTTTTATTGAAGCTGATTTTCTAGAAATACTATTATCAAAGGCTAGGGGACCAAAAACGTCAGCCTCTAATTTTTCTTTTTTAGATAATTCAGTTATTTCTTTTGCTTCCATTGAACTTTGTATACTATCAAGAACTTCTTCAGTCGCAGATAAGACAGCAACTTTTGGTCTATTGTTTCCTATTCTTTTTGAAAAACCAATTACATTTTTTAAAATATGCATCTTAGTTTTAACGTTTGGCATAACATTTAATGCGCCGTCCGTAATGATTAACGGCTTATCATCTTTATCTAAAGTCATATGCCAAATATGGCTTAGTCTAGTCTTTCCTAAAAGTTGGTATTCTCTTTTTAAAACTTCTTTCATTAATATATCAGTATGAATGTGACCTTTTACTATAATCTTTATTTTTCCTGCCTTTGCTAATTTAGCAGCAACAATTGCAGTATTATTTTCTACCGGTTCATGAATAATTTCATACTGAGAAATATCAAATTTAATATCTTCAGCACATTTTTGTATTTGTTCCTTATCTCCAATAAAAATTGGTTTAACTAGATTTTCTTTAACTGCATCCATCACTGAGAGCATCGGCAAAGGCTTTCCAGCATTTACAATTGCTGCACTAACCCCCTTCTTTTTGCTAGCCGCATCCAATAGATTATTAGGGCACACTATTTGCTTATCTGAAATCATAAAAAAATCTTATATTTGTTTTTATAATGAGTATAAAGGAATTTGAGCATATTTGTGGTAATATAAAAGATGGAAATTGTAACAAAAATAACACCGATAATCCTTGCATTAATAATGCTTGGTTTAGGATTAGGTTTAAAACTCGAAGATTTCACAAGAGTATTAAAAACACCTAAAGATTTTATTGTTGGTTTTATTTCACAATTAATAATCCTTCCACTTGTTGCTTATTTATTAATTTTAATTTTAAGAACACCTCCTGAAATCGCAATTGGAGTAATGATTATTGCAGCAGCACCAGGAGGAGTGACTTCAAATGTAATGACTAAATTTGCAGACGGTGACGTGGCATTATCAATTTCTTTAACAGCTATAATAAGTTTATTAAGTATTATTACAGTTCCTTTTATAATTTTTACATCTGCAGATTTGTTTGGAATTACCAATATTGCAGAAAATATATCAATGATTGGTATCGCATTTAAGATGTTTTTAGTTGTTACTGTGCCAGTTATATTAGGAATGATTATAAGAAAATTTGCAGAAAGTTTTGTAGCCTCAAAAGTAGAAATATTTAACAAACTTAATATTGTATTATTTGCAGTTTTTTTCTTTGCTGCATTTTATGAGGAAAGAGAAAACTTAATAAATTTATTGAAACAAGCAGGTCTAATTACCTTGATTTTAAATGTTACTATGATGGTTATTGCATATTATCTCGGTAAAATTTTTGCATCAGGAGTAAAGCAGCTTAAATGTATTGCTTTAGAATGTGGTTTACAAAACGGAACTTTGGCGCTGTTTGTTTCTACTCAAATATTTGGGTCCAATATATTGTATGCAATACCTACCGGTGCATATGCACTGATAATGTATATAACTGGATTTACTTTTGTATTTTTATTAAGACGAAGCACTAATCAAATTTTCTAAATCTTTTTCTATTTCTTTAGGTAAATAAATTTTCTTTTTAGAGTTTTTTGAAAATCTTTTTGCTTTATTTTCTCCAGGATAAGAAATTGAGGCAAAACCTTTAGCCCGAGGAAGCTTTTTTATAATTCTAATATTTTCTTTTATTCTTTTGATATAATTTTTTCCAATAAATATATTAGGTTTAATAGCTAAAAATAAATGGCCAACGTTTTGTGGTCCTCTAAAATCATCAAATGGATCTCTAACTTTTCCACCGTGAGCAGCTCCTGTAATCACTCCACTTAAAATATCTACCATCCACGCAAGACCTGATCCTCTAAAACCTGCAATCGGAAGCTGAACTCCTTCTAAAGCTTTTTTAGCATCTGTGGTGGGGTTTCCACTTTTATCTAAGGCGACACCGGCAGGAATTTTTTTACCCAGTCTTGCAGCAACTCTAATTATACCTCTGTTTATCATTGATACAGATGTGTCTAAAATAAATGGAACTTTTCCTCCTGATGGTGTTCCAAAGCAGATAGGGTTAGTACCGAACAAAGTTTTTTTCGCCCCGAAAGGTGCGATTGCAGGTGGTGCATTAGTAAAACACCAAACCATTAAATTTTTTTTAACCGCTTGTTCAACGTAATAACCTGACAAACCATAATGTCCTGAATTTTTTACACCGACTAATCCAATACCTGTTTTTTTTGTACTCTTTATTAAAGTCTTAATAGCTGTATCTGCTGCAACAAATCCAATTGAATTGTTTGCATCAATAAAAGATATTGAGTTAGATATTTTCTTAATCTTAATTTTTGGTTTTGGATTGATAACTTTTTTCTTAATTCTTTCACAATACATTTTAAGTCTTGATATACCATGACCATATGCACCAACATACTCAGCATTAATTAAAGCATTAGCACTTATTGTTGCATGAGAGAGACTCAATCCTCTTTTTTTTAAAATTTGGATAACAATTTTTTTTAGTTTTTTTCCATCAACCATAGACCGTCCTGACCAAGAAAATAAATCTTTCCATTGACGGGATGAACCTGAATATCTCTAATTCTTCCAATTTGATTTTGAAATACAATTTCTTCTCGCACATTTTTCATGTTAGAAAAATCAAGCTTTCTTAAAGACATATCTTTTAAAGATGTTACTAATGCTTGACCATCCCACTCTTTAAATTCATTACCTTTATAAATTGTTATTGCACTTGTTGCAATTGAAGGAACCCAATATTTAATAGCTTTTGTATACCCTGGCATCCATTTTGGTCCTATCTTAGTTCCACTATAATTTGTTCCACCCCAACCTAATATTTTCCAGCCATAATTTTCACCCTTTTTAATTTCTCCAAACCAATCACCACCTTTTGCTCCGTGATTACTTGCATAAACTTTCTTATCAAATTGGGATACCGTTAAACCTTGTGGATTTCTTATACCAATTTGATAAATTTCGGGTAGCCAATTCTTTTTATCAATAAATTTAGGATTATCTTTAGGAATTCCTCCGTCTAACTTAATTCTTATTATACTACCGGGATGTTGAGTTGGATCTTGTGCTATCATTCCTTTTCCTCTTTCACCAACGGATGCAAAAAGAAACTCATCTTTAACTGCCAGTCTGGAACCAAAATGATAACCTGAATTAATAGGAGGCTGAGCAACAAATATATTATCAAATTTTAATTCACTTCTATCTAAATTTGCTCTTGCAATAGAAGTAGTAGATTTAAATTTTCCGTGATCCTCTGAGTAGCTAACAAAAACAATTTCATCTTTATATAAGATATCTAATAATCCACCTTGACCATCCTCTAATATTTTAAGATTATGAATTACTTCAGAAACATTTCCAGCGCTCAGATCTATTAATTTAATTTTTCCTGACTTCTCAGTAATCAATAATTCTTTATCAGATATGAAAGTTGAGCCCCAAGGAGCATCTAAATCTGCGATTTTATTTATTCTAAATTCTTGTGCTTCAGCTGATACTGAAAATATAAATAAAAATAGAATTAACCTTTTCCACGCCATGGAATAGTTTTATCTATTATTTTTCTTAATGTAACGTCGAATAATAGTCCCAGCATACCCATAATGAAAATAGTTATCCAAATAACTTCATATTGGAAATATTTTTTTGCGACATTTTCAACAAATCCAATTCCCGTAGTACCTGCTAAAAATTCTGCTGCAACAAGTGTTCCCCAACACATTCCAACTGCAACTCTAATTCCTGTGAGAATTTCTGGTAAAGAATTAGGAAAGATTACGTATCTTAAAATTTGTTTTTTGGATGCACCTAGTGAATGAGCTGCATGAATTTTTGATAGTTGAGTTCCAGATGCACCAGCTCGTGCAGAGATAATCATAATTGATAATGAGACCATAAATAACAAGAATACTTTTCCAGTATTATCGATACCTAAAACTGAAATGATTAAAGGAGCCCATGCTAATGGTGGTACAGGTCTGTAAAGTTCAATTAAAGGATCAAAGAAGCCTTTAGCAAATCTATTTAAACCCATAAATAATCCAAGCGGAACTCCAATTAAAATTCCAAAGATAAGTCCTAGAAATACTCTTAAAAATGAATCCCAAATATGTCCGTAAGGAACTGGAATTTTAAATAATTTAAAATCTCCTGTAACAACTTTGAGAACTCTTCCTTTAAAGTTTTGCTCAACTACACCATCTTTAGTGTGAATAGGGTATTCCCCTGGAAGAATATCGGCAATCCAATCTGGTAAAATAAATCCAATTATTTTACTTACATCCATCATATCAATCCAAAGTAAAGGTATATTTTTGTAACCGACACTTGGTTTTGACATTAAGATAAATTTATTAAGTGTATCTGATGGTTTAGGCAACCATCTTCCAGAACCTTGCTCAGAGCAACTCGTACCACTAGATACAATTGTTCCCGCAGGAAATAAAAACATATCTACAAACCTTAATCCACCCTGTTCAGATTTTTGAACATTATCGAATTCAACAATTGCATTTTGCATTTCATTTAATGCATTTGGCGGATAAATACTTGCAAATTCTATTCTTCTTGCAATCTTTACAATATTTTTTGCAAAGGTAGACGCTACTTCTTCTGTATCATCTAAGCCACCTCTATATTCTTTAATTTTATCCTTTAAAGCTTTAATAGAATTTTTAAATTGTGGATTATGATTTCTTAACTTAAAGAATTTATCGTTAATTATTTCAAGCTCTTTTGCGGCAGCATCAAATTTAAGACCTTTATTAGTAGCTGGAACTAAAGGGACTTCAATTGTGTTTTCTATTGAACCTGTACCAGATTGAACTTTTGTAATACCCCAACCACCTTCTTCAGCTACCGCTCTAAGTCTCTCATTTTTTTGTTCATCAGTTTCAAATGGGTAATCGTTTTTTTTAAAGTTTGAAGTTAAAAGCCTTATTTCTTCAGTCATCTCTTTAATCTGAATTTTTGTATCTGTTTCCATTAAATTTTCATTTGTTAATAATGGAATTAACTGTCTTGTCTCGTTTATAAATCCAACTAAAGTTGTTTTCTGTGGACTACTTAAGTCTGTAGAGCTTTGTATTTCGTTAGTGATTATTTGAAGGTTTTTATTTTCAATTTTTATTATTGAAGTACTTTTAAATTCTCTTTCTTCTATTGGAAACTGATACTTTAAACCTAAAAGAGATTCATTAACTTTTGCAACCTGGCACAATTCATTAGCAGATTTAGGGTAAAATCCTTTAGCTATATCCCAAGAATAATATAACCAAATTAATAGTATCGCACTGCTTCCAACAATAATCCAATGCGTTCCACCTTTAGCTCTTTCAGGGTTTCCAAATACAGCATCAACTTTTTCTGTACGAATTAATCTTCTTCCGTAAAGAATACATCCAACAATCGATACTAGTATTAATATTGTAATAAATTGGGTAAACATTTAATTATCTTTCCCCATTATTTCTTCTTCCATGTTCCATATCATGGATAGTATTTCTTCTCGTTTTGATGAAAATTCTTTATTTTTTTTAATTTCTCTTAAGTCTTCTTTTAAACCCATTTCTGCAAATGGAAGTTTATATTCTTTATGAATTCTGCCTGGCCTTGGTGCCATCACATATAATCTTTCACCCAATAACAAAGCTTCTTCAACCGAGTGAGTAATTAAGATAATTGTTTTTCCAGTTTCTTTCCAAATTTTTAAAACAAGTGATTGCATCTTTTCTCTAGTTAAAGCATCTAATGCACCTAAAGGCTCATCCATTAAAATTAAATCAGGATCATTAATTAAACATCTTGCAAGCGCTACTCTTTGCTGCATACCACCTGATAATTGATAAGTAGGAGTATTTCCAAAACCTTTTAGACCAACTATTTCTAACCACTCATCAACTTTTTTTTGAGTTTCACCTGGATCTTTTTTCTTCATTCTTAATCCAAAGTTGACATTTTCAGATACAGTTAACCATTCAAACAAAGCACCTTGTTGGAATACCATCCCTCTATCAACCCCAGGACCGTTAATTTCATTTGATCCTAAAGTAATTGTTCCTGATGTAGGTCGAATAAAACCAGCTGCAATATTTAATAAAGTTGTTTTTCCACATCCTGATGGACCAAGAACTGTTAATAGTTCACCTTTTTTGATTGTGAAATTTAAATCTTTTAATGCATGAACAGTTTCTCCTTTAGGAGATTTAAAGATCATATTTAGATTTTGAGAAACTAAATCACTCATAACAAGACCTTACATTAAAATTTGTATAAAAAAAATAGGCACCAATTAAAAAAATTGGCGCCTATTTAATTCTATTTAACCTTATGATTATAAAGGTAAGAAACTAGTGTCTACATTTCCTCTTGGTGTTCCCATTCCTTTTAAGAATGCATCAAGATTTCCTTTAGTCATAGATTGCTTAGTCTCTGCTGGTGTTAAAAATTTGAAACCGCTTAAAGTTTCTTTCATATCACCAACTTTCATTTCAGAAGCTTTAGACATTGAATTCATGTCACTTTTGCCAGCTCTGTATCTGTCATTAGCTTCATGAGTAACTTCAATAAAAGTTCTTAGCATTTCAGGATTTTCCTTCATGAACTTTGTAGTTACTGAAGTAATATCTATTCCTAAGATACCAGCATCTCTTGCTTCTTGAACTGTAAGTAATCTTGTTCCAACAGCTGTTGCAGCTTTAATTGAATTACCACCAAATAAACATGCCATTACAACATCACCACTTACTAATGCAGCAGCACCTTCTTCAGGGTCCATTTGAATGATATCCATTTTTTTTCTGTCTGCACCAACAACTTTCATACTTTCATCAAAAACGTATTCAGCCATTGTTCCTAGTGGTACAGCAACCTTTTTACCTTCAAGTTCAGATGCATTAGCTTTTGTAATGCCTGATTTGTTTGAAGTTACACAAGTTGTTCCACCCATTCCATATTCCATAGCTATATCTACAAGCTTGATAGGTGCTTTAGATTTAACTGCGTTAATGAAAGGTACTAAACCTTGTGAGTAAGAAATATCGATATCTCCCGCTAACATAGCGTCAGTCATTGCTCCACCGTTTGTGAAGTTAGTCCACTTAACTGGTACACCTA
This sequence comes from uncultured Pelagibacteraceae bacterium, assembly GCA_902623785.1. Taxonomy (GTDB): domain Bacteria; phylum Pseudomonadota; class Alphaproteobacteria; order Pelagibacterales; family Pelagibacteraceae; genus Pelagibacter. The sequence goes on from CACNVG010000001.1 coordinate 203,980, forward strand.
AAGCTTTAGCAAAATTTTTCTTCTGCATGTCCTCTAGGTTTGGACTAGGCCATTCTAAAAAGTAAGCAACTCTAACTTCTTTTGCAGCTGAATTAGCAACTGAAATAGTTAAGTTAAGAGCTAAGATACTTCCAAGAATAAAACTTAGTATTTTTCTCATTTATTCCTCTCCTTATTTAAATTTATAACCAGCATTTAAGTTGAAAAAAGGAGCAATGTAAATGAAGTTGTTAACAGGAATGGGTGTCAAAATAGACTATTCAATTTTTGGTTGTACTGCTATAATAGATTTTTATAGTTAATTAATATTAATTAGTCTAAAGATTAGGAATAAAATAAATGAGTCAAAAACCGTCAATACCAAATTCACTTAATGAACATTGGATGCCGTTTACATCCAATAAAGATTTTAAAGAAAGACCAAGATTAATTACTGAAGCTAAAGGTGTTTATTTAAAAAATCATGAAGGCAATACCCAAATAGATGCAAGCTCAGGATTGTTCTGTAATCCTTTAGGTCACGGAAGACAAGAAATTATAGATGCAATATCAAATCAATTAAAAACTTTAGACTATGCACAACCGTTCCAACAAGGTTTTGGGGGATCGTTTGAATTAGCTACAAGAATTGCAAAACACACGCCAGGAAATTTAAACAGAATTTTTTATACAATTTGCGGATCAACTGCAGTTGAAACAGCAATTAAAATTGCAATCGCTTATCATAAAGCAAGAGGTGAAGGACATAGATTTAGATTTGTTGGAAGAGAAAGAGCTTACCACGGAATGAATATTGGTGCCACTTCAGTTGGTGGAATGATTAACAACGTAAAAACTTTTGCAAGTGTATTGATGCCAGGTGTTGTTCATATGAGACATACTCATTTACCAGAACATAAATTTGTTTCTGGACAACCAGATACTGGTGCAAATAGAGCAGAGGATTTAGAGAGAATTTGTACAAACTTTGGTGCAGAAAACATTGCGGCATGTATTGTTGAACCGATTGCTGGTTCTACTGGAACATTAGTTCCTCCTAAAGGATATTTACAAAAACTTAGAGAAATTTGTGACAAACATGGAATACTTTTAATTTTTGATGAAGTTATAACTGGGTGGGGAAGAACAGGTTCTGCTTTCGGTGCACAAGAGTTTGGTGTTACACCAGATATAATGACTATGGCAAAAGCTACAACAAATGGAATTGTTCCAATGGGTGTTGTTGCAAGTAAAGAAGAAATTTATGACACGATAATGGATGCATCTCCAAAAGGAACAATTGAATTGTTTCATGGTTATACTTATTCAGGTATTCCAATTTCAGTTGCAGCTGCATTAGCAGTACAAGATATTTTTGAAAAAGAAGATATTTTTAAAAGAGTAAAAGAATTAGCACCGTACTTCCAAGAAGGTTTGATGTCTTTAAAAGATTTAGAGGCAGTAGAAAATATAAGAGGTTACGGAATGATGGGTGGAATTGATATGAAGATGGATCAAAAACCTGGAAGAGCTGGACTTACAACTTTCAAACATTGTTATGATGCTGGTGTAAACTTTAAAGCTACAGGCGACTGTTTAATTATTGCACCAATGTTTATATCTGAGAAAAAACATATTGATGAAATAATTGAAAAATTAAGAACTGGTATTAGCAATTATTCTAAAAGTAAGAAAAATTAATTTTCTAAATGAAAATTGGCGTTCCTAAAGAAATAAAACCACAAGAAAATAGAATTGGATTAACCCCCGAAAGTGTAAAAACTTTAGTAGGTGAGGGTCATGAAGTTTTAGTTGAGAACAATGGTGGATTTGAAGCTGGTTTTGATAATGATCAATATACTAAAGCTGGAGCAAAAATTACAAAGACAGCTGGTGATATTTTTAATGATGCAGACATAATAGTTAAGGTTAAAGAGCCTCAAAAAGTTGAAGTAGATATGTTAAGAGAAAACCAAATTCTTTATACCTATCTTCATTTAGCAGCTGCAAAAGAACTTACTGAAGGATTAATAAAATCTAAAAGCGTTAATATTGCTTATGAAACTGTAACAGATGATAATGGGAGACTTCCATTACTTGCACCAATGAGTGCAGTTGCTGGTCGTATGTCAGTTCAAGCTGGAGCACATTGTTTAGAAAAAAATCAAAAGGGCAGAGGTATTTTATTAGGCGGAGCACCAGGCGGTGAGCCAGCAAATGTATTAATTCTTGGTGGTGGAGTAGTAGGAGAAAATGCTGCAATTATTGCAACAGGCATGAGAGCTAAAGTTCATATAGTTGATAAGTCTGAGGAAAGATTGAAACAATTAGTTAAAATGTTTGGTGATAAAATTATTCCAGAGCAAAGTGATAAAGTTGATTTAAATGAATTAGTTTCTGAAGCTGATTTATTAGTTGGTGGTGTTTTAATACCTGGTGCAGAGGCACCAAAATTAGTTACCAAAGATATGCTAAAATTAATGAAAAGAGGGTCTGTAATAGTTGATGTTGCAATTGATCAAGGTGGATGCGTTGAAACAAGTAAACCAACTACTCACGGAGATCCAACATATATAGTAAATGATGTTGTTCATTATTGTGTTGCTAATATGCCGGGGGGAGTTCCTAGAACTTCTACATTTGCGCTTAATAAAGCAACTCTTCCATACTTAGTAAAATTAGCAAATAAGGGTTATCAAAAAGCTTTAGGAGAAGATAAGAACTTCTTAGCAGGGCTCAATGTTCATAAAGGACATGTGACCTATAAAGCTGTTGCAGATGTTTTTGGTCACGAATATGTTAGCGCAGGAGAAGCAATCAAAAATTAGTTGAATAGAATAAAGTTTTAAGTTTACTCATTTTATTATATAATCAATGTGTCCTGATTTAGAAAATAACTCTACTTGCTGGGACATTAAATACAACGCTAAAGGAGAAAAATGAAAATAATAATACAATCAATTAAAAGCTATTTTAAATCAAAAAAGGATAAAGGGTTAGAACCAGTATTCTTTGAGAAAATAGGCGACCAAAAAACATCTAGAGACGAGATGCGTGATAATTTAATAAAAGCTTTGAAAAAGAATGGCTGGACTATAAAAAAATAAATATTGGTACAAAAATTGTCCGCTGTTATGATGAGTTATGAAAAAGATTCCTAGTTCAACTAAAGTTGTCGTTATTGGTGGTGGGGTTGTTGGATGTTCTTGTGCTTATCATTTAGCAAAATTCGGATGGAAGGACGTTATTCTTTTAGAAAGAGATAAACTTACATCAGGAACCACTTGGCACGCAGCAGGACTAGTCAGTCAATTAGGACCTTCTGCAACAATTACAAAAATTAGAAAATATTCTTTAGATCTTTATAAAGAACTTGAAAAGAAAGTAGATCATTCAGCAGGGCTTCGTTTAAATGGTGCAATGTCAATTGCTCAAGAAGAGGGTAGATGGCAAGAATTAAAAAGACAAGCAACAACTGCTCAACTTTTTGATGTAGATGTGCAAATTTTAAATAAAGATCAAATTAAAGAAAAAGTTCCATTAATTAAAAATGATGATTTGCTTGGTGGTATTTTAATGCCAGGTGATGGTTCAGGAGATCCATCAGGAATAACTCAATTACTTGCAAAAGCTGCAAGAGCAGAAGGTGCAAAAATTTTTGAAGACTCACCTGTAGAAGATATTTTAGTTAAGAATAAAAGAATAGAAGGCGTAGTTGTTAATGGAGAAAAAATTGAATGTGAATATATTGTTTTAGCAACTGGAATGTGGTCAAGACAAATTGGAGAAAAATTAGGCGTAAGTATTCCATTATATCCAGCAGAACATTTTTATGTAATTACTGAACCAATCAAAGAAGTACCCAATGATTTACCAGTAATAAGAGATTTTGATAGTAGAACTTATTTTAAAGAGGATGCTGGAAAATTACTTTTAGGAATATTTGAAGGAAAATCTATCCCTGCATTTGATAAAACAAATAAAGTTCCAGAAGATTTTTCTTTTGGTGAGTTTCCAGAAAATCTTGAACATTTTGAACCTTATTTAAATGCGTGTATGAAAAGGTTTCCTATTTTGGAAAAAACAGGAATTAGAAAGTTTTTTGCAGGACCTGAATCTTTTACACCAGACACAAATACTTTGTTGGGCGAAGTTCCTGAAGTTAAAAACTTTTTTGTTTGTTGTGGTTTAAATAGTATTGGAATAGCAAGTGCTGGCGGTGTTGGTAAAGTAACAGCAGAATGGATGATGAATGGTCATATTAATGAAGATATTTTTAGTTACGACATTAAAAGATTTCAAAAATTTCATTCTGGTATTAATTTTATTAAAGAAAGAGTGACGGAAACACTCGGTGATTTATATGGAATGCATTGGCCCTACAAACAACATAAAACTTCAAGAAATGTAATTACTGTTCCTTATCATGAAAGATTGAAAGATCATGGTGCATGTTTTGGTGTATCGGGCGGATATGAAAGACCAATGTGGTTCTCCAAAGATGAAAAAAATAAAGATTATGAATATAGTTATAATTATCAAAATTGGTATCCAAGTGCAGAATTTGAAACAAAAAATGCAAGAACAAATGTAGGCTTGTTTGAATTATCTCCATTTTCAAAATTTGATTTAAAAGGGGAAAAAGTACATGAAGAATTACAAATTTTATGTACAGCAAATATTCCAACCGAACCTGGTAAAATCAAATATACGCAAATGTTAAATTCAGATGGAGGAATTGAAACTGACTTAACTGTTATTTGTATTGATAAGAATTATTTTAGAATTATTTCTTCTGCTGCAAATAGGGAACATGATAAATTTCATATTTTGAAGCATATTTCCAAAGATGTAGAATTAATTGATGTGACAGAGGATTATTGTTGTCTAGGTTTATTCGGTCCAAAAAGCAGAGATATGATTTCTTCAATAAGTTCTGATGATTTCTCTAATGAAAGCTTTAAATTTGCTACGGCTAAATTTGTTAAGATTGATGATGTAGAAGTTTGGGCTCAAAGAATTTCATATGTAGGGGAACTAGGCTTTGAACTCTATGTAAAAAAAGAAAATGCTTTGAAACTTTTCGATATTTTAATGGATATAGGTAAATCTTATAAAATTTCTCTTTGTGGAATGCATGCAATGGATATTATGAGAATGGAAAGCGGTTATTTACATTGGGGCCATGATATTTCGCCTGAAGAAAATCAATTTGAGGCTGGTTTAAGATTTGCTGTTAGTTTTAAAAAGAATATTAATTTTATTGGAAGAGCTGCTTTAGAAAAGAAGCGAGACAAAAAAGATCACAAGAAATTTAAAATGCTCATTTTGAACAATTCTAAAGAGGGAGCACCTTTGTTACTCCATGATGAACCTATTTACATAAAAGACAAGATTGTGGGACGTACAACTTCAGGATGCTATTCTTTTAATTACAATAAAAATTTAGCTTTTGGTTATATCAATTCAGGTCTAAGCAGCGACCAAATCGATAAACAAGCCTTTGAAATAGAGGTGGAGAAAAAAAAATACCCAGCATCAGTGATTACTAGACCTCTTAATGATAAAAAATTGAGCTCTCTTTAAGACCATTTTGGACAAGGGTCAAAAATCTACAACTCATTTTGAACAAAGATTTTCTTGAAAGAACGAATCAGTTGGTGTTAAATACATTCTATGAGTGGGGAAACATCAAGTTACGATCAACAGGTAGAGTTAAAAAAAACGCCAAACATTAAAGTTGATATAAACGATTTACTTTCAAGAGTAAGAGACGAGAAGAAAAAAGAAAGAAAAGAAAATCTTTTATTCCTAGGTTTAATTGGTTCAGTAATAGTAATTACTGGTATTATTGCGTCTCTTTAATTAAATACTGTTAAATTTAACAATTTCGTTAACATTCTAATAAATCTTTCTTCATTAGTTTTATTAATATCACGAACTGCTTTTAAAGTTACATCTCTTTCAATAGTATTTGTATCCAATTTTGGTAACCCGAATAAAAGATAAAGATTATTTTTATCTTTTTTAAGCAATTTTCTTTTAATCAAATAATTTAATTTTCTAAGCGCTGTAGGCCTTGGTATTCCTGATAGCTCAGATATAGTCATAGCATTTAAACCTTTGTTTCCCCAATTATTAATTTTTTCAACGAAATTATCTGATGTTAATTCTGGACTCATATTTTCTTTAAAACCTTTATTCATTACAAGATTTTGATTATAAGCGCACTGAGCCCAGATAGACCAGGTCTCTATATCTCCAAAAAATTTTTTCCAGCCTACAATAGTTGGTATTTGAAATTCAAAAAAGATAGTCCAAATTTGTGTAAAATTATCTCTTATCTTTTTGTCAAGAATTGACCTATCAACCTTTTGATCTAAAAGATTCGCTTTAGATAAAAAATCTGTAAATCTTGAAAGCAATCTCGCCATAGATTGTATTGAATTAACAGGTTTTTGAAACTCTTGTCCTTTACGGTTTATCATTATTTTTTTCTTATCTTTTTTAATAACTCCATCTCGCTCTAACTCTAAAATTTTTCTTCGAGTAGTTTCTTTAGAAATCAATAAATCTCTCGATAAATCGATCACATTTATTTTTTGTATTTCGTAGGTTTCTTTTGCATAAAATTCATCAAATGAATTTTTGATTTGATAATCTTGATAGGCTTTAAAAGTTTTATTAATTAAATAAATGAGAATTATATATTTATCAAAATCCTTAAATCTTGAGTAAGCATTGTGTAGCCATTGTTGTTGGAAATAAAATCTTTCAGTAACGATATAATTAAAATTTTTGTGATAGACGGATTTAATTTGTTCTTCTTGGATCTGATTTGAAAATTTTAACTCTCTTAAAGACATTTTATATAGATTACGCAAATAATCTTAAATTTTATGATTTAGCAACCCCAAAATGAACAAAAATACCTTGAATTTTATTTTTTTTCCTTCATAAAGCTCATGAGGGAATTGTGGAATTTGTAAAAACCGTTGGACCACTTGGCATGATTTTTATCATGTTTTCATTGGGTCTTAATCTATCTTACAGAGATTTCTTAGAGGTATTAAAAAAACCAAGAAATCTTATTGTTGCACTAATTTGTCAAATGGTAATGCTTCCATTTATTGGGATTATAATCATTTCCTTCTTTCCAATGCAGGCCGAGTTTCAACTTGGAGTATTCTTATTATTAATTCTACCCTCTGCAGTGATGTCAAATTACGCGACCAAACTTGTAAAAGGAAATGTAGCGTTGTCAATAACTATCACCTCGATATGTGGACTAGTATCATTCATAACAATTCCAATGTTTTTAAAGATTTATGCAGCCTTCTTTTCATCGGTTGAGTTTGATCTGAATCTTTTAAAATTTTCTGTAAGAATGTTTTTATTTATAGCTTTACCAACATTTGTTGGAATTTTAGTTAGGGGAAATTTCAAAAGATTTTCTGAGCAAAATAATTTAAAATTTGATAGAGCAGCCCTTGCTTTATTCATAATTATTTTATTAGTTGCTATATTTACTGAACAAGGAAATTTAGGTGGCTATTTTGCAGATGCGGGAGCTATTGCCTTTGTGGTAATTATTTCAGTATTGACCACGGTTTACATTATTACAAGTTACACTTTAAGAGATGTAAAGGTTAAAAGAACTATCATGATTGAGGCAATGTTGCAAAATGGTGCAATGGGTTTTATTGTTGGCGCTCAATTATTCCATCAGATAGAGTATATTACACCTATAGCAATTTATGCTTTAATTCAATATGTTGCCTTAATGTTTTATATAGGAAACATTAATATAAACAGAATTACAGCAAAATAATTTTAAGTTTACTTAAAAATTTAAACTAGACAAAATATTAAACTTTCTTAATTGATATAATATTTAAGTCTAGTGACTTCAATTTTTGGAGTTTTTTCAGGTAAAAAAACAACATTATTCGCGTTTGTATTTTTTTTTAAAAGAGATTTTTTCTTTGGATCTAATAAAACAAAATTTTTATCAAAAATATAAGGTTTATAACCAAATTTTTTCATCAGGTTTAAAATTTTATTAAAGTTATTATGATTATATTCAACAATTATAAGTGGTTTATTTTTTTTTATTGTTTTCTTGGAAGTGAGCAAAATTTCATATTCTGAACCCTCTGTATCAATCTTTATTATGTTTGGTTTTAAATTTAGACTGTCAATTTTTGTAGTTTTAACTTTGGTTTTCTTGAAAGAAAATTTAGTTAATTTAATATTAAAAAAGAAACTAATCCTTTTTTTAAGAAGATCTAATGATGTAGAACTCATTTGAGATAATTCTTTACCAAGTAAAATAGGGGTATAAAAAATTTCTTGACCTTTTTTTTGACTCACAATTTTGTTGAGACAACTGATCCTCTTATCTTTTTTATATTTATTTCTAATTAAATTAAAATTTTTAACATTCGGTTCAATACTTATTATTTTGCAACTAGAATTATATTTTAGAAAATTATAAATACTCTCCCCATTGTGAGCACCCACATCGACGATAACTGGTTTACCAATTAATTTTACAATTGAATATTCTTTTTCACTATAAAGGAAATGAAATCTTTCGATCAAATTATGAGCAATTACAGTAAGTAAAGAATTACTTTTAATTGCACTTTTAAATTTATGTAAAAATATCATTTTCTTCTCTTTATTTAAGTCAATTTTTTAGTAAAAGATATATTGAATTATAATGACCAATAATTTTTTAACAAATTTTAGAATAAATAACTTATTTATATTAATATTTTTTTTATCATATTTTATATTTGGAATTATCTTAATTCAAGATTATGGAATATCTTGGGATGAATCTGCAGAAAGAATGCATGGTTTTATATCTGGCAATTATGTTTTAGAAAAAATATTACCCGAAGAAACATACTTAAAATTATTCGAGGGTATAATAAACTCAAGTTTCAGTGATTTAAGCCATCTAGATGCTCCTAAATTAATGGAACATAAAGATAAAGCTTACGGGGTTTTCTTTGAATTACCAATGGCTTTGTTAGAAATCACAATTGGTTTCGATGAAATCAAAAATGTTTATTTATTTAGACATTACGTAACTTTCTCTATTTTTTTTATTGGAATTATTTATTTTTATAAATATCTAAATATAATATTTAATAGTCCATCTTTAGCATTGCTTGGTTGTATTTTTTTAATTTCTAGTCCAAGAATTTTTGCAGAGTCTTTTTATAATTCAAAAGATATTATATTTTTATCTATCTTCAATGTATCAAATTATTACGGCATTAATTTATTGATGAAGAAAAATTTCAGTAACTCAATTTTATTTTCTTTATCAGTTGCAGCACTAACTAGCTTTAGGGTAATAGGTCTTTTAGTACCAATACTGTATTTAATTTTAGCAATTAGAGAGTACTTTCTAACCAAAAATATCAACATAATAAAAATTTTTATTTTAACATTATTCTTATTTATATTTTTTTTAGTTCTTTTTTGGCCTTTTTTGTGGGAAGACCCCATCAGTAATTTAATTTACGTTATTTTTCATTTTGCCTCAAAACTTCAAAATCAAGAAATGTTATATTTAGGTGCGGAGGTGCTATCAAGTGATTTACCTTGGCACTACTTATTTGTATGGATAATAGTTTCCAATCCACTTCATATAACAATTTTTTCAATTATTGGAATAACAATATTTTTTGTTAATTTTTTTAAAAACAAATTTTTATACACTGATTATAATTTTTTAAAGTTATCAATTTTATTAATATATCTGATAATACCTTTTTCTACATTTATTCTACTTAGACCAGATATACAAAGTGGCTGGCGTCACTTCTTTTTTTTACTACCATCGATTATAGTTTTTAGTTTAATTTGTATTAATTTTTTTACAAGAGAAGAAAACATAGGAATAATAAAGTACTTTATTTATTTAATCGTATCTTTAAGCTTGCTGCATACATTTGTGTGGAGTGTAAAAAACCATCCCCATCAGTACGTATATTTCAATAATTTAATATATAAAAAAAAATTGATTAATTTTTTTGATAAAGATTATTGGGGCCTCTCTAATAAGCAGCTTATTGATTTTTTAGTTGAAAATTACGAATACGAAAAAATTTATTATGATCATAGTAATTCTTCAAATATTTATTTAAGCTTAAATAATCTCAAAGAAATTGATAGAAAAAGATTTATTAAAAAAGAAAATATGCCAAAAGATACTAAATATTATTTTTATTTTTTTAATAATGCAAATAAGGCACCTTTTGAAAAACAGAAAAAAATTATGCTTTTAAATAATAAAAATGAAATTGTTAAAGATATTGTTGTGGACGGGAGCTCAATTAATACTCTTTATAAAATTTATAATTAGTAGTATAAATCAACAATAATTTAATGGCGGGGTAGCTCAGTTGGTTAGAGCGCGGGACTCATAAGCCCGAGGTCAGTGGTTCGATCCCACTTCCCGCTACCACTTAACTAAAATTAAATCAACTCTGTTAAGTTTAGTACGTTTTAATATTTTTAAGCTGGTGTTACAGTTTTTATTAAGATCATAAATGCATATTACCCAAAAGGCTGAACTCATATTGTGCTCTTTTTTTATGTAATTAATTATCAATTTTTCTTCTTTAGCAATATAATCAATATAATTCAAAACCGTCTTTCTTGCTGGAACTTCATTCGGCATTTTCTTAATTTTAATTTTGAAATCCTTAAATTCAGAGTCATTAATTATTTTTAAAGATTTTTTTATTTGTGGTTTTAAAATCCATCTTTCTTTATAAAATTGTTTAATAGCTTGTTCTGTAGTCATATTTCCAACCGTAAGTAAAATTATAAGAGTAATAATAATATTTCTTAATTTATCATGTAGTTTAAATGAAATATGAGTAATAATTATAACTATCGGGATTATAGCAAATATCAAATATCTAGCAATTAGCACTGGATCAAAAAATAAACTATAAATTATTGGGATAAAGTAAGATAAAAATAAATATATGAAAAAAAATATAATATTATGATCTTTAGTTTTAAATTTAATAAATTTAAAAACTAAATAAACTAGTATTATTAAATGAATTATTCCAACAATTCTTGATCCAAAAAATTTTGAAAAAAAGAAATTTGTAAAAAATTTAAGGTCAATTTCCTCTATCCAGCTCGGTTTTCCTGAACTTTCAATAGAGTATATAAGAAGATAGTAAAATACAAAAAATATAAAGATGATTATTAAAAATAAATTTATTTTAGCTACTTTGATTTTATTTAGATATAAATATATAGAGAAAAAAAAATAGGAACAAATTAAAATAAATGTAAATGGGTGAAGTAAGACTGATGTTAAAGTAAACCCAGAAAATAAAACTAGGCTGAAATTATTTTTATCTTTAAGATATTTAAAAAAAAACAAAATCGATAAACTAGTAAACAAAAATAATACTGAATAAACCCTTAATTCTTGAGCATAGGAAATTAAAAAAACATTTAATCCTATTAAAAATCCAGATAACAAATATGCGTTTGATTTACTTAAGGTTCTTGATAAATCCATTATTACAAAAATTGAAAGTATTGAACTCACAGCTGGCAAATATCTTGCAATATTTTCATGATATCCGAATATTTGAAAATATATTTTTGTTATTAAATTAAAAAAAAGGGGGACCTGTTCAATATCTCTGTGATTATTTAAGCTTTCAGAAAATGAATATTCTGGATTAGCAACCCAGAAAGTAATCATTTCATCAATCCAAAAGTCATCATAATTAATGTTATATAATCTGAAACAAATACTGCTTGAAACGATTAGAAAAAATATGGAGACTTTAATTCTTGTGGACATAACAAAAACTTAATTTTTTTTAATAAATTTTTGAAATTTTGTTATATTCATCGTAGAATTTAATGGTAGGCTATTTCTCTTAGTTTTCATTAATTTTTTTTTTATTTTTTTGTTATCTTTTTTTGCAAAATTATAAACAGATTGCACAGGGCCACCAATATTTATTATTCCTCTTTGATTTATCAATTTAAAAAAAACTTTGGCTAAATTTTCATGAAACATGAAATTTGTTTTTAAGTTTGTATAAGCATATTTATACGCAAAAGGTTTTTCCGTCATACATATTCTTAAAATAAGTGAATTTTTTAACATTTGTACTGCACACTCTCCTCCTAGTTTAGACCAGGCATAGTTATTAAAAGGTAATAAGGGATGATGTTCTTTATAATTACCTTTTTTTGACGGGTATACGTAATTTGTTGAAAAATAAATTAGTTTTATTTTATATTTATGGCAAAGATTTACTATGTTTGACGTTCCAATAATGTTTGTATTTATACTTTTTTCAATTTTTCTCTCATGAAGTTCCATTGGCCTTGAAATCGCAGCAGAGTGTATAATAAATTTTGGTTTAATTTTTTTAATGAATTTTTCCATTTTTTTTAAATTTGTTACATTAAAAGTAGTTGAAGATGGATAATAAATGTTTGTTCTGTCAAAATTGAATTTTTTAAATATTCTTCCGAATTTTCCATTACCACCAGTGAATATAATTTTTTTCATCTTTTATTCCTTTGGAAATCTTTAAAGGAAAGGGCTAATTTATCTTTTTTGGATATGATAGGTTTTTTTACTCCCCAATTTATTTTTAAATCATTATCATTCCATTTAATTGACACTTCGCTTTTAGAATCTCTATAGTTAGAACAAGCATAATGAAGGATATTTTCTTTATCTAATCCTAGAATACCGTGCGCAAACCCTTTTGGAACAAATAAGTGTTTACCATTTTTTTCACTAAGAATAATCTTAAAATGTTTCCCGTAAGTTTTTGAATTTTTTCTTAAGTCTACTGCAACATCAAGTATTCTGCCTTTTAGCACTGATAAAAATTTGTCTTGAGGCTTTTTTGTTTGCATATGAAGGCCTCGTAACACATTCTTCTTTGAACTTGACACCAATGTAAAAACTAAATTTTTTTTAATGAAATTTTTTTTGAATTCTTCTTTTAACCAACCCCTATTGTCTTTAAAGACCTTATTATTTACAACAAATAAGCCTTTAAAATTGGTTTTATTTTTTTTCATTTATGAGATTAATTTTTTTAAATAATTTGTATAATCACACTTACCATAAAATTGAATTGCATCTATAATCTCTTTTTTTCCTATCCATTTATTATTAAAAGCAATTTCCTCAAGACAAGCAATTTTAAAGCCTTGCCTATTTTCTATTGCAGAAACAAAAGCACTTGTTTTATAAAAATCCTCTATTGAACCTGTATCTAACCATGCACCACCTCTACCTAAAATATCTGATGTTAATTTTTTCTTCTTTAAATAAAATTTTAATAAATCAGTAATTTCTAATTCATTTCTTGATGATGGTTTAAGTTTTTTTGCATATTCAACAACCTTTTTATCAAAAAAATATAATCCAGTAATTGCTAAATCAGAAAAAAATTTTTTAGGCTTTTCTTTTAATGATAAAATTTTTCCACTTTTGGACGTCCTTGCCACACCAAATAGCTCAGGTTTGAGTACTTTATGCAAAATAACCCTTGCTCCGCTTTTAAGTTTAGTGCAACTGATCAGTTTAGAGGTTAAATTTTGCCCGTAGAAAAAATTATCTCCAAGAATTAAAGCAACGTTTTTATTATTTATAAATTTTTCTCCCAAAAGAAATGCATCTGGAAGACCTTTTGGATACTTCTGCTCTTTGTAAATTATATTAATTCCTAAACGTTTTCCGTCTGGTAAAATTTTTTTATATTGATTTAATTGACCTTTGTTAACTACGATTAAAACATCTTTTATTTTAGCTAACATCAAAATCGACAGAGGATAAAAGATTAAAGGTTTATCATAAATAGGAAGAAGTTGTTTGTTGACTGCCTTGGTTAATGGACTCATTCGAGTTCCCATACCCCCTGCTAAAATTATTCCCTTATTTATCATTTAACTATCCCTAGTCTCTTTGTGATATCCTTTTTTTTTAAAGTTGTATAGTATTTCATATTTTCTAAATACCAGTTAAAGGTATTTTCTAAACCTTTTCTAAGATTTATCTTAGATTTCCATTTGAGTTTTCTTAAAACTTTTTTACTATCTAAAGCGTACCTAAAATCGTGTCCAGGTCTATCTGTTACAAATTTAATCTTGACGTTTTTGCCTAATCTTATTTTTTTCTTTGATATATGAATTAATAGTTTTGCAATATCTAAATTACTACTATTTATGTTAGATCCAATATTATAAAATTCTCCCTTGGTTCCATTTTTAAATATTTTAAACAAGGCTTCACAGTGGTCGTCTACGAATATCCATTCTCTAGAATTTTTTCCTTTGCCATATAAAGGCAGTGGTTTATTATTAATTATATTATAAATTAATTTTGGAATTAGTTTTTCTGGATGTTGATGAGGTCCATAATTGTTTGAACAATTTGTTATCATTGCATTTATGTTAAAAGTTCTAACATAAGAGTACACTAAATGATCTGATGATGCTTTTGAGGCAGCATAAGGAGAGCTAGGTTTATAAGGGTCAGTTTCTTTGCTTCTACCTTTTAAAACATCTCCGTAAACTTCATCAGTAGAAATATGGATTAATTTAGCTTTTTTGTTTTTTTTCGTAAATTCTCTAAATTCCTCTAGTAAACTAAATACGCCAACTATATTGCTTTTTATGAACTCTGTAGGAGCATCAATTGATCTATCAACATGAGTTTCTGCTGCTAGATTAAAGATAGCTATAGGTTTATGTAAGTTTAAAATTTGTTTTAATTTAGATCTATTATTAATATCCAATCTTACAAATTTATAATTTTTTTTATTAAAAAAATCTTTTGTGTTATAAAAATTTGAAGCATAATTGACTTTATCAACATTAATTACAAAATAGTTTTTCTTTATTAATAGTTTAATCAGATTACTGCCAATAAATCCCAAACCACCAGTTACAATTATTTTTTTCATTACTTTTTTTTTTACAATAATAGTTATTTTAAGTATACTTCAATATCACATGGAATTTACAAGCAATAATCTTACCTTTGTAATAGTCACATTTAACAGCAGAAAAGTAATCTACGATTGCTTAGACTCTCTACCGAAAGATTTTCACAAATTAATAATTGAAAATTCATCTGATTTAGAACTAAAAAAAGAATTAGAGCAGAATTATGATAAAACTAAGGTGGTTTTGTCCGAGAATATAGGTATGGGGGCTGGCAATAATCTTGGAATTACTAAATCCAATACACAGTTTGTATATGTCTTAAATCCAGATGTAGTGTTAAAACCAGACACTATGAGTAATATCAATAATTCAATTTCCGATCTGGATAATTTTGCTATCTTATCTCCAATATCAGATAATCCAGATTATCCAAATTATAGATTAAATTCTAGCAAATCACAAAATTATGATGGCAATATAATAAGAGACGTTAAAGAGATTGATGGTTACTCAATGATTATTAACAAAAATTTTTTTATTAATAATTTTTTTTTCGATGAAAAATTCTTTATGTACTTAGAAAATGTTGATTTATGTTTAAGAGCAAAAAAAAATAGCGGACGACTGTTAATCGTTACAAATTCTAAAATTCATCATCTAGGCGCACAAGCTGTAGATGATCAATATAGTGAAGAAATAGAACTTTCAAGAAACTGGCATTGGATGTGGTCAAAATTGTATTTTAATAAAAAGCATAGAGGAATGTTCGTTTCATTGTTAATAGGATTAACAAGTTTAATTGGAAACTCTGTCAAATATTTTATTTACTTGATCACTTTTAATAATAAAAGAAATATTTATAAAATGAGAACGTCAGGTATTTTCAACTCTTTATTGGGAAGAAAATCTTGGCACAGACCAAAAATAAACTAATGACCTGGAAATTCAATTAAATTTTCAACTTTAAAACCTTTTTCTGTCAATTTATCAGATCCACCAAGGTCAAATAAGTTTATAACAAAAATGAACGCTCCAACTTTTCCTTTTGAGATTTCAATCAATCTCGAAGCAGCTTCAGCAGTTCCGCCAGTGGCAATTAAATCATCAATAATTAAAACTGTATCGTTTTCATTAATGGAGTCCTTATGTACTTCTATAGTTGCAGTTCCGTACTCTAATTCAAAATCTATAGAGTGAGTCTCTGCAGGTAATTTGTTTTTTTTTCTCAACATTATAAAAGGCTTTTTTAGAATGTAGGAAACAGCGGATGCAAAGACGAAACCTCTCGACTCAATTGCTGCAATCTTGTTAAATTTAAATTTTTTTGATCTTTCAACTATTTGATTAATTGTTTCCTCAAAAGCTTTCTCATCTTTAATTAAAGTTGTAATGTCTCTAAATAAAATACCCTTCTTTGGATAATCTGGGATAGATCTAATAAATTTTTTTAAGTCCATTTAATTTGCGTTATATTATTAAATAAACTATCTTTAAAATATGGCAAACAATAAATTAGCAATTATTGGTGGAAGTGGATTATATGATATTGAAGAATTCAAAGATAGAGAGTTATTAGATATAAATACACCCTGGGGAAAACCTTCAGATAAAATTTTAAAAACTAAATATAAAAATAAAGAAGTTTATTTTTTACCAAGACACGGAAGAGGGCACTTTATAAACCCATCAAATATCAATTTCAGAGCAAATATCGATGCTCTTAAGCAACTTGGGGTTACCGATATTGTTTCTATCTCAGCTGTAGGGTCCCTTAAGGAAAATTTACCACCGGGCAAATTTGTTATTGTAGACCAATTTATTGATAGAACTTTTACAAGAAATAAAACTTTTTTTGAAGATGAAATTGTAGCTCATGTATCTATGGCACATCCAACCTCATCTGGACTAATGAATGCTTGTGAAGACTCAATTAAAAAAGAAAAAATCGATTATCAAAGAGGTGGAACCTATGTGGTAATGGAAGGGCCACAGTTTTCAACATTAGCAGAGTCAAATTTATATAGATCTTGGAAAGCAGACGTAATTGGAATGACTAACATGCCAGAGGCAAAATTAGCAAGGGAAGCCGAGATAAGATATGCATCTGTGTCTATGGTTACAGATTATGATTGTTGGCATCCAGATCACGAAAATGTTGATGTTCAGCAAGTAATAAAAGTTCTTTTAGGTAATGCTGCAAAGGCTAAGAATATGATTAAAAATCTAATTGAAAATTTTGAAAAGCATATTGATCCTAAAGATCCAACTAATAATTGTTTAGATGTAGCAATCATAACAGCACATGAAAAAATAACACAGAAAACAAAAGAAAAATTAAAAACAGTTGCGGGCAGAGTTTTAGATAATAAATGAAAAAAATTTCTATTTTAGTATTTATTTTTTTATATTCATGTGCCAAACCCACAGTGGTAGAAGTAATTCAACCAGGTGATGAACTTTTGAATTGCACAGAATTAAAGCAACAAATTGAAGAAACAAACAAAATTAAAGAAGAAGCTGAGTTTTCAAAAGGATCAGGTGGTAACTTCGCAAGAGCCCTTTTATTCTGGCCAGCATGGGCACAATCTTTAAACAATGCCAATGACGCAATGATTGCTGCAAATAATAGGTCTTTTCATTTAATTAAATTAATGAGAAACAAAAACTGTCCTGGCGCGGATGACTTAAAAGCCAAGTTAATTGATAAGCCAATACAAGAAAATATAAGTGGGTCAAATTTAGCTGATCAACTTAAAACTTTGAAAGAATTATATGAAGATGGACATCTTTCAGATGAAGAATACGCCAAGGCTAAAAAAAAGATCATAGATTAATGAAAATTGAAGGTAAAGAATATCGAACTATTTGGTTTGAAAATGGTGTTGTTAAGATAATCGATCAAACTAAGCTTCCACATCAATTTACAATTAAAGATTTAAAAACAGTTAAGGATGCAGTAAACTCTATTAAGATTATGGAAGTAAGAGGAGCTCCACTAATTGGCGCAACCGCTGCATATGGACTTGTGTTAGCGATACTAGAAAATAACGACCAATCTTTTTTAAAAAAATCAGCAGAAGATTTGATTAGTTCAAGACCAACTGCAATTAATTTAAAATGGGCAGTTGATAGAATGATGAATAAACTTTCAGGTGTGAATAGTGAAAAAATTTTAGATATAGCATTAAATGAAGCAAAAGTAATTTGCGAAGAAGATATAAAGTTTTGTAAAAATATAGGATTGAACGGTTTAAAGTTAATTGAGGAAATCTATAACAAAAAAAAAGATACGGTGAATATTTTAACTCATTGTAACGCAGGATGGCTCGCAACAATCAATTGGGGTACAGCTACATCACCAATTTATCATGCTCACAAGAAAGGAATTCCAGTTCATGTTTGGGCAGATGAAACAAGACCTAGAAACCAAGGCGCAAACTTAACATCATATGAATTAAATGAAGAAGGGATAAAAAATACAATCATTGCAGATAATACAGGTGGAATTTTAATGCAAAGGGGATTAGTTGATATGTGTATTGTTGGAACTGACCGCACATTATCTAATGGTGATGTATGTAATAAAGTAGGAACCTACTTAAAAGCTCTGGCTGCAAAAGATAATAATGTACCGTTTTATGTAGCATTACCAAGTTCGACTATCGATTGGAAAATTAAAAATTCAAAAGATATTCCTATAGAAGAAAGAAGTTCAGATGAGTTGTCAAAAATTGAAGGCATTGACGAGGATGGAAAAGTAAAAAAAGTCCAGATATACCCAAACAAAAGTAAGGCTATGAATTTAGCATTTGATGTTACTCCAGCAAAATATATAACTGGATTAATAACAGAAAAAGGTGTTTGCGAAGCATCAGAAAAAGGTTTAAAAAATTTATTTAAATGAACCCACTTATTTTATCACTTATTTGTCTCTTGTTAGTTGGAGTTTCAGCCAATTGGCTAAGTATTGTTAAAAATAATAAGACATTAATTTATCTCTCTTTAGCTCCATGTATTTATATAGCAATTTACGGAATTTATTTAGTTATTGGACCTGTTGATTTGTATGAAGACGGTTCAAAAAACTTTTTTATGAAAAACCCTTATGAAAGTGAACTTCCACCACAGTTTTTATTATTAAAGCTTTACCAGTATATTCTAATCGGCGTAGGTGTAATTTTTGGGTATTTATTTCTGAAATATTTGAAAAATTATGGACGTTAAAAGTAAAGAAGAAATAATAAAATTTGCTAAAAAATTAAATAGTAAAAATTTGTCTCCGTTAAGATCAGGAAACATTTCTCTTAAAGCTCAAAATAATAATGAGGAGGGATTTTTAATTACTCCATCAGGCAAGAAGTATGACAGTTTAAAAGCTGATGATATCGTCTTTGTGTCATTAGATGGTAAATATGATGAAAAAGGTTTAAAACCATCATCTGAATGGAGATTTCATAAAGATATTTATTTAAAGAAGACTGATGCAAAAGCTGTTGTTCATGCACATTCACCACACGCAACGGCTGTATCAGCACATAACAAAGACATTCCAGCTTTTCATTACATGATAGCATTGGCTGGAGGAGACAATATAAAGTGTGCAAAGTATGCAACTTTTGGAACACAAGAATTATCTGACAATATTATTGAAGCTTTAGAAAATAGAAAAGCATGTTTGATGTCTAATCACGGTCAAGTTGCTTATGGGGATAACTTGAACTCAGCCTTCGAACTTGCAGAAGAAGTTGAAAATATTTGCCATCAATACATAAATACAATAAAGTTAGGAGAACCTAAGATTCTTTCATCAAGTGAGATGGATGTAATATTAGAAAAAGTTAAAAACTATAAAAAAGGATAACTTTTTATGACGAAGGTTGGGGAGCACGTCACTTTAGACATTATAGGTACTGAAAAAGAGTACGAACCGAAGTTTTTTGAAAAACTTGTTTATAAGATATCAAAAAAGGCAAAAGTTACAGTTTTAGAGATTTCAAAGTACAAATTCGAACCACAGGGCTTTACTATTGTAGCCTTATTAGCTGAAAGTCATATCAGTTTTCATACTTTTCCAGAAAGAGGAATTATAAGTTTTGATTTTTTTACGTGTGGGAAAGTAAATCCTAATGTTGCATACGATATTTTAAAAAAAGAAATTAAGCATAAGAGAATTGTTAAAAAAGAATTCAATAGAGACACAATAAGTTATTATGATGATATCTATAGCTCACCAGGTTTAAAAAAGCATTACATGGTCAAAGATGTTTTGGAAAACTTTACATCAAAAGTAGGTCAAAACATTGAAATTTTGGATCTTGTACAATTTGGCAAATCTCTTTTTATCGATGGTGAACTTCAAGTAGCAGAAAATGATGAACATTTGTATAGTTCAACATTTGTTAACTCAGGATTAAAACTTAATCCATCAAATGATAAAACTGCAATAATTGGTGGAGGAGATGGAGGAGTTGCGAGAGAATGCATATCTAAAGGTTTTAAATTAATTGATTGGTACGAGTTAGATCCTGAAGTTGTAACAATGTGTGAGAAATATTTGTCTAAGGTAGGTAAGAAAGCAACTACAAAAAATCATGTGCAATGTGTATGGGGAGATGCATTTGAAAGTATTAAATCAGTTGAAGACAATAAGTATGATAAAATTTATGTAGATTTAAACGATGATCAATATTGTATTGATTTAGCCGCAAAAAATATCAAATCTTTAAAAAGAATTCTTAAACCAAATGGAACTATAACTGCACAAGTTGGAAGCCAAGATAAAAAACCTAAGCAAGTTGATAAATGGTTAAATCTTTTTGAAAAAAGTTTTGGCAACACATCCTTAGACAGAGTTTATATTCCAAGCTTTGACTGTTCTTGGAATTTTGCATCTTCTCTAAATAAATAATTAATATTTAGTATACTGTTTAATTTCTTTGATTTTAGATCCGGTGTGATTATTTATTTCCAACTTAATACTTGCTCGTTTGTCGTTTAAGAAATGGATTTCTCTTGATAATAAGATGAAATGTTCGTCGAATTTTGAATCTTTTTCACATTCTCTTTTATTATCTTCGATATCCCATAATTTAGTATTTATTTCTTTTAATTCAGAGAAAAGACTCTTAATCTTTTCATCAACTTTCACATTTTTATCACATTGTTCCTTTAAAGAATCATATTCAAGATTTATGAATTTTAGTTTTTCTGCATCTTTGATTTTGTCTTTTTTGATTTCAAGGATAGTTAATTTATCTAATAACTCACCAACAGATACTTCAACTAGTATTTTATTCATAAAATTTTATAGTGTGATAAATTGTTAAAAATATGTCTAATATATTAATCATAAAGCACGGATCACTAGGAGATATAGCTCAAGCGAGTGGGGCAATTCAAGATATTTATGACAATCATAAAGATGATTTTATTTATTTATTAACATCTCACACATATTCAGATCTTTTAAAAAAAAATCCCAATATAAAGGACGTAATTATCGATAAAAGATTATCTAGATTTAATTTGATCTATCTTTTTTCCTTAATGAAAAAAATTAAACAACATAAGTTTTCAAAGGTCTACGATCTACAGAATTCCTCAAGGACTTCATTTTATAAAAGAATTCTATTTCCTAACTCAGGATCTTATAAATGGTCCTCTTCAGAGACCACTTTACCAGCAAATGAAACTAAAAAAGAATTCGATAAAAAACCTGTTTTAGAAAGATTTGATCATCAATTAAAGATATCTGGTTTAAAAACATCCCACACCTTAATACCAGATTTTTCTTGGGGTTGTTCTAATATCGAAAAACTTATTTCTAAATATAATTTAACTGACTATATATTGTTATTCCCTTTTTGCTCTGAGCACCTACAACAAAAGAAATGGCCATATTACGATCAACTCATTAAAATGATAAAACAAAATCATCCTAATCTAAAAATAGTGATAGCACCTGGTCCTGGTGAAATAGAAAAAGCCAAAAAGTTAGATGCTGTTTCTATTCTAAGTGAAGACAGACCAATTTCAATTTCAGAACTGGCAGGTTTAATAAAGAGAAGCAAATTTGTTGTTGCAAATGATACAGGTCCTGCACATATGGCAGCACATTTGAATGTTAAAGGTCTGTCTTTGTTTGGAAGTCATACGACAGCTCATAAGGTGAGTATTGAAAGAGAAAACTTTAAAGCAATACAAGTGAGCGATTTAAAAAACTTAAGTGCAGAGAAAGTTTTCGAAAGATTAGTTCTTTAAAATTTCTAAATATTTTTTTAAGATTTCTGACCAAAGAAATTTTTTTGCATTTTCTTCTGCATTTTTTCCTAAAACTTTAAATTTATTATTCTGTAATATTTCTACTAAACTTTGATAGATTTCATCCATGTTATTTCCATCACAAATTAAACCAGTTTCATTATTGACAATAGCGTCGGATGCACCACCAATTTTTCCTCCGATAGATGGAACTCCATATTGAGCAGCCTCAACATAAACAATTCCAAAACCTTCTACAGATTTTTTGTAAGAAATTGATGGCATGACAAAAACATTTGAATTTTTTAAGTAAGAGTTTTTTTCATCTTTTGATAAATTTTTTAAAAATAAAACATTACTTTCAAGTTTTAATTCTTTAATAAGTTTTTTCTGAGACTCCAAAGTATCGCCTTGACCTATACAAATATAAATAATATTTGGGTAAATTTCTTTCAAATTTCTCAAAGACATAATTATTTTTTCATGATTTTTTCTTTTATCAAATCTAGCGACAGTAATTAGTCTTGGCTCTTTTCCCTCAAGTTTCTTCAATATTTTTTCCTCTGTTTTTGGATTTATTTCTTCTCTTGGAAATACACCTGGGTTTATAACTTTGATTTTTTCCTCATTAATACCAATTTCAATACCTAGGTTTTTTGTGAAGTTTGAATTTGCAATGACATGATCACAGTCGTTTAACACTCTAACAACTCGTTTATTTAAAAAAGAATCTTTTTTATGATTTATCTCTTTAGAGTGAATAAGACATGTTTTTCTTATTTTAGTATTAATATTTTCTAAACTCTTCCAATGGTCAGAGATAATATTTTTTACTTTAGTATTTTTTTGTAGGTAATTATTAATTAATGAAGCTTTTCTGAATTTTCTAAAGATTTTTGGCCCACCGACCCTTTCTATTGAAAATGATAAGTCTTCATCAAATTTATCTTGCTGATAGTGTTCATCTGCAAATACCTTGACCATCATGTGTTCTGACAGTGATTTGGTAAGGCCAAACATAAGATTTTGCATACCTCCAACATCAGGTGGAAAATTTCTTGTGATAATTAAATTCATTATTTAAACCATTTAATACTGCATCCCATACTAGGATATTGCTCTTTTGGACCTTGTTGAGTTTTAGCAATTAACTTCATTGATTTAAGCAACTCGCTGTCACCCGAACCTACAGGCTTTAAATCATTTAATTCTCTTATTCTTCCTCTGTAATTTAGTTTTAGGTCTTTGTTATATCCAAAAAAGTCAGGTGTACACACGGCATTGTATTTTTTTGCGATTTCTTGTGTTTCATCAATTAAATAAGGAAATGAAAAGTTATATCTATCAGAAAACTTTTTCATATTTTCAAAAGAATCTTCAGGGTAGTTTTTGGTATCATTTGACATTATCGCAACTGAGTTTATGCCATCTTCCTTAAGTTTAGAACAATCATTTGCAAGTTCTCTTATTATAGCTTTTACATAGGGGCAATGATTACAAATAAACATTATCAAAGTTCCATTATCGCCTTTGACATCATTCAATGTTAATAATTCCCCATTAATTGATTTTAGCTTAAAATCTATTGCATTCAGACCGAAATCACATATTGGAGTTTTTAAAAGTGCCATGTTAGAATATATAAATTATGTTTTACGATTTGGAAAATAAAAAACCAAAAAACTCTGGCGAAAATTGGGTAGCTCCGAACGCTGTTATTATTGGAGATGTAACATTAGATAAGAATACAAGTGTTTGGTTTAATGCAACCTTAAGAGGTGACATTGAAAATATTCACATAGGTGAGGGCTCAAACGTTCAGGATGGTTGTGTATTACACACTGATCCAGGTTGTCCTTTGAAAGTTGGAAAAAATGTAACCATTGGACATTTAGTGATGCTTCATGGATGCACTATTGGTGACAACAGCTTAATTGGAATTGGTGCAGTGATCCTTAACAAAGCAAAGATCGGAAAAAATTGTATTATAGGCGCAAAGGCTTTGATTACAGAAAATAAAGAGATACCAGATAACTCCTTAGTTGTTGGATCTCCAGGAAAAATTATTAGACAAGTAACAGAAGAGGAAAAAAAAGCAGTCTTTGAAAATACCAAACATTATCAAGACAATTGGAAAAAATATTCTAAATCAATTTTTTAAGGAACTAACCAAGTATCTTTATTACTTTCCAGATCAAACTTTGCTCTTCGATGGCCTTTAGCCGCAAGATATAACCACTCAATAGATTTTATTTTACACTGAATGACAGTGAAATTTTTATAACCTTCTTCACTTTGCTCTTTTGTATAATCAAAATTATCTAACTCAGGTTTAAGTCCTGATGTTGGAACATCAGACTCTGTTCCTGGACCATTATCAACCAAATAACATTTACGGCTTATATGTTGAGTTTTTTCCCAAGAATTCTTTGTAATGTCGTTTTTATGATTAATAATACAGTTTACTTTAAGTCGAACCTGAATTTTTTCATCCTTATCATAAAATAAAAGAGCAGCATTGGGATTACTTTTAAGTAATTCTATTTTATCTGATCTTATGTCACTGTGAAATTGAACTAAGTTATTTTGTTGATCTGCCTTTCTTAAAACAACAATTCTTCCATCTATATCGTTGTTATGACCACATATGAAAGTTGGAATTCTAAATTGAGAACTTCTATTAGTCACTGCATCATCCAGCATTGACCATATTTTCTTTTTTATTTCATTGAAATCTTCATAGTACGCAGGCTGCATACTTTTACTTTCTAAATCTTTTTATTAAGCTTGAAGTATCCCATCTTTTACCACCCATGTCCTGAACCTCAGCATAATACTTGTCAATTATTTCTGTGATAGGTAACAGTGATCCATTATTCTTTGCTTCTTCCATTGCAATTTTAAGATCTTTTCTCATCCAATCCACAGCAAATCCAAAATCAAATTTATCTTCTAGCATTGTTTTATATCTGTTCTCCATTTGCCAAGATTGAGCAGCGCCTTTTGAAATAACTTCAATAACATCTTCCATATTTAATCCTGCTTTTTGACCAAAGTTTATTGCTTCAGATAATCCTTGTACTAATCCTGCAATACAAATTTGATTAACCATCTTTGCTAATTGACCTGAACCAGATTTACCTAACAACTTTACTTTTTTGCTGTAGCAATCAATTTTATCTAATGCCTTATCAAAATCTCCTTGATCTCCACCTACCATTACAGTAAGCGCACCATTCTCAGCACCTGCTTGACCACCAGATACGGGTGCATCTAAAAAACCAAATCCATTTTTTTTTGCGTGAGAATAAATTTCTCTTGCTATTGTTGCTGAAGCAGTTGTGTTATCAATATAGACTGCACCTTTCTTAATTGACTTGAATATTCCATTTTCTCCAAATGTAACTTCTCTTAAATCGTTGTCGTTTCCTACACATGTAAAAACATAATCAGCGTCTTTTGCAGCTTCTTTAGGGGTGTCAGCTTTTTTTCCTTTGAATTCTTTTATCCATTTATCAGCTTTAGCTCCTGTTCTATTATAAACAGTTACATTGTGCCCACCTTTTGATATATAACCAGCCATGGGATATCCCATTACACCAAGACCAATAAAAGCAACGTTACAAGACATAATTTAATGTTAAAAAATTTAAGTATTAAAGTAATTATTTTCGGATTTATATTTACATTTTTTTCAAGTTTTGGACAGAGTTTTTTTCTAGGATTGTTCAACGAAAGTATAAGAAATGAATTAAATATTACTCATGGACAATTTGGCTCAATCTATGCATCAGCAACTTTATTAAGTAGTATAATTTTAATTTGGGTTGGAAAGAAAATAGATGACTTTGACGTCTTAAAATTTTCTTTTTTTGTAATATCATTGCTTGCAATATCAACATTTACTTTCTCAAAGATTAATTCAATAGCATTTCTTTTTGTAGCAATATTGCTAATGAGATTTTCCGGTCAAGGAATGATGTCTCACACTGCTTCTACAACAATATCCAGATACTTCACTAACACACGGGGTAAGGCCCTTAGTACTGGATGGTTTGGCTTATCTACCGCAGAATTTTTAATGCCAGTTACAATAATTTATGCACTTACTATAATGGATTGGAGAAATATATGGATCATTATTTCAGTCGCCATAATTTTATTTCTCCCTTTGATATCTTACTTTTTAGTTAAAGAGGTTAAACTTTCATCAAGAGAGAATGATAATGAAGTTGCCAAAGAAAACATAAAACAATGGAAAAGATCTGAAGTTATTAAAGATTATAGATTTATTATTATAGCATTAAACATGTTAGCGATGCCCTGGATAGCTACTGGTATATTTGTTTATCAATCATTTATCTTGTCTGCCAAAAACTGGGGGGAATATACTATCGCTCAATCATTTATGGTTTATTCAATTGCATCAGTGTTAACTTTATTCGTAGCAGGATATTTAATTGATAAATTTACAAGTAGAAAACTACTTATATATATGAATATCCCTTTTTTGATTTCTTTATTAATTTTAATTTACTTTCAATCACCAGTTTCCTCATTCTTCTTCCTTGGATTAATTGGAGTATCAAATGGTTTTGCTAACGTTTTAGGCTCATCAACATGGGCTGAGTTATATGGGGTTAAGTTTATAGGATCAATTAAAGCATTAACTACAGCTTTAATGGTATTTTCAACAGCATTTGGAACGGCTCTTTTTGGATTAATGATAGACTTTGACTTTTCTATAGAACAGATATCAATGATTTCTGGAGGCTATATTTTAATTTCTTTAGTTTTGCTGTTTTTAATTAAAAACAAACTCAATCCAACGATTTTATAAAAACACCTTGATTTTATAGATCTCAGAGTATAAATACTCCGCATGGCTAGAGTAACTGTAGAAGATTGTATCGATAAAGTAGACAGCCCTTACGAATTAGTTTTAGTTGCAAAGGAAAGAGCTACTCAATTAAATTCTGGAATTGAACCGAGTGTGGAAAAAGATAACGATAAAAATACCGTTATCGCACTTAGAGAAATTGCAAATGAAAATGTTAAAACAAGTGAATTGACAGATAGTGCTGTTTACAAACTTAGAAAACATATTGAGCAAGTTGATGACTTAAGCGAGGAAGATGAAGATATAGGAGATGATTTTGAAAACTTGTATAAAGGCGAAATCTCAAAAAGCGGAACACCTATTTTACCATCTAAAAGAGCGAGAAAAGTTCCAGAAAAAATTCAAGTTTCAAAAGAAGATTTAGCTGAATTACAAAATGCTGATGCACCTCAAACAAATGATGCACCAGCTGAAGAGGGTGGAGAAGAGGAAAGTAACGAAGTTTCTCTTGATGAAATAGCAGAAAACGATCAGCAAGAAGCTGATAACTCAGAAAATTCAGAACAATAATATTTCAATCATAATCAAAATAAGTTATTTAATTAAACATAGTTTTAATGAATAAGTCTTTAAGAATTGCATGTGATGGAGAAGCTGCTAGCGGTAAAAGCACAGGTGCAAAATTAGTTTCTAAAAAATATAAACTGTTCCTTATCAATTCTGGACTATTATACAGATATGCAAGTAAAATTATCATTAAACATAAGCCCAAAAAAATAGTTCCTTTTTTAAAGAAGAAATTTAAAAATATCTCCTATAATAAAATAAAAAAACAATCTCTTCACTCACAGGAAATTAGTAACCATGTTGGTTATTTAGCTAAAAACAAAGGTGTTAGAGAAATAATGAAAAAATTTCAAAAAAGAATTATCAAAAAAAATAAAAGAATATGTGTTGAGGGAAGAGATATAGCTAGCACTATTTTGAAAAAAAATCCCCGTTATGACTTAGCTTTTTATTTTACTTGTAATTTGAATGAAGCTTCTATTAGAAGATGGAAAGATTTAAAGAAGAAAGTTCCACTTAAAGAGATTAAAAAAAGCTTAAGAATAAGAACTAGACTTGATAAAAAAAGAAAACATTCACCACTAAAAAAAATGAGAGATGCTATTTTAATTAGAACAGATAAACTAAATAAAAAAAAAGTATTACTTAAAATGTCTCAGGAGATAGAAAAAATTAATTACAAAACTCTTTAATAATTTTGTCTCTATGTTCATCTAAATCCGGTATATCTCCTCTTTTTTCTTCATCTTTATAGTTAGACATTTTAATTGGGTTACCAGCGGTTTTAAATTCACCAATTTTTTTATGATATGAATTTACAATCATATTTCTTGCTTTGATTTGAGGATTTTCAACAGCTTGTTTAATATTAAAGATTGGACCACAAGGAATTTTTTCTTTTTCCATCAATGAAACCCAGTCACTTGTATTTTTACTTGAAAGCTCTTTTTCTAAAATTTTTTTTAGTTCATCCATATTTTGAGCTCTAGATGAATTTGTTTTAAATTTTTCATCTTTTAAAATATTGTTGATATTTAAAACTTGGCAGAGTTTTTCAAAAAGTTTGTCGTTACCAGCTGCTATTATAATGTGACTATCTTTTGTTTTAAAAGCTTCAAAAGGTGCTATTGATGGATGACGTGACCCCATTGGTTTAGGTATTTCATTTTTTGCTAAGTATCTTGCAATTGCGTTTTCCAAAATTGCAATTTGACAATCAAGCATCGAAACGTCTATGTAAGTTCCTTTACCTGTTTTCTTCCTGTCATATAGTGCTGCATTAACACCTATCGCTGTAAACAAACCAGCAGTAATATCACCTATTGATGTTCCAACTCTTGTAGGTTCAGAATTTGGTTGACCAGTTACACTCATAAGTCCACCCATTCCTTGAACAACCATATCATACGCCGGTAATTCTCTTAATGGACCTGTTTGACCAAAACCTGATGCAGAAGCATAAATTAATTTTGGATATTTTTTACATAAATCTTTCCAACCAAATCCCCATTTCTCTAATGTTCCAGGTTTAAAATTTTCAACTAACACATCTGCTTTTTTAAGTATTTGTTCAAAAATTTTCTTGTCTTCTGAATTTTTTAAATTTAGAGCTATACTTTCTTTTCCTCTATTAAGAGACATAAAGTATGCAGACTGATCATCAATAAAAGGTCCAAATTTTCTAGAGTCATCTCCAATTTCAGGTGCTTCAACTTTTATCACTCTAGCCCCTAGGTCTGACAAAATCATAGTGCAATAAGGACCAACCAGCACTCGAGTTAGGTCTAAAACTAATATATCTTTTAAAGGTCCATTCATAATAGCGACAATTGTATTTTAAAGCATATTGACTCTTATCAAGAAGTTCCATTTAATACATCAATAAAATAATAATAGAGAGGAATAATAATGTTAAAAAAAATATCTTTATATTTTCTTTCATTAGTTTTCGTAACTACAACTATTGGATCAGCTTTTGCAGTAACTTTAAAAGCTAGTCACCAATGGCCAGGTACGCCGAGAGCTGACGGGTCTTTCGACGTAAGACACGAAATGGTTCAAATTATTGCTGATGAAATGAAAAAAGCTAATGTAGGAGTAGATATAAGAATTTACCCTGCAAAATCACTTTACAAACCAAAAGAGCAATGGAAACCAATGACAACAGGTCAGCTGGATATTTCAGCTTTCCCATTAGCATATGCTGCTAAGTTCCATCCAGAGTTTGACATTACTTTAATGCCTGGAATGGTTAAAAACCATAAACATGCATTAAGAGTTAATGCGTCTCCAATGATGACAGAAATTAAAAAAATCATCAATGATGCTGGAGTAGTTGTTTTGTCTGATGCTTGGCTTGCAGGTGGATTTGTTTCAAAGAAAAATTGTATTTCAAATCCAGCATCTGTAAAAGGTCAAACGTTTAGAGCTGCAGGTAAAGCATTTAACCAAATGTTAGAAGCAGCAGGAGCAGGTATTCAATCAATGCCATCTTCTGAAATCTACAACGGTTTACAAACAGGTGTATTAGATGGTGCTAATACTAGTTCAGGAAGTTTTGTTTCATACAGAATTTATGAGCAAGTAAAATGCGCAACACCTCCAGGAAAATTTGGTCTATGGTTTATGTATGAGCCAATTTTAATGTCAAAAAAATCTTTTGATGCCTTAGATAGCAAACAACAAAAAGCTTTAATGAAAGCTGGAAAAAAAGCAGAGAAGTTTATGACTAAAGAAGCTGCTGGTTTAGATACGACAATGGAAAAAGCTTACAAAAAAGCTGGAGTAGAATTGTCTTATATGAAACAAGAAGACTTTGATGCTTGGTTAGCTATTGCTAAAAAATCTTCATACAAAAACTTTGCAGAAAAAGTGCCAAACGGTCAAAAATTGATTGATATGGCTCTTGCTGTAAAATAATTAAATTAAAATTATACCCCTGCTTTTTCGGCAGGGGTATTTTTCATGACTGATAAATTTATTAAATTGACAAACTGGTTAGCGAAAGCTTGTGGAATTTTTGCAGCTGGCTGTCTTTTTCTTTCCATCGTTATTATTACTGAATTAGTTTTCGAGAGATACTTATTTAAGAACGCAATTACATGGCAAACAGAACTTGTTACAATGTTATTAGTTGCTTCTACATTTATTGGCGCTGCCTATGTTTTAAGTGAAAAAGGTCACGTTAATATGGAGTATCTATATACTTTTTTAAGTGAAAAGAATGTTACTAAACTTAAAATTTTTACTGACAGTCTTTGTTTAATTTTTTTCCTAATTTTATTTTACGTAAGTTATGAAATTACTTACGAGGCATTTATAAAGAATTACAATACTGGAACAGTATGGGGTCCTCCACTCTGGATACCCTATTCATCAATGCTTATCGGCGCAATACTTATGACAATGTCATATATATCTGAATTAATTTTACATATAAGAAAATTAAAGGAGTTTAATTAATGGATCCTTTATTATTAGGTTTAGTAGTTGGAGTAGCAACCGTAGTGATGTTATTCTCGGGAATACCAATAGCTTTTGGTTTATGTTTTATTTCAGTAATCTTTTTAGTTATCGCTGAAGGTTTCTCAATTTTAAATGTTTTTGCTGAAACGTTTTATGCAGGTTTAAATTCATTTGTTTTGTTGTCTATCCCAATGTTTATTTTGATGGGTATGGCTGTTGCAAATTCACCAGCTGGAAAAGATTTGTACACAGGTTTAGACAGATGGCTCTGGAGACTGCCTGGCGGTCTTGTTGTTTCTAATATTGGTGCTTGCTCTATTTTTGCAGCCCTAAGCGGATCAAGTCCTGCAACATGTGCAGCAATAGGAACAATGGGTATTCCAGAAATGAGAAAAAGAGGATACTCAGCGAGATTAGCAACTGGATGTATAGCAGCAGGCGGAACTTTAGGTGTTTTAATACCACCCAGTATTGTTTTAATTGTTTATGGGTTAGCAACAGGGACTTCTATTGGAAGATTATTTTTATGTGGTGTCATACCCGGTTTACTACTAGCTGGATTATTTATGTTATGGGCTTACATCTATTCTTACTTTATTGACAAACAATCAGCAGAAATTTTAAGAAATAGAACACCCCCAACACTCAAAGAAAAATTAGAGGTTATCCCAAGAGTACTTCCATTTTTATTAATAGTGGTTGGAGTTTTATATGTTTTATATGGTGGAGTAGCAACTCCTTCAGAAGCATCTGGGGTAGGTGCATTTCTTGTATTTGTCATGATTGCAATTGTTTACAAAATTTACCAACCGAAAAAAATATGGGATATCGTAAAAGTATCTATGAAAGAAAGTGTAATGATAATGTTTATCATTGCAGGTTCTTACATATTCGCTTTTAGTTTATCTACCCTTTATGTAACACAATCAATTGCTCAAACTATTGTAGAGATGGGATTAAATAAATGGGTCTTATTTTTCTACATAAACATATTTTTATTGATTGCTGGTTTCTTTTTACCACCTGTTGCAGTTATCGTTATGACTTCTGCAATATTACTTCCAATTATTACTCAATTTGGCTTTGATCCTTATTGGTTTGCGATAGTTTTTACTATCAATATGGAGATAGGATTAATTACACCACCTGTTGGATTAAACTTATATATTATAAAAGGAATTACTCCCGATGTAAGTCTTTCTGAAATATTAAAAGGATCTATTCCTTTTATGGCAATGATGATCATTTGTATAATAATATTGTGTATTTTCCCAGAAATAGTAACTTGGTTACCTGACAAATTAATGGGTAAACCAATTGGATTTTAATAACAAAAAAATCAATAGAAAAATATCTGTTGCACCAATGATGGATTGCACTGATAGGCATGATAGATATTTTCTAAGACTTATTAGCAAAAATGTAATGTTGTACTCTGAGATGGTTGCAACGAAATCAGCAATTCATGGGGATAGAAAAAGAATACTTGGTTTTAGAGAGGAAGAGAAGCCTGTTGCTCTTCAAGTAGGGGGCTCAGATAAAAACGAATTGGCAGAGGTTGCTAAACTAGCAGAACAATTTGGTTATGATGAAATAAATATTAATTTGGGTTGTCCGAGCAAAAAAGTGCAAAAAAATTCATTTGGAGCGTGTTTGATGAAAGAACCTGATTTAGTTGCAGAATGCATTAATAACATGGTCAACTCATGTAAAATACCTGTAACAGCTAAAACTAGGATAGGAGTTGATGAAATTGAGGACTTTGAATATTTAAATAGTTTCATTAACAAAATTAAACAATCTGGATGTAAAACAGTGATACTTCATGCAAGAAAGGCTTTATTAAAAGGCCTTACTCCTAAGCAAAATTTAAATATACCAAAGCTTAATTATGAAATGGTTTACGAAATTAAGAAAGCAAACCCAGAGCTTGAAATAATAATTAATGGAGGAGTCTCACAAACTGAACAAATTAAAAAACATTTAGAACATTGTGATGGTGTGATGATTGGAAGAGCAATTTATCAAAATCCTTACTTTTTAACTGATATTGAGAAAGAAATATTTAATACAAATGAAATACCATCTAGAGAACAAATAGCAAAACAGATTATTAGTTATTTAGAGGAAGAGGTTAAGCTTGGTACAAAAGTGAATCATATAATGAGACACACAGTTGGACTGTACCACGGTCAACCTGGTTCTAAAGATTGGAAAAGATATTTAAGTGATAATATGATGGCCAGAGACTCAGATTTTCAAAAAGCAAAACATATAATGACTATTGTACAAAACAATGAGAAAGCAAATCAATTAAATTCTTAATGGAAAATTTAAATATCAACGAAATTTTTTATCTTCTAACTGTTTTAGCTATTGCTGCAGCAGTTGCAGGATTTATGGCTGGTTTACTTGGAGTAGGTGGGGGCATAATTATGGTTCCCGCTCTTTATTACGCATTTACAGTTTTAGAATTTGACATTGTAACAAGGATGCATTTAGCAGTTGGTACATCTTTAGCAATAATAATTCCAACCTCAATTATATCTACTTTAACTCATAGAGAACATGATGCAGTGGATTTTAAAATGGTAAAATCTTTTGGAATTTTTATTTTAATCGGAGTTTTTTTTGGAACTTTCTTAGCAGTTAATTTGAAAACTCCTGCGCTTGTGTTATTTTTTTCTATATTTGCATTTATGGTTGGGCTTTTTTTTATTTTTTTGAGAGAAAAATTAGTTGATAATCCAAAACAAATATCAAACTTTATAAAAAATATTTCTGGTATATTAATCGGATTTATTTCTATTCCTTTAGGAATTGGAGGCGGATCATTAATGGTTCCTTTCATGAGAACATTTGGTTACGATATTAGAAAATCAATTGGAACAGCTGCAGCAGTAGGTTTCCTTATCGCTGTTACTGGAACAGTTACAATGATCACTGGTGGAAAAATTATTGATAATGTTAATACACCGTTCAGTTTGGGGTATATAAATTTACTCGGCTTCATTGTGTTTGTCCCAGTTACTATGATTATGGCTAGGTTAGGTGCAAAAGCAGTCTATAAAATAGATAAAAAAATCCTGAGCAAAATATTTGGAACTTTTTTAATTTTGGTATCAATTAGATCATTTTTAGAATATCTAAGTATCAATTAAATTAAAATTGTGGATCAAATTTTTTTCAACCAATATATATTTTTCATTTTATTGATGATAGCTGCAGCTATCCCTGTTGGTTTTTTTGCAGGATTGTTTGGTATTGGCGGTGGGTTAATTTCTGTACCATTTCTTTTCTTTATTTTCGAAACTTTTGGAATAGATAAAGATTATCTAATGCATCTTACAGTTGGGACTGCATTTACAATAACAATATTAACTTCATTCTCATCAGTATTAGCTCACAGAAAACATGGTGCTGTTGATTTAAGTATAATAAAAACTTTTGGAATATTTGTTATTTTTGGCGTGATAACAGGAACTATTATTGCTTCTATGATGAATACTAAATCATTAGTTCTTTTCTTTTCAATCATGGTCTATTTTTTAGGCGCATATCTACTCCTAGCAAAAAATAAAAGTAAAAAAGTTTATCCTTCATTTAATTTACTGCCTCGTCTTTCATTTGGATTTGTCTCTGGCTTAATTTCAGCTCCAATGGGGATTACTGGAGCAATGATTAATGTTCCTGTTTTAAGATACTTTGGCTACTCAATAAATAGAGCAATAGGAAGTGCTGCTGCAATTGGATTTATAATTTCATTGTTTGGAGCAATTGGTTTTTTCTTGTCAGGAATATATAAGAATGTTGACATCCCCTTAAGTATTGGTTTTGTTAATATTCCTGCCTTTCTAATATTTGTTCCTATCACAACATTTATGGCTAGAATTGGGGCTAATACCGTACATAAGCTTGAGAGGGCGAAAGTCCAAGTACTTTTTGGAATTTTTTTGTATGTAGTTGCTACAATATTTCTCTACCGATACTTTAATATTTAATGGTGATAATTCAAAAACTTATCTTGAACTTAAGTATAATTTATTTAAAGTTTTAATTGATGATTGCTAAATTAAAAAACTTTCTACTAAACTTTGAAGCACTTGCCTCTCTTTTGTTAAGATTTGGTATCGGAATAGCTTTTATCATTCACGGTTATGCTAAATTCCCTTTGCCACCAGCGGGTTTAGTTGAATACTTTGGTTTACCTCCAGCACTCGCATCATTTGTTGCATTAAGTGAACTTTTGTCTGGAATTATTCTAATCGTTAGTGGTTTTTTAAAAAATCCTATAGGTGATACGCTTACAAGATTTGCTGGACTTGTAATTGTAATAATCATGATAAATATTTTTATAATTGCCCATCCAGACTGGTTTATCACACAAAAATTATTTACAAGTGAACAAATTTTTCTTTTTATTGGTGGCTTTTATTTTTTGATTAAAGGAAATAAAGTTTAAAGTTATATCTTTTGATCGTACTCTCCAATTTTTCCTGTTTTTTGAAGTAGATCATCTATAAATCTGAAGATATCAGTTTTAATTTTATCTGATACAGGACTTTCTGTGACAACAACAAGTGAAGGTTTGTTCGAAGATGCTCTTACAAGACCCCAAGATCCATCAGCAAGAGCAAATCTTACACCATTGACTGTTAGAATGTCAGTAATTTCTTGATTGCATATTTTTTGTTTGTCAGTTTGAAGATTTTTTATTTTAGAAATAATTTCATCTATTACTTTATATTTTTCCTCATCTTTACAAAAAGGTCCCATAGTTGGGCTTTGAAAAGTTTTAGGTAAATCATTTATTAAAGTATCTAACTTTTTATTTTGATTATCTATTAAATGACAAATTTGAATTGCAGAATTAATTCCGTCATCAAAACCAAATCCTAAAGGTTTATTAAAAAAAAAGTGGCCACTTTTTTCAAATCCAGCAATCGCATTATCTTCTTTTACTTTTCTCTTAATATATGAATGCCCTGTTTTCCAATATAAAGTTTTACAATTATTTTTTTTTAAAATTGCATCATTGCTGAATAATCCCGTAGATTTTACATCTACAATAAATTTATTGTTAGGATGTAACTCTGAAATATTTCTTGCAATTAATAAACCAATTTTGTCTGCAAATATTTCATTTCCTTTATTATCAATAACTCCAACTCTATCTCCATCTCCATCAAAGCCAAAACCAACGTCTGCATTGTTTTCTTTTACACATTTTGAAATTTCATGTAACATTTTCATATCTTCTGGGTTTGGATTATATCTTGGAAAATTATAGTCTAGGTTACAGTCAAGCTCTATTACTTCACACCCAATATTTCTAAGAATTTCAGGCGCAAATATTCCAGCAGTACCATTACCACAAGCAGCTACAACTTTTAATTTTTTCTTAATTTTATTTTTTGATAGTTCATCAATATATACTTTATTAAAATCTTCTACTTTTTCATATTTACCTGAACCTTTTTTAAATGTTTCATTCATTACTATTGATTTAAGTTCTGACATTTCTTCTTTGCAGTGAGTAAGACCTTTTTCAATTCCCATCTTTATTCCTGTCCAACCATTTTCATTGTGGCTCGCTGTTATCATTGCTACAGCATTTGATTTAATCTTAAATTGAGAAAAATAAACTGTGGGTGATAAACATAAACCGATATCTTTTACATTGCAGCCGGTAGATAAAAGTCCTTTTATGAAATTATTCTTAACTTCTTCGCTATAAGACCTGTAGTCATTTCCTACAATCACGGTAGGATTCTTTTCTGAACTTATTACCTGAGTTCCGAATCCTTTTCCCACTGCCTCGATTCCCTTCGAATTGATGCTTTTTGGGTATAACCACCTAGCGTCATATTCTCTAAATCCTAATGGGTCGATTTTTTTTTCCACTTCCATGTTGATATATGTACATTTTTTTGATTTTTTTATTGAACTATTTTTTTTATGTTCTATAAATGTTCTGTTGATTTTTAATTTATATAGTGTATTAAAGAAATCTGCACACAACATATAGTTGTTTTACTAATAAATAGTGTTAAAAAAGGAGTTTAATGAACAAAGTCTTGTCTCAGGCAATAAAGAAAGCTGTCTCTGAATTTAAACCTCAGGTTGATCAGAAGACTAAGACCAAAGGTCCAGATTTATTCTCTTTAAACAACAACACAGAGCTATTTCAAAACTCTAGAGGTATCACAATAAAGATTGATAGAAGTAGAGATGAAAATCTAACTGATTTCGGAAAAGCAACACTTAGCGATAGATATTTAGGAGAGAATGAATCTTTCCAAGACTTGTTTGCAAGAGTAGCAAGTCATTATGCTGATGATAATTTACACGCACAAAGACTATATAATTATATTAGTAATCTTTGGTTCATGCCTGCAACACCAGTTCTGTCTAACGGAGGAACTACAAGAGGTTTACCAATATCATGTTTCTTAAATGAAGCGAGTGATAGTTTAAATGGTATCTTGGGTCTCTGGAGTGAAAATGTTTGGTTAGCTGCTAGAGGTGGTGGTATTGGAAGTTACTGGGGTAATCTAAGATCTATTGGTGAAAAAATTGGAAGAGTTGGGAAAACTTCAGGAATAATTCCTTTTATAAAAGTTATGGACTCTTTAACGATGGCAATTAGCCAAGGTTCGTTAAGAAGAGGATCTGCTGCTTGTTATTTACCTATTGACCATCCAGAGATTGAAGAATTTATTGAAATGAGAAGACCTACTGGTGGAGATCCAAATAGAAAAGCTCTTAACCTGCATCATGGTGTTCTTGTTTCAGATGCTTTCATGAGAGCAGTTGAGCTTGATGAACAATGGGCGCTTAAGAGTCCAAAAAATGGAGCTATTCAATCAACTGTTTCAGCTAGAAATTTATGGATCAGATTATTAACTGCGAGAGTTGAAACTGGAGAACCTTATATAATTTTTATTGATACAGTTAATAGACAGATACCTCAACATCATAAATTAGCTGGCTTAACAGTTAAGACATCTAATTTGTGTAGTGAGATTACTCTTCCAACAGGTATTGATAAAGAGGGCAGAGATAGAACAGCTGTTTGTTGTTTATCCTCACTAAATATTGAAAAATATGATGAGTGGAAAGATGATGAAAATTTTGTCGATGATGTAATGAGATTTTTAGATAATGTCTTAACTGATTTCATTAATAACGCTCCAGAAGAATTTAGTGATGCAACTTATTCAGCAGCAAAAGAAAGAAGTGTTGGTTTAGGTGTTATGGGTCTTCACTCATACTACCAGAAAAAAATGATACCTCTTGAGTCAGTAATGAGCAAAGTTTGGAACAAAAAGATTTTTGAAAATATTCAAAAGAAAGTTGATAAATCTTCAAAAGATTTAGCTGAAGAGAGAGGTGCATGTCCTGATGCCGCTGAATATGGTTTTAAAGAGAGATTTTCAAATAAAACTGCGATTGCTCCTACTGCTTCAATTTCAATTATTTGCGGCGGAACCTCTCCTGGAGTTGAGCCGATTGCAGCAAATAGTTATACTCATAAAACTCTTTCAGGATCTTTTAATGTTAGAAATAAATACTTAAAAAAATTATTAGAAAAACATGGAAAGGATACAGATGAAACGTGGTCAACAATTACAACTAATCAAGGTTCTGTGTCTCATTTAGATTTTTTAACTCAAGAAGAAAAAGATGTTTTTAAAACAGCTTTTGAGTTGGATCAAAGATGGCTTGTTGATTTAAGTGCAGATAGAACTCCACATATTTCACAAGCACAATCTATTAACTTATTTTTACCTGCAGACGTTCATAAAAGAGATCTTCATCAAATTCATTTCCAAGCTTGGAAAAAAGGATTGAAGAGTCTTTATTATTGTAGGTCTAAATCAATACAAAGAGCGGAAAATGTTAATGACGCAAAATCAACCGACATTACTGCGAATGTTTATAAATCAAAACAACAAGAAACCGACGAAAACAAATACGAGGAGTGTCTATCATGTCAGTAGTAAAAAAAGAGGAAAAAGGAAAAATTATTCAACCAAAAAAAATGGGATTATTAGTAGAAAATCCTGTTTATAAACCATTCAGATATCCGTGGTGTTATGATGCTTGGTTAACTCAACAAAGAATACACTGGTTACCAGAAGAAGTGCCATTAGGAGATGATGTTAGAGATTGGCAGAAAAATTTATCAGAACCTGAAAAAAATTTAGTAACACAAATCTTTAGATTTTTTACTCAAGCAGATGTTGAAGTTAATAACTGTTATTTAAGACACTACACAACAGTATTTAAACCAACAGAAGTTTTAATGATGATGACAGCTTTTGCTGCGATGGAAACAGTGCACGTAGCTGCTTACTCTCATTTATTAGATACAATTGGTATGCCCGAGTCCGAGTATTCAGCTTTCATGAAATATAAAGAAATGAAAGATAAGTACGATTACATGCAAGGTTTTAATGTAAATTCAAAAGAAGATATCGCTAAAACTGTAGCAGTATTTAGTGCTTTTACTGAAGGACTACAATTATTTGCAAGTTTTGCAATTTTATTAAACTTCCCAAGACACAATAAACTTAAAGGTATGGGACAGATAGTTACTTGGTCAGTAAGAGATGAAACTCTTCACTGTAATTCAATGATTAGAATTTTCAAAGAATTTATAAAAGAAAATCCTGAAATCTGGACACCGAAACTTAAAAAAGAAATTTATGATGCATGTAGAACAATTGTGGAGCATGAAGATGCATTTATAGATTTAGCTTTTGAAATGGGACCAATGAAAGGTCTTACAGCTCAGGAAGTTAAAGATTATATCAGGTTCATAGGAAATAGAAGACTGGTTCAGTTAGGTCTTGAGCCAATTTATGATGTAGAAAAAAATCCACTTACTTGGCTTGATACCATGTTGAATGCTGTTGAGCACATGAACTTCTTTGAAGGAAGAGCTACAGAGTATTCAAAAGCATCTACACAAGGAAATTGGACTGAAGCTTTTTCATAAAATTGAAATATAAAAAATATTTTAGAAAAACAAGCCTTAAACAGAAAAATATTGGGGATCTCTTCTTAGAAGAGATCCAAAAGACTAATCCTAAATCTTTTTTAGAAATCGGAGTATTCCATGGTGTTACAGCCAGGAATGTTTGTGAACTAATGTACCAAAATCATGGGCAACATTTTAATTACACAGGTATAGATATTTTTGATGAAGGAGAACAATATAAGGATGAAGTTGCACCTGTAAAAACTTTTAACAATCCTCTTAAAAATTTTTATTTTAGATACATAAAAAAACAAAATCCTTACAGTTTAGAAGCTGTGGAAGACTTACTTTTTAAATTTAAAAAAAATGTAACTCTCTTAAGAGGGAACTCTAATGAAATACTAAAAAATATTGTGTTAGAAAAAGTTGATTTTATATTTATTGATGGGGGTCATAAATACGAAACTGTAAAAAAAGATTTAATTTATAGTCACAAGTTATTAAATAAAAAAGGAACTATATTTTGCGATGATTACAACTTAAGCCAGGCATTAGGAGTAAGAAAGGCAATTGAAGAATTTTCTGATGAAAATAAGATAAAATATGAAATCATTCACGAGCGATTTGCAAAATTTAATTTTAATTAGTTATCTTTGGTTAAGAGGAACAACTTTACGATAACTACTTCCTTTGTAGCTAGCGAGTGGTCTTATGAGTTTGTTAGCTGCATGTTGCTCAAGAATGTGAGCAGACCAGCCAGTTATTCTAGAAATAACAAAAATTGGTGTAAAAAAGTCAGTGTCAAAACCCATTAAATGGTAAGTCGGTCCAGTAGGATAATCTACATTTGGATGAATATTTTTTCTCTCAATCATCACCTTCTCAACAATGTCGTAAATTTTTTCAAACTTTTTATCTTTTTTTACTTTTGCAACTTTTGAAAAATATTCTCTCATTGTTGGTACTCTAGAGTCACCACTTTTATAAACTCTATGACCGAAACCCATAACAACAGCTTTTTGATCTAGTGCATTATTTATCCAATTTAAAGCATTTTCAGGCTTTTTAATTTTATTCATCATATGCATCACTTCTTCATTTGCGCCACCATGCAAAGGTCCTTTTAAACTTGCAATGGCACCAGTAATCGCACCATGAATATCTGACAAGCTACTAGTGATTGTTCTTGCGGTAAATGTAGATACATTAAAACTGTGTTCAGCATACAATATAAGAGATACATCAAATGCTTTTACAATTTCTTTTTCAGGAACTTTTCCAAAACACATATAAAAAAAGTTTTCTGAGAATGACAAATTTTTCTTTGGTTGAATGATTTTCTTTCCCTTTCTAATTCTATAGAAGGCAGCTAATGCAACAGGTGTTTTTGCGAAAATTCTCATTACTTTTCTCAAGTTAGCATCTGGAGAATTATCTTTAGTCTCTTTATCCTCTAAACCCATTATACTTACTGCTGTTCTAGCTACATCCATGGGATGAGATTTTTTTGGGAAATTTTTGATACTATCCAATAAAGTTTTTGATAAACTTCGTTCTTTTCTCTCAACTTTTTCAAAATTTTTTAACTGTTTTTCAGTAGGCAACTCTCCATTCAGAATAAGATATGCAACTTCTTCAAACTTACATTTTGCGCATAGGTCTTGCGCTGCATATCCTCTATAAGTAAGAGAATTTATTTCTGGCATCACCTTTGAAACTTCTGTCTCATCAACTACAATTCCAAGTAAACCTTTTTTAATATCTTCAGTCATTAATCGTGTCCATCTGTATTAAAATTATATATTTTTTTATCGAGGGCATTGTATTTTTCATAATCTACTAAATTATACAATCTACTTCTAGTTTGCATTTTATCAATAAGGTTTTTTTGATGTCCTTCTTCAAAAATTATCTTCAAACCTTCCTCCACACTTTTCATTGCTAATCTTTGAGTTGTAACGGGATAAATAACAATATTATAACCCAAATTTTCCAACTCTTTATAATCTAAAAGATCTGATTTTCCAAACTCTGTCATGTTTGCAAGTAAATAAGAGTTTAGATTTTTTCTCACTTTTTCAAATTCACTTTTATCTTTTAAAGCCTCAGGAAAAACTATTTCGGCACCTGCGTCGATATATGCTTTACATCTATCAATCATCTTATCAATTCCCTCTACACTTTTTGCGTCTGATCTAGCAATTATCTTGAAATTTTTATCTTTCCTAGCTTTTACACATTCTTCAATTTTTTTTACCATTTTTTTTACGGAAATAAGTTCTTTGTTATCAAGGTGGCCACATCTTTTTCTTTCAATTTGGTCCTCTAAATGTACCGCTGTCACACCAAATTTTTCGAAAGTTTTAATAGTTTTCTTACAAGACTTAAAACCCGTATCAATATCTACAATCGTAGGTAAGTTTGTAACTCTTGCTATTTGTTTTGATCTATTACTTACATCTTCAAGTGTGGTAAGGCCTATATCTGGATAACCGAGGTCATTAGACATAACACCACCCGAAACATAAACAGCATCGTAGCCAATTTCTTCAATTACTTTAGCAGTTAATGGATTGTATGCACCAGGAACTCTTAAAATTTTTCCACTTTTTAATTTATCAACAAAATCTTTTCTTTTTTCTTTTATTTTCTTTTTAATAAAGTGCATTAAAAAATACCAATTTTTTTATTTTTTTTAATATTTCTACTATTAATTTCAATATTTAATTTGTGTAACTGATTTGACTTTAATTTTCTTACGTTTTGAACATCCCTAAGAAATCTATCTGACTCTCTTTTAGTTATAATATCTTTTGTTAGTGTTAAAAACTTTTTGATATAATTAGCCCTTTTAAATGGTCTTAAACCATGAGGATGTGCATCAGCTACACCTTGTTCTTCAACAATTCTTTTATTATTTTTTAAAGTTACTATAACTTTAGCACCAAAAGCTTTATTTTTGGGATTTGGATCATGATAACGTTTGGTCCACTTTTTATCCTCATGAGTTTTAATAGATCTCCATATTTTTATAGTGCTTTTTTTTCTTGCTCTTGATTTGCTATATGACTTCACGTGGTGCCAGTCAGCATCCTCTAAAGCAACAGCAAATATATACATTATTGAGTGATCTAAAGTTTCTCTACTTGCATTAGGATCCATTTTTTGTGGATCGTTTGCTCCTGTTCCAATTACATAATGAGTATGATGACTTGTATAAATATCTATTTTTTTAATTTCATTTAAGTTGTCTATTTTTCTATTTAATTTTTTCGCAAGATCTATAAGCGCTTGCGCTTGATATTCTGCTGAATATTCTTTTGTATAAGTTTCAAGAATAGCTTTTTTTTCCTGATTTTTTTTTGGAAGTGGAACTTTATATAATGCTTTTTTTCCATCGAGTATTCTTGCAATAACACTATCTTCACCTTCATAAATCGGACTTGGTGCTCCTTCACCCCTCATTGCTCTATCGACAGCTTCTATACCGAGTTTTCCAGCATGCGCGGGTGCAAAAGCTTTCCAACTAGAAATTTCTCCTTTTCTAGATTGTCTTGTAGATACAGTAACATGTAATGCTTGTTGAATAGCCTGATAGATAGTTTCTGTTTTTAAATTAAGCATTGTTCCTATACCTGCTGCAACACTTGGACCTAAATGAGCTATATGATCTACTTTATGTTTATGGAGACAGATTCCTTTAACAAGATTTACCTGCACCTCATATGCAGTAATAATTCCTTTAATAAGATTTAAACCTGAGACTTTCTTTTGTTGTGCAACAGCCATTAATGCAGGAATATTATCTCCTGGATGACTATAGTCTGCTGCTAAAAAGGTATCGTGGAAATCTAATTCTCTAACAGCAGTTCCATTGGACCAGGCAGCCCATTCACAATCAAATTTCTTTTTTGAATTAATTCCGAATAAAGTAGCACCATTAGATCTTGGATGTTTCATTGCCATTTCCCTTGAAGTAATTACAGCTTTTCTATTTAATGAAGCGATAGCTACAGATGCATTATCAATCATCCTGTTTATCACCATATCAACTGAATCTTTATTTAGTTTAGCATTGTCACTTGCAATTTCTGCAATTTTCCATGCGAGTTGATTTTTTTTACTTAATTTATCTTTTGATGCGAAAACTTTTACTTTATGTATTTTCAATTTATTCCTTTTTGAGTTTAGTACTTCATTTATTTTAAGTATTCAAATATTTTGAAACTATTTTCTCAATACCCTGAAAGTTTGTTACCAAGTGATCATGAGGTATTTCATTTACTTTTTTATCAGTATATCCGTCCTCGAGCAATATAAATGGTAAGTTTGCAGAGTTAGCTGCAGCAGAATCTGTTTCACTATCACCAATCATTAAAGATTTTTTAATATCCCCTTGAAGAATTTCAATCACAGAAGTTAAATGTCTAGGATCAGGTTTGCAATAATCAAAAGTATT
This sequence comes from uncultured Pelagibacteraceae bacterium, assembly GCA_902623785.1. Classification (GTDB taxonomy): domain Bacteria; phylum Pseudomonadota; class Alphaproteobacteria; order Pelagibacterales; family Pelagibacteraceae; genus Pelagibacter. Next base: position 248,515 of record CACNVG010000001.1, read on the forward strand.
ACTACCAGCAACATATTCAAAATAATCAAAAATTTTTATTTTTTTTAACAAATCAATTGCTAAATGCTCTTGTTTGTTTGTGCAAACTGCTAACGAAATACCGTTTTGTTTAGACCACCTCAAAAATTCTAAAACACCATCAATAATTTTACTTTCATTGACAATATTCTTTCCATAATAATCTATAAAATCCTTTACCATTTCATCTTTAATTTTTTTATCTGATATTTTTCCAAACTCTTTTTTGGCTGTTCCCCAAATAGATCTTCCAATCAAAGCGCCAGCACCTTTACCAACAAGGTTTCTAATTTCTTCTGTTGTCTTTGTTTCGTACCCAAACTTTTTCATTACATAATTGTGTGCATTCATTAGATCTGGAGCTGTATCTACTATGGTTCCATCTAAATCTACTAAAACTGTGAATTTTTGACTCATTTTAAAAAGTATTATTAAGAAATATTTTGTGAATTCTTTATCATAAATACTTATCTATAAGAAAAAATCAATGAAACAAACTGATATTCAAAATAAATTTAGAAAAAAATTTTTAAATCAGGGGGTAAAAATGACTGCACCTGAGACTGTTTTTTTTTCAAATGATACTAAAATTGGAAAAAATGTAACAATCGAACCATACGTTGTTTTTGGATCGAAGGTAAAAATCAAAAACAATGTTAAGATATTAGCCTTTTCACACCTTGAAGGTGTAAGTGTTGATAATAATGTTTCAATTGGTCCATACGCACGTTTAAGACCAGGAACTGTCTTAGAAGAAGGTTCAAAAGTCGGTAACTTTGTTGAAATTAAAAAATCTCGATTAAAAAAGAATTCAAAAGCAAATCACCTTACTTATATTGGCGATGCAACAATAGGAAAAAAATCTAATATAGGCGCAGGTACAATTACTTGCAACTACGATGGAGTTAAAAAAAGCAAAACAATAATTGAAGATGGTGCCTTTATAGGATCAAACACCTCATTAGTTGCCCCAGTTAAAATTGGAAAAAAAGCGATTGTTGGCGCTAGTTCTGTAATAACTCAAAATGTTAAAAGTGGTTCTTTAGCACTTACAAGAGCAAAGCAAACTGAAGTAATAAACTATAAAAGAAAAAAATAAAATATGTGTGGAATTATTGGAATAACAAGCAACAAATTGGTTTCATCACCAATTATAAATTCGCTTAAAAAATTAGAATATAGAGGTTATGACTCAGCAGGAATTGCTACGATTGACTCTGGCTTTATCAAGGAAGTTAAATGTGAAGGTAGAGTTGAAAGTTTGGAGGAAGCTGTTTCAAAATCAAAGTTAACAGGAAATGTTGGAATTGGACATGTAAGATGGGCAACTCATGGTATTCCAAACACAATTAACGCTCATCCACATTCATCAGAAAATGTATCTGTAGTTCATAATGGAATAATTGAAAACTCTACATTGTTAAAAAAGTTTTTAGTTAATAAAGGACATAAGTTTAAGTCCCAAACAGATACTGAAGTTATTGTTCATCTTATTACTGAATATTTAAAAAAAAATAATCTTAAAGATGCAATTATTAAAGTTTTAAAAAAACTTCATGGAAGTTTTGCTTTAGGTATTATTTTTAAAGATAATCCAAATTTAATAATTGGTGCAAGAAGAGGTTCACCTTTAGCTGTTGGCTATGGTCCTGGCGAAAATTATTTAGGATCAGACTCTTACGCTTTAAAATCTATGACAAATAAAATTTCATATCTTAATGATGGTGAATTTTGCATTATTAAAAAAGACAATGTTGAATTTTTTAATCAGATAGGAAAAAAAATAAACAAAAAAATACTACTTCTATCTTCAGGGGAACAAAATTATGAAAAAGGTGATTATAAACATTTTATGGCAAAAGAAATTGATGAACAGCCAAACACTATTAAAAATTGTGTAAACGAGTACATAGACAAAATAAATAAAGATATAAATATTTTTAATTTTCCATTTAAGGAAAAAGAAATTAACTCAATTACTTTGATAGGTTGTGGCACAGCTTATCACTCATGTCTTATTGCAAAATATTGGTTTGAACAATTAACCTCATTTGATGTTAATATCGATATAGCCTCAGAATTCCGTTATAGAAAAAATAAATTTAAGAAAGATTGTCTTTATGTTTTTGTTTCCCAGTCAGGTGAAACAGCAGATACTTATGCAGCTTTAGATCTTTGTAACAAAAATAAAATGAAAACATGTTCAGTTGTAAATGTTATCGAAAGCTCAATAGCAAGAGATTCCAAATTTGTTTTACCGATTCATTGTGGTCCAGAAATTGGTGTTGCATCTACTAAAGCTTTCCTAGGACAAATGTTAGTTTTATATATACTTTGCCTAAAATTAGCTCAAAAAAGAAAAGATATAAGTAAAAAGGATTATTTAAAAAAAATTAAAAATTTATTCAATCTTGCAGAAAATGTTAAACATTCTTTAGCAACTGAAAACAAAATTCAATCTATATGCAGCTCATTTGTTGATGCAAAAGGCTCAATGTTTTTAGGAAGAGGTTATTCGTTTCCAATAGCATTAGAAGGGGCACTTAAGTTAAAAGAATTAGCTTATGTGCATGCCGAAGGTTATCCTGCTGGCGAAATGAAGCATGGACCACTTGCACTCATTGAAGATGGTATGCCAGTTGTAGTGATTGCCCCAAGAGATCAACACTATAAAAAAACTATTTCAAATATGCAGGAAGTTATAGCAAGGGGAGCGAAAGTTTTGCTTGTTACAAATAAAAGTAAAGATGAAGTTTATTCTGAAAATATTTGGGAGACTATTGAAGTCGAGAATACAGAAGATGATTTATTTCCATTTTTGGTAACAATTCCATTACAAAAGCTTGCGTATTATTCTGCACTTAAAAAAGGTTACGATATAGATAAACCTAGAAACTTAGCTAAATCAGTAACAGTAGAATAATTAAAATAACTATTCTCTTTTGTCATAATTTCGTTATATATTCATCTTAAGGTTGAATTATGAAAAATTGGAAACCAAACAGTTGGAGAAAATATCCTGTCAAACATGTTCCTTCTTATGAAAGTGAAAAGGAACTTAACCAGGTATTGAGTAAAATAAAATCTTTTCCTCCACTAGTTTTCGCGGGTGAGACAAGACATCTTAAAGATCAACTTTCACAAGTTGTTGATGGAAAAGCTTTTCTTTTACAAGGTGGAGACTGTGCAGAAAGTTTCGCTGAGTTTAATCCAGACAATATAAGAGATACATTTAAAGTTATTCTTCAGATGTCATTGGTACTTACATACTCAGCTTCGCTTCCAATTATAAAACTTGGAAGAATAGCTGGACAGTTTGCAAAACCTAGAAGTGCACCAACTGAAAAACAAGGTGATAAAGAATTACCAAGTTACTTAGGTGACAACGTAAATGGAATTGACTTTACCGAAAAATCTAGGAAACATGATCCTAAGAGATTATTTAAAGCATATTCTCAATCAGCTTCAACATTGAATCTTTTAAGAGCATTTTCTAACGGGGGTTTTGCCGATTTAAAAAACGTACACCTATGGAATTTAGGTTACATAAAAAAAAGTCCTCAAGCCAAAAAATTTAAAGAGCTTGAAGACAAGATTGCAGATGCTTTGGCATTTATGGATGCTTGTGGAATTAATTCTGATTTCAATAGAAGATTGAAAACAGTAAACTTCTGGACATCACATGAAGCTTTACATTTACCTTTTGAAGAAAGCATGGCAAGAATAGACTCAACAACAGGCGAGTGTCACGCAACTTCAGCACACTTCGTCTGGATTGGTGACAGAACAAGACAACTGGATGGTGGACACGTCGAATTTTGCAAAGGTATTGAAAACCCGATTGGTATTAAATGTGGACCAACATCTAAACCAGAAGAGATTGCAAAAATTTGTGAGGCAATTAACCCAAAAAATGAAAAGGGAAAAATTACTTTAATTTCTAGATTTGGTCACGATCAAGTTGAAAAGTTCTTACCAAAGTTGATAAGACGAATTAAAAAAGAAGGTTTAAATGTAATTTGGTCATGTGATCCAATGCATGGAAATACAATTAAATCTACAACTGGTTTTAAAACTAGACCATTTAACAAAGTATTAAATGAAGTTAAAAATGTTTTTGCAGTACATCAAAGCGAAAGTTCTTATGCTGGTGGATTGCATATAGAAATGACTGGCCAGAATGTGACAGAATGTACTGGTGGTGCAAAAAATATATCTGAACAAGATTTATCAAGTAGATATCACACTCATTGTGATCCTAGATTGAATGCAGATCAAGCTTTAGAATTGGCTTTCTTAATCTCAGATGAGATAAAAAAGAATTCCAACTATGCAAGAAATGCAATTAAAGCGGCATCTTAGACATTTAAAAATTAGAATTTTGTCTTATATTTGAATTATGGAACCTTCTAAAAAAGTAATATTTATCAAAGATTGGATTTTGAATTACGTAAATTCAATGCCAAAAAAAGCTAAATCATTAGTGATTGGTATTTCAGGAGGTATCGACTCATCGGTATCAAGCACACTTAGTGCTATGACAGGATTAAAAACTATCGTTTTATCTATGCCAATAAAACAAAATGGTTCACAACATGATTTAAGCTTAAGTCACCAAGAATGGTTAAAGAAAAATTTTAAGAATGTCGAAGGGCATACAGTTGAATTAGACTCTTTATTTAAAACATTCGAAAGCACTCTGAAAGATTTTAGCAGTGAACATGGTATGGCTAATTCAAGAGCAAGACTGAGAATGTCAACACTTTATCAAGTTGCAGCGGCTAACAATGGAATAGTTGTTGGAACAGGAAATAAAGTTGAAGACTTTGGAGTGGGTTTTTATACAAAATATGGTGATGGTGGTGTAGATATATCTCCGATAGCTGATTGTAATAAAACTGAAGTTTGGGAACTTGGAAGGGAACTAAAAATACTTGATGATATTATTAATGCAGCTCCAACAGATGGTCTTTGGGATGATGGTAGAACTGATGAAGGTCAGTTAGGATTGTCATACAAAGAAATAGAAGAGGCTATGGATAACAAGAATTCAAAAAATCGAGATAAATATATTCAAATCAGAAAAGCAAATTTGCATAAAATGGAGCCAATTCCAATATGCAAGATTCCAAATTAATCAAATAGATTCACAAATCTAAATTAAAGGTATATTCCTAATATAATGAACAAAGATATATATTTAACTAATAGTCTTGGCGGTAAAAAAGAAATATTTAAACCGATAGATCCGAAAAAAGTAAAAATGTATGTATGCGGACCAACAGTCTACGATGATCCCCATATAGGTAATGCAAGACCTTTAGTGGTATTTGATATTTTGTTTAAAGTTTTAAAATGTAAGTATGGAAATAAATCAGTTACTTACGTTAGAAACATAACTGATATAGATGATAAAATTATTGAAAGTGCAAAACAAAAAAAAGTATCAATAGATGATTTAACTAAAAATATTACCAATAGTTTTCATAATGATTGTGATTACCTAAATTGTGAAAAACCATCTTTCGAGCCTAAGGCGACAGAGAATATTTCTTTAATGGTTGAAATGATTAACGTTCTTCTTAAAAATAAAAATGCTTATGAAAAAAATTCTCATGTTTATTTTGATGTTTCTAGTTTTAAAGATTATGGAAAATTATCAAATAAAAATATAGATGAATTAAAGGCAGGAGCTAGAGTTGAGGTTTCAGAAAATAAAAAAAATCCAGAAGATTTTGTGTTATGGAAGCCATCTAATAAAGATGAGCCAAGTTGGGACTCGCCCTGGGGTAAAGGAAGACCGGGCTGGCATTTAGAGTGTTCTGCAATGTCAAAAAAATATCTTGGTGATACTTTTGATATTCATGGTGGAGGAAGAGATTTAATTTTTCCTCATCATGAAAATGAAATTGCTCAATCAAGATGTGCTAATAATGATAAATCTTTTTCAAACTATTGGATACATAATGGATTTATTACAATAGCAAATGAAAAAATGGCAAAGTCACAAGGAAATATTTTTAAAATAAAAGATTTCTATCAAAAATATAATGGTCAAGTTTTAAGACTGGCTTTAATTTCAACTCACTACAAACAAGCAATGGATTGGAGTGAAGATTTATTAACCCAATCAAAAAAAACTTTGGATAAATGGTACGAATGTCAAAAAAAACCAGAAGGTAAAGTGTTAATACCAGATGATGATTTAGCTCCTCTCTATGATGATTTAAATACACCTGGGTATATAAGCAATATTCATAAATTATATGATAAAGCTGCCAAAGGATCTGACAAAGACAAAGAAATTTTTACAACAGCATGTAATTTTATTGGCCTGTTAACTGAGCCAAAATCAAAATGGCAAGAGTTTAAAAAGAATATTCTAGAAATTTCAGAGGAAGAGATTTTACAAAAGATAAAAGATAGAAACACAGCGAGAGACAATAAAAATTACCAATTAGCTGATGAAATTAGAAATGAACTTTTAGATAAAGGTATTTTAATTGAAGACAAAGATGATAAAACAACTTGGAAAATAAAATGAGTAAAGAACGATTATATATATTTGATACTACATTGAGAGATGGAGCTCAAACCCAGGGTGTGCATTTTTCAATTGATGAAAAAACAAAAATTGCGCATGCTTTAGATGATCTTGGTGTAGATTATATAGAAGGAGGTTGGCCAGGTGCCAATCCATCTGATACAGAATTTTTTCAGAAAGGTTTAGATTTAAAAAACTCTACCTTCACTGCTTTTGGAATGACAAAAAAAGCTGGACGAAGTGCTGAAAATGATCCAGGTTTGTCAGCAATTTTAAATTCAAATACCAAATCCGTTTGTTTAGTAGGTAAGTCATGGGATTTCCATGTTGATGTTGCATTAGGTATATCCAATGAAGAAAATTTAGAAAATATTAGGGAGACAACAAAACATTTTGTAAAAAACAATAAAGAGTTCATGTTTGATGCAGAACATTTCTTTGATGGTTATAAAGCAAATCCCAAATATGCTTTAGCTTGCATCAAAGCTGCGTATGATAATGGAGCTAAATGGATAGTTCTTTGTGATACTAACGGTGGAACACTTCCTCATGAAGTTACTAAAATTGTAAAAGAAGTTTCAGAACACATACCTGGTAAAAATTTAGGCATCCACGCACATAATGATACTGGTAACGCAGTTGCAAATTCAATAGCAGCTGTTTTATCAGGAGCAAGACAAATACAAGGTACTATAAACGGCTTAGGTGAAAGATGTGGTAATGCTAACTTAATGTCAATTATCCCAACTTTTCATCTTAAAAAAGAATTATCAGACAAATTTGAAATAAGCATTAAAGAAAAAAATATTAAACACATTACACAATGTTCAAGATTACTTGACGAGATACTAAATAGAAAACCCAATAAACATTTACCTTATGTAGGTGCTGCAGCATTTTCACATAAAGGTGGTTTACATGTATCTGCCGTTCAAAAAGATCCCAAAACTTATGAGCATATTAATCCAGAAGATGTTGGTAACAATAGAAATATAGTTGTTTCTGATCAATCAGGTAAATCAAATATTTTATCAAGACTAAAAACAATTGGAATTGAAATCGAAGAAAACGATCCAAAAGTCAAAAAGCTTTTGGAAGAAGTGAAAGATAGGGAGTTCATAGGTTACAGTTATGACGGAGCTGACGCTTCATTTGAATTACTGGCAAGAAGAGTAATGGGAGAAATTCCAAGATATATCTCAATTAAAGAATATGATGTTTCAGTATCAAAAAATGATCAAGATAAGATTGTTTCTAGAGCAAAAGCAAAATTAGAAGTTGATGGTGAACAAATAGTTTGTGAAGGTGAGGGAAATGGACCTGTTCATGCTCTAGATAACGCTATAAGAAAAAATGTTGCTAAGTTAGAAAAATATTCTGAATATTTAAAAGATTTAAAACTAGTCGACTATAAGGTTAGAATTTTAAATACGGGAACCGAAGCTACCACAAGAGTATCGATTGAAAGTACAGACTCTCAAGGAAAAAATTGGTTTACTATTGGTGTATCACCAAACATAATTGATGCATCGTTTAAAGCTTTAATCGATAGTTTAGATTTTAAATTATTTAAAGATAAAGCTCCTGCAAGCAAATAAATGAAAATTAAGAAGTTCTCTAAGAAACCTACCGATATCGAAAGCAGGGTAGGAGCAGATCCTGTAGTTTGTTACCCAAATGATAGCATAAATAATAATCTTGAAATATTACATGAAGCGAGAAAACACATTAATCAAGTCGATGAAATTATAATTCCACCAAGAGATGCTAAAACTTTTAATGTTAAATCAGGAAATTTCTTTAGAGTAGAAAGTATTGAAGGACCACAAGTTGGAGATTTAAACTTATTTCAAGCTGATAATTTAGATGAAAAGTTTTATTCTGGGAAAACTAGAGCTCTATACGGAACACATATTTCGGTTGGAGATAAAATGTTTAGTAGCTTCCCGTATTTAAGATCATTAGCTACAATTACATGGGATACATTAGATTGGTATGGTTACGACAAAGATGGGGGCTCGGTCCACGATGTTATAGGTACCAGATGTGACCCTTACACATATAAACTAACATCAAACAACGATTATCATTATTGCTGTCATTCAAATTTGACTAGAGCTTTAGTTAATGAAAAAAATGTTAAATTAGATAACGCAGAAAAAATTGTACACGATGTATTAAATGTATTTATGCTCACTGGTTTTACAAACGATACCAAACAATACTTTATGAAATCAAGTCCAGTAAGACCTGGTGATTATTTAGAATTTTTTGCAGAAACAGATTTATTAGGAGCTTTGTCCGCTTGTCCAGGTGGAGACTGTGGATCTGAACATTCATCTGATGTTGCAAAATGTTATCCATTAAAGGTTTCTGTATGGGACGTTGATCAAAAATTCCTTAAAGGAATAAAACCTTCAATAGTATCTAGCTATAATAGAAATCATGGCATCAAATAAATGAACAAGAATAAAGTTACATTTATTTTACACAAACCGCAGCTATCGGAAAACATCGGTGCTTGTGCAAGAGCAATTAAGAATTTTAATTTTCAAAAGTTATATCTAATTGATCCCAAACCTATTTTTCCCAATGATAAAATATTAGCAACATCTGTTGGAGCAAAAGATATCATAAAGAAAAGTAAGGTATTCAATAATCTAGAAAGTTCCCTAGGAAATATTGATATATTAATTGCAACGTCTGCAAGATTTAGAAATAAAAATGTAAAACATATTAGTCTTCAGGGTTTAAAAAAAATAGATTTTAGAAAAAAAATTGGTTTTTTATTTGGTTCAGAGGCATCAGGGCTATCAAATAGAGAGATTAGTTATGCAAACTATACATTACAAATTCCAACAAATATTAATTTTAAATCTTTGAATTTATCACACAGCCTAATTATTATTGCTCAATTTATATCAAGTTTTTTAAACACTCAATCAGACCAATTTAAAAAATCAAAAAAGGTAAAGAAAGCTTCTAAAAAAGAAATTCAAGCAATGATAAACTTATGTTTAAATAATCTAAATGAAATTAATTTTTTCAAGCACAAAGAAAAAAAACCTATTATGCTCGAAAATCTAAGAAATATTTTTTATAGAATGGAACTTTCAGATAAAGAAACACGTATTTTATCAAGTGTATTTGCAAGTTTAGGAAAAAAACGTTGATTGACAAATAAAAAGTTAAGTTTATAAACCATTTCACAAAATGACTAAAAGATTAAATTCTAAACATAAAATTGACAGACGACTAAAAGTAAATTTATGGGGTAGACCTAAAAGCCCTTTTAACAAAAGAGCTTATCCTCCAGGTCAACACGGTCAGTCAAAAAATAGTAAAACATCTGACTACGGAACTCAACTTCAAGCCAAACAAAAACTTAAATCATATTATGGAAATATCAATGAGCGACAATTTAGGAATGTTTACAGAAAAGCAATTATGAAAAAAGGAGATACAGCTGAAAACTTAATTGGTCTTTTAGAGAGAAGACTGGATGCTGTAATTTACAGAGCAAAATTTTCAAGTACAATTTTTTCTTCAAGACAATTCATCAACCACGGTCACGTAAAAGTAAATGGAAAGAAAGTAAATATATCGAGTTATCAGTTAAAAGAGGAAGATACTATTGAAATTAAAGACAAATCTAAACAACTTGCCATAATAGATATTGCTTTAGCAAATAAAGAAAGAGATATTCCAGAATACTTGCAAGTAGATGAGAAGAAAAGATCCATTAAATTTGTAAGAACCCCAAAGTTTGAGGAAGTTCCTTATCCTGTTGTTATGGAGCCAAATCTAGTAATTGAATATTACTCTAGATAATATTACTTTTTATATTTGATACCCTTGCTGTCAAAAACTTTTTTTAATTCTCCGTTTTCGAACATTTCCTTAATGATATCACATCCACCTATGAATTCTTTTTTAATATAAAGCTGAGGAATAGTTGGCCATTCAGAATATACTTTAATACCTTCACGAATTTTTTGATCTTTTAATACATCAACAGTTCCATATTTTACTTCTAAAATTTTTAAGATATTTGAAACAGCCATTGAGAAACCACATTGTGGAGCCTCCGGATTTCCCTTCATGAATAAACAAACTTCGTTATTATTTATTGAATTTTCTATTTGTTCTTTTACTTGTTGATCCATTAATTTTCCTTCGTCTTAAGCGCTAGAGCATGAAGCTCGTTTCCCATTTTTCCTTTAAGTGCATCATACACCATTTTATGTTGTTGCACTTTATTTTTACCTTTAAATTGAGAAGAAGTCACTGTGGCGGAATAGTGATTCCCGTCACCAGCTAAGTCTTGAATATCAATAACAGCATCTGGTAAAGCATCTTTAATCATTTTTTCAATTTCTTTTAAATCCATCGCCATAATTAACTCATGTATTTATATAACCAACCTTTATAAAATTCTGTCACCTTGTCTACTGTAAAAGTTGGCTCATCATTTATGATAATCTCTTTATCTGTTGTTTCTCCCAGTAAATCAAAGTGTACAGAGTTTTTCTTTAAAATACTCTCTACTTTGTTAAGATTATTTTTGTCTACTTCAATAATGTATCTTCCTTGATCCTCTGAAAAAAAATATTGATATATATTTGTTAAATTCTTGAATTTATAAAATTTAATTCCTTTATTACCTGCTACACACATCTTTAAGGCACCAATCATTATTCCACCTAGAGATACATCATGGACTGACAAAGCTAATTTTTCTTTAATAATTTTAAGGATAGTCTCTCCATTATTCTTTTCGTTGAATAAGTTTATTTCAGGTGGTGGTCCTTTTCTTTCATCTAAAATTAAATTTGCAAAAATACTTTGATCTAAATTTCCTTCTGTTTTTCCAATAACTAAAACTAAGTTTTCTTTTGATTTAAACTTCATGGTCATTAAATTTTTATAGTCTTTTATTAAACCAACACCTCCAATTGTTGGTGTGGGCTTAATACCTTTATCTTTCGTTTCATTGTAAAATGATACGTTTCCCGAAACGACAGGGAAATTTAAATATTCACTTGCTTCATTAATGCCATCAATGCATTCAACAAATTCACCCATATTTTCTTTTTTTTCTGGGTTTCCAAAATTTAAACAATTCGTTATTGCTATAGGTTCTGCACCAACTGAAACAAGATTTCTCCAAGCCTCACAAACAACTTGTTTCCCTCCTGTGAATGGATGTGCATGACAATAAGATGCGGACGAGTCAACTGATGAAGCTACAGCTTTTTTAGTACCGTGCACTCTTACAACTCCCGCATCACCACCAGGTTTTTGAATTGTATCTCCCATAACAGTATGATCATATTGCTCCCATATCCATTGCTTAGAACAAATATTTGGGTGAGAAATCATTTTTTTAATGACGTCATTAAACTTTAATTTTTTAAAATCATTATTTGAAAATTTAATCTTTTGAGGAAGTTTAGTTTTTTTCCAAGGTCTATCATACATGGGAGCTTCATTTGCTAAAAATTTAATTGGTACATTTGCTACTTTTTCTTTTTCAAAATAGAGTTCAATATTTTTGGAATTAGTTGTTTTTCCTATTACTGCAAAATCTAGGTTCCATTTATCAAATATTTTTTTTGCACTATCTTCCTTCCCATTTTCTAAAACTATCAACATTCTTTCTTGGCTTTCTGACAACATAATTTCATAAGGTGTCATCTTTTCTTCTCTGCATGGTACTTTATCTAAATGTAATTCAATTCCTAAATTTCCTTTTGATGCCATTTCAATACTTGAAGAAGTCAACCCTGCGGCACCCATATCTTGAATAGCAATAATAGATTTGTCAGACATTAATTCTAAGCAAGCTTCTAAAAGAAGTTTTTCAGTAAAAGGATCTCCAACTTGAACAGTTGGTTTTTTTTCCTCTATTTTGTCATCAAATATTGCTGATGCCATACTTGCCCCATGAATGCCATCTCTTCCAGTTTTTGAGCCAACATATATAACTGGTTTGTTTATCCCCGCAGCTTTTGAGTAGAAAATTTTATTTTTATTTACCAAACCCAATGTCATTGCATTTACTAAAATATTTCCATTATAAGATTGATCAAAGCAAGTTTGGCCAGCAATAGTCGGTACCCCAATACAATTTCCATATCCTCCAATTCCTTTAACAACACCTCGTAACAAATTTTTAGTTTTTTTGTGTTGTGTTGAGCCAAAATGAATTGAATTTAAGTTTGCGATTGGTCTTGCACCCATTGTGAAAACATCTCTCATTATTCCACCAACACCTGTTGCTGCACCTTGATATGGTTCTATGAATGAGGGATGGTTATGACTTTCAATTTTAAAAACTATTGCATCATCATCTCCAATATCAATTACACCAGCATTTTCACCTGGACCTTGGATTACTTTTTTTCCTTTAGTATTTAATTTTTTTAAATGTAATCTTGAAGATTTATAGGAACAATGTTCATTCCACATTGCTGAAAAAATTCCAAGTTCTGTTAAATTTGGAACGCGCATTAACAAATCACAAATTTTTTTGTATTCATCAGGCTTTAATCCATGATCTACAGCAATCTTTTCGTTTACTTCCATTATTTTAAATTCCTTAGTAAATTTTCAAAAAATATTGAGCCATCTTCACCAGACAAACTTTGATCTATCATTCGCTCTGGGTGAGGCATCATTCCTAGAATATTTTTCTTTTCATTGAATATTCCAGCAATATTTTTTGTTGCACCGTTTGGATTTGACTTATCATCTACTTTTCCATCAGAGCCACAATAGTAGGCTGCAATTTGATTGTTGTCTTCTAATGATTTTAATTCGCCTTCGCTACAAAAATAGTTACCTTCATTATGAGCTATATGAAGCTCTAAAACATCTTTATCTATATTTTCAAAGAACTTATTTTCACTGTTGTTAATTTTTACAAATACGTTTTTACAAATAAATTCAATATTTTTATTTTGTTGAAGAACTCCTTTTAAGAGACCAGTTTCTGTTAAGATTTGAAATCCATTACAAATCCCTAAAACCAAACCTCCAGAATTTGCAAAATCTATAACTGATTGAATAATTTTAGATTTTCCTGCTATACTTCCACATCTGAGATAGTCCCCGTAAGAAAATCCACCTGGTAAGACAATTAGGTCACTCTTAGGTAATTTATCATCGTCATGCCAGACCATTTTATTTTTAAAACCAAATTTTTTTAATGCAACATCCATATCCCTATCACAATTAGATCCTGGGAATATAATTACCGATGAATTCATTAAATAATTTTAAAATCCTCAATAACTTGATTTGCTAGAAGCTTTTTACAAATTTCCTCTGCAGATTGTTTTGCTTTTTGTTCATCACTTTCGTTAATATCGATATCAAAATATTTTCCTTGTCTTACATCTTTGACGTTTACAAAGCCCATTCCATTTAACGTTTGTTGTATTGCTTTGCCCTGAGGATCAAGAACTCCAGATTTAAGAGTAACAATTACCTTTATTTTCATTTATTTTTTGTTTTTTACTGCTTTGGGTTTTTCAAAGTTTACAGTTCTTATATTGGATTGTTCGTGAAGAATGCCTAGTCTTTTTGCTACTTCTTGATACGCATCAATTAAATTGCCAAGGTTGTTTCTAAATCTATCTTTATCTAATTTTTTTTCAGTTTTGTTGTCCCACAATCTACATGTGTCTGGACTTATTTCATCTGCTAGTAATACATCTGTTTTTCCATTATTTTTAATTCTTCCAAATTCAACTTTAAAATCTACAAGTTTAATACCAACGCCTCTAAACATTCCTACCATGAAGTCGTTTATCCTTAGTAGTTGTTTATCTATTTTTTCTATTTCTTTTTTAGTTGCCCATTTAAAAGTATAGATATGTTCTTTAGATATAAGAGGATCTCCTAGTTCATCGTTTTTTAAACAATATTCAATTAACGGATCTTCTAAAATTGTACCATCTTCTATCCCAAGTCTTTTTGTAAGAGAACCAGTTGCAATATTTCTTACAATAAATTCAATCGGAATAATTTCGACATGTTTGATGAGTTGTTCCCTCATGTTAAGTCTTTTTACTAAATGGTTTTTTATTCCTACCTGATCTAGGTTCATTAAAATATGTTCAGAAATTCTATTATTTAGCACACCTTTGCCCTCAATTTTTGCTTTTTTCTGGTTATTAAAAGCAGTTGCATCATCTTTAAAATGCTGAATTACCAGGTCTTTATTGTCAGTAGCAAAAATAACTTTTGCCTTACCTTCGTATAATTTTTTCCCCTTTTTCATTACTTAAAAACTCTTCTAAAAATATAATTTACATTCTTTAAATGTTTCGAGTATGTAAACACCTTATCAATTTTTTTCTCAGAAATTAGAGATGTGATTGACTTATCCTTTTTAATCAGCTCAATTAGATTGGTACTCTTTTTGAAGCTATTAATTGCATGGGTTTGAATTTTTTTATAAGCCTTCTCTCTTGAAAGACCAACTTTTGTAAGTTCTAACATCATCTCTTGTGAAAAAATTACTCCTTTTGTTATATTAAGATTTTTCATCATATTTTTTGGATAAATAATCATATTATCCACAAGATTTGTAAGTCTAAATAAAGCAAAATCTAAAGTAATATTAGCATCAGGACCTATATTTCTCTCTACGCTAGAGTGAGATATATCTCGTTCATGCCATAGAGCAATATTTTCTAGTGCAGGAATAACGCTACTTCTGACAAGTCTTGCAAGCCCTGTTAAATTTTCACTTAGTATCGGATTTTTTTTATGAGGCATTGCTGAAGATCCTTTTTGACCCTTTGAAAAAAATTCTTGTAACTCATAAACTTCCGATCTTTGTAAATGCCTAATCTCTGTTGCAAATCTTTCAATTGATCCAGCTATAATTCCTAAAACTGAAAAATAATAAGCATGTCTATCTCTTGGAATAATTTGTGTTGATATTGGTTCAGGTTTTAGTTTTAATTTTTTTGACACAAAAATCTCAACTCTTGGGTCTATATTTGCAAAAGTTCCAACTGCTCCAGAAATTGCACATGTAGCTACCTCATCTATAGCATTCTCTAATCTTTTTTTATTTCTTTTAAATTCCTCATAATAAGTTGCAAGTTTTAAACCAAATGTTATTGGCTCAGCGTGAATACCGTGACTTCTTCCGATACATGGGGTCATTTTATGCTTTAAAGCTTTTTTTTTTATTACAGATAATAATTTATCTATATCTTTCATTAAAATTTTACCTGATTGGACTAATTGAATATTGAAACTCGTATCAAGTACATCTGATGATGTCATTCCTTGGTGAAGGTATCTTGCTTTAATTCCTGCTTTTTCAGTTATTGAAGTTAGAAAAGCAATTATATCATGTTTTACTTTACCTTCGATTTGATGAATTCTTTTGACGTTAATTTTTCCTTTACGTTTAACTACAGAGGCCACACCCTTAGGTATAATTCTTAATTTTTCCATTGCTTGAGCTGCAGCAATTTCAACATCAAGCCAAATTTTATATTTGTTTTCCTCTGACCAAATTTCTGTAAGTTCTTTTCTTGAATATCTCGATATCATTAATTGTAAGGAGGCTCCTTATAACCTTTAGCAGATTCTGTAAAAATTTCATAACCATTTTCTGTGATTCCAACAGTATGCTCGAATTGTGCAGATAATGTTTTATCTTTTGTAACTGCTGTCCAACCATCATTTAAAACTTTAGTGTTATATTGTCCAGCATTTATCATTGGCTCAATGGTAAAAGTCATTCCTGGTTTTAATTCGCCCCCAGTATCTTTCGAACCATAATGAAGAATATTTGGCTCCTGATGAAAATTTGTTCCTATTCCGTGACCACAAAAATCTCTTACAACTGAAAAACCATTTTTTTCTACAAAAGATTGTATCTCATGACCAATATCACCAATTTTTTTTCCAGGCTTTAATATCTTAATTGCTCTGTAAAGAGACTCATAAGTAACGTTAATAAGTTTTTTCGATTTTACAGAGATATCACCAATAGTATACATTCGACTCGTATCCCCGTAGTGATCATTAATTATAGCGGTTACATCTATATTAACAATATCTCCATCTTGAAGTGTTCTGTCACCAGGTATACCGTGACAAACAACATGATTAAGTGAAGTACAAATTGATTTTTCAAATCCTCTATAGAATTGAGGGGCAGAATATCCACCGTTATCTCTTATAAATTCGTAACAAAGTTTATCAATATGATTTGTAGTTATACCTTCTTTTACATAATCTGTAATCATATCTAAAGTTTTAGATGCCAAAGAACCGGCAATTCTCATTTTTTCAAATTTCTCCAAGTAGTTACTCATCAATTATATCTATTTTTTTTTCTATTCTGATTTCTTTATCGTTTAATTTACATCTGTAAGCTAAAAATTTAACACCATCTTTTTTAGCTTTTAAATAATTCTTATAGTATTCACCATCGATGTCTTTAGCTATTTTAAATTTACTTATACCTTCAATTTGAGTTAAAAATAAGACAAACGGTTTAAAGCCTTTTTTTATTGATTCAGTTAACTTAATTAAATGTTTTGAGCCTCTGGTTGTTATAGCATCTGGAAACTCTGCAAAATCTTTACTCCTTAAAAGAGTTACATTTTTTACTTCGAGTAAATTTTTATCACATAAAAAATCAAACCTTGTATCATCTGAATATTTAAATTCTGGTTTAATTTCTTTAACATTTTTCATTTCCTTAATTAATTTTTTATTAAGACCGTCCAATACTATTTTGTTTGCTCTATGAGTATTAACACCAATCATACGATTGTTTGATTTAATCATTTCTAATGTAAATTTAAGTTTTCTTTTTGGATCATTATTTCTCGAAACAAAAACTGTGTTCCCTGGATCTAAAAGACCCATCATTGAGCCAGTGTTGGGACAGTGTGCAGTAATCTTTGAATTATTTACTTTGATATCGACAAAAAATCTTTTATACCGCTTGATTAGTTTGCCTTTGATTAAAGTATTGGTAAATTTCATAATTATTAATTTATATTTGTATATGAAAAATAAAAAAGAAATAAATGCAGGCATAATTATAATTGGAAATGAAGTTCTTTCTGGAAGAACTAAAGATATCAACACAAGTACTTTATCACTATGGTTAAATTCCTTAGGTGTACAAGTAAAAGAAGTAAGAATAATCCCTGATATTGAAAAAGATATTATTGAAACAATAAATACCTTTAAAAATAAATTCTCTTATGTTTTTACAACAGGCGGAATAGGTCCGACACATGATGACATAACTGCTGAGTCAGTATCAAAAGCTTTTAATATAGAATATGGTTATCACAAAGAGGCTTTTTCTATTTTAGAAAAATATTATAAGCCAAGTGAATTTAGTGAAGGTAGAAAAAAGATGGCAATGATGCCCATGACTGCTAAACTTATATTAAATCCAACAAGTGGTGCACCAGGATTTTATGTCGAAAATGTTTTTTCTCTTCCAGGAGTACCTTCAATCCTTAAATCAATGCTTGGAGGTCTTGAACATTTAATTACGGGTGGGGCTCCAATTTTAAGTCATACAATTAATCTCAGAACTGTTGAAAGCGAAATTGCAAAATCTTTAACCCAAGTTCAAAATAATAATCAGGATGTTGAAATAGGGAGTTATCCTTTTTTTCGTGCAGGAAAGTTAGGTGTTTCTATTGTTGTAAGATCTACTGATAAAGCTAAAATTGATACTTGTAACAATGAAATTTTAAAATTTGTTGAGGAACAAAAAATTCAAATAGTAAATGAGGTATAATGTTATATTTTGCTTACGGTAGTAATCTTCACCATGAACAGATGAAAAAAAGATGTTCTGGTTGTAAGTATTTAAAAAAGTATGTTCTTAAAGATTATCAATTAACATTTAGAAGTGAGTTATCTGTTGCGGACATTGAGTATAAAAAAGGATATAGCGTTCAAGGAGCATTATTTGAAATCACAGATAAAGATGAAATTTGTTTAGATAAATATGAAGACTTTCCTATTCTTTATAAAAAAATATTCTTTAAACATGAGGGAAGGGATGTAATGGCATACTCAATGAAAAAAAAAACTCCATTTAAGTATCCAAGCACAAGATACTTAAATATTATAAAACAAGGTTATAAAGACTGCGGTCTAGATTCAAAATTTTTAGTTGAAGCCTTAAAAGGTTAAAATGTTGTCAAAATTTCAAATCTTTAAGATTGGATTTTTCGATGTAGCGCCACATTTACTTTCTGTAATCCCGTTTGGAATAATATTTGGAGCAATTGGTATTGAATTAGGTTTTGATCCAATCATGACTTACGCTACATCATTAATAATCTTTGGTGGTGCTTCACAAATTGTTTTTTTACAATTGCTATCAGGTGGTGCATCATCCCTTATTGCTATTACTTCAGTTGGAGTAATTAACTCAAGACACCTACTCTATGGAGCTGTTTTATCTGAATACTTAAATAAATTATCAACAATAAAAAAAATATTTATTTCATATTTTATTGTTGATCAGGGTTTTGCAGTTTCAAATATCTATTTTAAGAAAAACAAAGAACAAAATTTTAACCATTATCATTTGCTAGGCTCTGGTATTACTCTTTGGCTTTGTTGGCAAATCTCAACAATAATAGGAATATATTTAGGATCTATTGTTCCAGAATCTTTAGGATT
The DNA here is from genome assembly GCA_902623785.1 of uncultured Pelagibacteraceae bacterium. Lineage (GTDB taxonomy): Bacteria > Pseudomonadota > Alphaproteobacteria > Pelagibacterales > Pelagibacteraceae > Pelagibacter. The sequence goes on from CACNVG010000001.1 coordinate 267,776, forward strand.
AAAATTTGCAATACCTTTAACTTTTATAGCAATTATTATTAATGAATTAAGAAAATTAGATCATTTAATTGTGATGATTGTTTCAGGTTTAGCTGCAACTTTTTTTTATAACGCACCATTAAAATCATATATTTTAATCTCACCCCTAATTGGTTTATTTTCGGCTTATCTAATAATAAAATTTAAAAAATGACTTGGACTTCAATATTTATTGCAGGATTTATTACTTACTTTACTAGAATGGGAATGGTTACTTTAATAGATAAAGACATCTTTAATGAAAATTTTAGAAAAATTTTAAATTATGTGCCTTCAGTTGTTTTTCCATCTATAATTTTTCCTGGTGTACTTTTAGATGATTATGGAAGTTTGGTTGCAATTACCGACCCTAAAATTTATGGTGCTCTTACTGCAATAATAATTGGGTATTTTTCAAGAAATGTAATCTTAACGATTATATCAGGATTAGCATCATATTGGTTTTTAATATTTATATTTTAAAAAAGATTAAAAAAATTTACTTATTAATCTTGTTCATTTGTAAAAACCTTAAAAACTAATTAAACTAATTACCCTTTTATTATTTAATAAATCTTTAATTTTTGAACCATTCTCGGACATAGAGAGATATAATGATATAATAATTAATAATAAAATTATGATACTTAGTTGGAATGAAATATCGACAAGAGCAAAACGATTTTCTAATACCTATAAAGATGCAGGTTATGAAAGAGGTGAAACACAAAGTTTTTATAATGATTTTTTTGAAGTTTTCGGTCGCAGAAGAAGAGATGTAGCAGTTTATGAGAGAGCAGTTTCTAGATTAAACAACAACAGAGGATTTATTGATTTATTTTGGAAAGGAACACTTTTAATAGAGCAAAAATCCGAAGGAAGGAATTTAGATAAAGCTTTGGTTCAAGCAGAGGACTATTACTTAAATTTAGATGAAAATGATAGACCAAGATATATTTTAGTATCAGACTTTCAAAATTTTGAATTTTTAGATTTAGAAAAAAATAAATTAAAAAAATTCAAACTTAAAGATCTTAACAAAAATATAAAGTTATTCGATTTTATTGCTGGTAGAAAACAAGAAACTTATACTGATCAAGATCCAGTAAATATTAAAGCTGCACAAATCATTGGAAAGTTATTTCATTCAATAAAATCCTCAGGATTTAACGAGAAAGATCTTGAAATTTTTTTAACAAGAGTTGTTTATTGCTTATTTGCAGAGGATACTGGTATTTTTCAACCAAATATTTTTAGAAGTTATTTAGAGGAAAAAACAAATATAGATGGCTCTGATGTAGGGTCAAAGTTAACTGAACTTTTTCAAATATTAAATACAAAAATAGACGAAAGACAATTAAATTTAGACGAAGATTTAAAAATTTTTCCATATATTAATGGTGATCTATTTTCTGAAGATATGAATATTCCTTCTTTAACTTCTGACATGAGAAAAAAAATAATAAATTGTTGTTCACTGGATTGGAGCAAAGTTTCTCCTGCGCTCTTTGGTTCTTTATTTCAAACAGTTTTAGATACAGATGAACAAAGAGATGAAGGCGCTCACTATACTAGTGAAAAAAATATATTAAAAACAATCAAACCATTATTTCTGGATTATTTGTATACAAAACTTAAAAAACTAAAAGAAGATAAGAGCACCCAGAAAATTTCAAGGTTAAAAGCTTTTCACGATGAAATTAGCAAGTTAAATTTTTTAGATCCCGCATGTGGTTGTGGAAATTTCCTTATAGTTGCTTATAGAGAGCTAAGGATTTTAGAAATTGAAATATTTAAAGAAATATATCCAAGTAATCAACTTCAATTGGATGTAAATATTCTATCTAGCGTAACAGTAGATCAGTTTTATGGAATTGAATTAAATCATTTTGCTGTAAGAATTGCTAAAATTGCAATGTGGCTTGTTGATCATCAAATGAACCAAGCTTTATCAGATTTATATGGAATTGCTTACACTAGGATTCCTATCCATGATTCAAAAAAAATTATAAGAGAAAATGCATTAAAGTTTGATTGGAAATCATTAATAAATCCTAACGAGTGTAGTTATATATTAGGCAATCCTCCATTTGTTGGGCCAAGGTTTATGACGGATGAGCAAAAAAATGATTTATTAGATTTATTTGAAGATGTTAAAGGAAATGGTGAATTAGATTATGTTTCTTGCTGGTTTTTAAAAGCTGCAGATTT
>CACNVG010000002.1 GCA_902623785.1 uncultured Pelagibacteraceae bacterium
TTTCAATAGTAGACGCTAAAAATTTTTTTTCTTTATGAATCATTTCAAGCTTGTATTGCAATCTTTTTTTGTCATGATCGAAATATAGTAAATTTACATCTACCTCGTCACCCTCTTTTACCTCTTGGTTGTAAGTAATATGCGACTCAACCACCATGGTGCTTTTTTTTGTTTTCTTAGCTGACTCCTCGCCCATTTTAAATTTGTCCATTAATATTTCAGCACCAAACAAATCAAAAATTAAGACATAATAAGCCACGTTCATATGGCCATTATAATCGGTCCATTCTTTGATTATTTTCTTAGAATTTAAATAAAGCGACATTTTATTCGTAAAATTTATATTATAATATTGTAAAATTAAAGTTCTATTATGAACAAACTTTTATTTTTCTTTTTACTCTTTTATCTTCATGTAGCAAATGTTTATTCTGATATTATTAAGCCAAACACAAAAATTGAACCTTATAACGTAGTTGAAATTCAACTAATCAGTTTAAAGAATAATGATAAACCAGATAAAGATTTTGGTATTGAACAAACGTGGGAATTCGCTCATCCGGAAAATAAAATAAATACTGGCCCATTAAATAATTTTAAAAAGATGTTAAAAAACGAAATTTACTCAATTTTGTTAAATCATAAAGATCATAAAATTGAAGAGATCTATAATAATAAGAAGATTGCAATTTATGATGTAATCATTTTGGGATCAGATAATTTTTACTATGAGTTCAAGTGGCAAGTAGAAAGGTACGATGGCAAGGGATCACTCAACAATTGTTGGTTGACTACTGCAGTTTCTAATCCAGTTTCTCTCGGAGCATCAATTTAGATTATGAAAAAACCTAAATATGAAAATCGTATTCTTATTCTTATGCTTATCCTTTGTGTTCCACCTATTTTGACCACCCAGATAACTTGGTATTACTTTGGTCAGGAGATTGGTCTCAACTGTGGAATTGTTGTAGGCATAATTAGCGTGAGTGTCGCAGCTTATTTATTGTTCCAATTAGATTGGAGAGAACCGGACGATGACTAATAGAATTTTGTTTCGTTCGATTTAAAAATCTTGTAGAAATCTATTAATGAAATCTAAAGCAAAAGTCGTAATAGTCGGTGGAGGTGTTGTAGGAGTTAGCGCCCTTTATCATCTTGCTAAAAAAGGCTGGTCAGACGTTGTTTTAGTTGAAAGAAAAGAACTTACTTCTGGATCAACTTGGCATGCTGCAGGTTTGTTACCTCTTTTTAATATGAGTTATTCCGTTGGACAACTCCACAAATATGCAGTCAATTTATATAAAAAATTAGAGGAAGAAACGGGTAAGAACGTTGGCTTCAGTGTTGTTTCAAATATTAGACTTGCAAACAACAAAGATAGGATGGATGAGTATTTTCAATATGCGGGAGTTGCACAAACTATCGGTGTTGATGTAAAATTTTTGACACCCGATCAAGTAAAAGAAATTTGGCCATTATGCAATACATCTGATTTAGTTGGAGCAATTCAGCACCCAGAGGATGGATACATTCAGCCCGCTGATTTAACACAAGCATTAGCCACAGGTGCAAGAAATAGAGGTGCAGAGATTTATAGAAACACCACAGTAGTTGGCATGAAACAAACTAAAAATGGATGGGTAGTAGAAACAGACAAAGGTTCAATTGAGTGCGAACATATTATTTCTTGTTCAGGAAATTTTGCTCGACAAACTGGAAAAATGGTTGGTCTTGACATCCCAGTTATTCCTGTAGAACATCAATATATCGTTACAGAACCACATCCTGAAATTCAAAAAAGAAAAAAAGAGGGTTTACCTGAAATGGGAGTTTTAAGAGATAGTGATAGCCGTTGGTATATGAGAGAAGAAGCCGGAGGTTTAATATTAGGTCCTTATGAGGACGGAGCTCCTGCATGTTATGTTGATGGACCTTCAAAAGATTCTGAATATGAATTATTCCAAGAAGATTTAGATAGACTCGCTCCACACATAGAGGGTGCAATACATAGAGTACCAGCTTTTGGTGAGGTAGGAGTAAAAAAAGTTTACAACGGTGCAATTTGTTATACGCCAGATGGAAATCCAATTGTAGGCCCAGCATGGGGACTTAAAAATTTCTGGATAAACGAAGGACATAGTTTTGGAATAACTGCAGCTGGTGGTGCTGGTTGGCAGTTAGCAGAATGGATAGTGGATGGGGAACCTACAATTGACATGCTTGGTGTTGAACCAAGAAGATATGGAGACTATTGTTCGAAAGCATATCTTAAAGAAAAAAATGAAGAGGCATATAGCCATGTTTTCATAACGCACTTTCCAGATGAAGAGAGACCAGCAGCTAGGCCTTTAAGAACAGCACCATGTTATGACAGAATGAAAAAGCTCGGAGCAGTTTTTGGTCAAAAATTTGGATGGGAAAGACCAAACTTTTTTGCAACTGATGGAATGGAACAAAAAGATGATTGGTCATTTAGAAGATCAAAATGGTTTCAAGCTATTGAGAAAGAGTGCAAGAACGTAAGAGAGAACGTGGGTTTATTAGACATGAGTGCATTTGCCAAATGTAGAATTAAAGGACCAAAAGCGGAAGAGTTTTTGGATAAACTAGTTGCAAACAAACTTCCAAAAAAAATTGGAAGAATAAATTTATGCCATGCCCTAAATACTAAAGGTGGTGTTCATTCAGAGTTCACAATAATGAGAGAAGCTGAAGATAGCTTTTACTTGGTGTCTGCAGGTGCTTTTCAAAGACTTGATCACGATTGGATTTTAAAATGGATGCCAAGTGACGGATCTGTTCAGTTTGAAAATTTAACTAACAGTATGGGTGTGTTAGTTGTCTCTGGACCAAAAGCAAGAGACTTAATGACAAGAGTATCAAGAGATGATTTTTCTAACGAAAATTTTAAATGGCTAAGTGCTAAAAATGTTGACGTGGGTTATGCTCCTGTGAATGCAATGAGAGTAAACTTCGTTGGAGAATTAGGTTGGGAGTTACATCATCCAATTGAATATCAAAATCATATTTTTGATAAATTAGTGGATGCTGGTAAAGATTTAAATCTAAAACCATACGGTATAAGAGCAATGAATAGTTTAAGAGTTGAAAAATCTTATAAACTTGTTGGAACAGAATTATCTATAGAATACTCCCCATACGAAAGTGGTTTAGATAGATTTATACATCCAAATAAAGGAAATTTTATTGGCTTAGATGCGCTGAACAAATGGAGAGAAAAAGGATTTAATAATAAATTGGTGACACTAGAGGTTCATAATATTATTGATGCTGATGTGCTAGGAAATAATCCAATTTATGAAAATGGAACTTGTATTGGTAGAGCCACAGGTGGAGATTTTGGTTTTAGATTAGGAAAATCTATAGCACTTGGAATGGTTAAACCAGAATTGGCAAATGTTGGTCAGAAGCTTAAAATTGATATTTTGGGAAAAACTCATGAGGCGACTATTCTTGAAGAAAGTCCTTATGATCCAAAAAACGAGTTGTTAAGGGCATAATGAAAATCTTGGTAGCAGTCAAAAGAGTAATAGATTACAACGTCCAAGTAAGAGTTAAAGAAGATGGAACTGGCGTAGTCACAGATAATGTTAAAATGTCTACCAATCCTCCCGATGATAATGCTGTTGAAGAAGCGGTAAAAATTAAAGAGTCTGGAAAAGCAAAAGAAATTGTAGCAATAACTATTGGTGAAGAAAAAGCCCAAGAAACAGTTAGAAAAGCTCTTGCGGTTGGTGCTGATAGAGGAATACATGTTAAGGTTGACGGTGTAGTTGAGCCCTTGGCTGTTTCAAAAATATTGCAAAAGATAGTAGATAAAGAAAAACCTGATTTGGTTTTTATGGGCAAACAAGCAATAGATGATGACTGTAATCAAACAGGTCAAATGTTGGCGGCTTTACTCAGTTGGCCACAAGCGACATTCGCATCTAAAATTAATGTTAAAGAATCGTCACTTGAAGTAACTCGAGAAGTTGATGAGGGTTTAGAAACAATTGAAGTAAACATACCTGCAATCGTAACTTGCGATCTTAGATTAAATGAGCCAAGATACGCTTCATTACCAAATATTATGAAAGCAAAGAAAAAACCATTAGAACAGATAAATGCATCAGATTTAGGGGTTGATACAAAAGCGAGAATCGAGCAAATTAAGGTAGAAGAACCGCCAAAAAGAAAGGCTGGAATTAAAGTCGCAAATGTAACAGAATTGGTACAAAAATTAAAAAATGAGGCTAAAGTAATATAATGTCAGTTTTACTAATTGCAGAACATAACAATAAAGAATTAAGACCTTTCACTTACAATGCTGTATCAGCTGCCAGCAAAATAGATGAAGAGTTACATATTTTAGTTTTGGGTAATAAATCAGAAGCTGTTGCTAAATCTGCTTCTGAAATACCAAATGTAAAAAAAGTTATTCATGTTGATAGTGAAATTTATGAAAACTTCATTGCAGAAAATTACACCTCAGCAATAATAAAACATGCTGATGCATATTCACACATAGTTTGTTCAGCAAACACGTTTGGGAAAAATTTGATGCCTAGAATAGCAGCTCTTCTAGATACTTCACAAGTAAGCGATATTATTAAAGTTATTTCAGCTGATACGTTTCTAAGGCCTATTTATGCAGGTAACGCTTTTGCTACAGTAAAAAGTAGTGATAAAAAAAAATGTGTTACTATTAGACCAACGTCTTTTGAACCTGCCCCGGCAACAGGTGGTTCTGCAGAGATTGTTAAATCGGATGCAGGAGAGGCCTTCAAGAATTCTAAGTTTGTAAAAAGAGAAGAAATCAAATCAGATAGACCTGAGTTAGGGACAGCAAGAATTGTAATTTCAGGTGGTAGAGGAATGCAAAATTCAGAAAATTTTAAATTAATTTCAGCAATTGCGGATAAGTTGAACGCAGCTATTGGAGCATCAAGAGCAGCAGTAGATGCTGGCTATATTACTAACGATCATCAAGTTGGACAAACAGGAAAAGTTGTTGTGCCTGACTTGTATATAGCAGTTGGTATTTCAGGTGCTATTCAACATTTAGCTGGAATGAAAGAAAGTAAAATTATTGTTGCGATAAATAAGGATGGGGAAGCACCAATTTTTAGCGTAGCAGACTATGGGCTTGAGGCAGACTTGTTTGAAGCTCTTCCGCAATTTTTAGAAGAATTAAATAAACTTAATACAATTCAAAAGTAATTCATGACTAGAGAAGTTATGGAATATGATGTAGTTATTGTGGGTGGTGGTCCATCTGGTCTTGCTACAGCCATTAAATTAAAACAACTAAATGCCGATGTAAATGTGTGTGTATTAGAAAAAGGTGCAGAAATTGGTTCACATATTTTGTCAGGGAATGTTTTTGAAACAAGAGCATTAGACGAATTAGTTCCTAATTGGAAAGATCTAAATGCACCAATTAAAACTAAAGTAACTAAAGAAAAATTTCTTTTTTTAGGAAAAAAAAGTTCATTTAGCTGGCCGACTTGGTTACTACCAAAAGTTCAACAAAATCATAAAAATTATATAATTAGTCTTGCTAATTTATGTAGATGGCTCGCTGAGCAAGCAGAAGCATTGGGCGTAGAGATTTTTCCAGGATTCCCTGCATCAGAAATTTTATTCAACGAGGATGAATCGGTAAAAGGTGTTTTAACTCAAGACATGGGTTTAGATAAGGAAGGAAATAAAAAAGATGGTTATGAGCCTGGGATGGAGTTACATGCTAAGGTTACAGTTTTTGCAGAGGGCTGCAGAGGTCATTTAGGAAAACAATTAATTAAAAAATTTGACCTAGATAACGGAAAAGATCCACAACAATATGGAATTGGTTTTAAAGAAATCTGGAAGATTGATGAAAAAAACCATCAAGAAGGTTTAGTAATGCATACAGCTGGTTGGCCACTAGATAAAAATACTTATGGAGGAAGCTTTGTATATCATGCTGAAAATAAAGAGGTTTATTTAGGTTATGTAATAGGTTTAGATTATAAAAATCCTCACCTATCACCCTTTGATGAATTTCAAAGATTTAAAACTCATCCAGCGATCAGCAAAATGTTGGAAGGAGGAAAAAGAATATCTTATGGAGCTCGAGCTTTAATCGAAGGTGGTTTTCAAAGTTTACCGAAAATGTTTATGCCGGGCGCCCTTTTAATTGGATGTGACGCAGGTACTTTAAATATGCCGAAAATTAAAGGTTCTCATACAGCAATGAAAAGTGGAATAGTAGCAGCGGAAACTATAAATGAACATCTCAAAGAGTCTAAAGAGCTTTCTATTTACGAGGAAAAATTTAAAAAAAGTTGGGCTTATAAAGAATTATTCGAAGCACGAAATGTAAAACCAAGTTTTAGTTGGGGATTAATCTTTGGAATTATTTTTACAGGTATAGACCAAATAATTTTCAGAGGAAAATTACCATTTACACTTAAACATAAACACGCAGATCATGAAACTTTAAAACCAGCAAATGAAATGCCAGTAATAGATTACCCAAAACCTGATAATGTAATTACATTCGATAAAACAAGTTCAGTTTATCTAACAGGGACCAATCATACAGATAATCAACCAGTCCATTTAAAATTGAAAGATAAAGATTTACCAATAAGATATACCTTAGATAGATTTGATGAGCCTGCACAAAGATACTGTCCTGCAGGTGTATACGAAGTGCAAGTCGAAAATGATGTACCTAAATTTGTAATTAACTCTCAAAATTGCATTCATTGTAAGACTTGTGATATTAAAGAACCTTCTCAAAATATTACTTGGGTAACACCAGAGGGAAGCGGTGGTCCAAGATACGGGAATATGTAATTAAGATAAATCTATTGCATGTTTCTTTAAAATTTCTAATGGAATAATTTTTAAAGTTTTCTCGTTCGTTTTTTTCAAATATATTTTACACTCTTTTCCAGCTTCTACAGCTCTTGCAAACCAAGTAGCACATACACACCAATTATCCCCATCTTTTAAACCAGGAAAACCAAACTCAGGATGGGGTGTAACTAAGTCATTTCCAGCAGACTTGCACCACTCAAGAAAATTATTATTCACTTTTGCACAAACTGTATGTAGTCCGTTATCATTTTCATCTGTATTACAACAACCGTCTCTATACCAACCTGTCAAAGGATTAGATGAACATAGTTCTAAATCCCCACCTAAAACATTTTTTTGTTTTTTATTCATTGAATAATGATTGATCTACAGTTGCATTAAATGAGACTGATCGTCTTTCATCATCACATTGAGAAAAAGGATAAACTGCATGCATTAGATAATGTGGAAAAAAATAAAAATCTCCTACTCGAGGTGTCACTCTAAAAGTCGGCTTACATAAAAATGCTTTTGACCCGTGGACCATTTCAAGCTTACCATTGTGATTCATTGTCTTATTATTTTGACTTGTTTCACCTAAAGTTTTTGGAACTTTTAAATATCCCACGCCTGATACATGACCTCCATGCCAGTGAGATGGATTATATTCATTTTGAAATTGTCTTACAATCCAACTATTAATTATATTAAATTGTGTAATTTTCCTTTTATTTGTTTTAAATACCCACTCTCTAACTCCTTCAGCTAAAAACTTTCCCCATCCAATTTTTTCCATAACATCTTTTTCAATAATAAATTCTTGTTTAACATTACCAGCAAGTTTATTACCATAATTCAACTCATCCTGTTTATTTTGGTCACTTAATACGCTTTCAGTATACTCGTTAAGATTATCAATTAAATCTTGGGGCATTTTTACTTTAGCAATAGTTGGACCGAAAGGTCTTAGAACTTCAAGCTCATCATTAACAAAATTAGTCATTAAATTTTTGTAGGGTTAGGTTGATCTTTGTAAATTTTTTCAGGGTCAAATTTTTTTTCTTTTTCCTCAAACTTCATTTTGATTTCTCTTGCATTTTCAATTTTTCCCAAGGGTATAGATCTATAAAAACAAGATCTGTATCCTACATGACAACTAGAACCATTTCCAATATCAACGCTTAGCCAAACCGAGTCTTGGTCATCATCGATTCTTATTTCTTTTACTTTTTGAATAAAACCACTTGTTTTTCCTTTATGCCAAACTTGTTTTCTTGACCTACTCCAGTAATGAGCTTCTTTAGTTTCGATTGTTTTTTTGAATGCTTCAACATTCATATAACCAATCATTAAAATTTCTTTGGTATTTACACACGTGGTCACAACCGGAATTAAGCCATCATTATCAAACTTAGGCGACAGGAAATTTCCTTCTTCAATCTCTGTGACACTTTCTCTTTTTTTAAACATATATTTTTCAATTATTTAGCATATTAAATAGTATAATAAATATTTTAAAAAACTTAATTAATAGGTATAAGGTCACCATGAAAATTGTTAAAGATATTCAAAAACAACAATCTACCTCAAAAATTAGTGACAAAGAGGCCGAAGAAGCTATAAAAACAATTTTGGAATGGATGGGAGAGGATCCAAATAGAGAGGGTCTGTTAGAAACTCCTAAAAGAGTAGTAAAAGCATTTAAAGAATACTTTAAGGGATATTCAGAAAATCCAAATACTATATTAGAAAAAACTTTTGGTGACGTAGAAGGTTATAGCGATATGGTTGTTCAAAAAAATATATCTATTCAAAGCCATTGTGAACATCATATGGCTCCAATTATTGGTAAGGCTCACGTTGCCTACATTCCAAATCAAAGGGTGGTTGGGTTAAGTAAGATTGCAAGAGTTGTTGAAGTTTTTTCAAAAAGATTACAAACTCAAGAGCGGTTAACTGTGCAAATTGCAAAAACTTTAATGGAAAGTTTAGACGCAAAGGGGGTTGCAGTAACAATAGATTCAACCCACCATTGTATGACGATGAGGGGAATAAAAAAAGAACAAGCAACAACAGTTACAAATTTTTACTTAGGTCAGTTTAAAGACGACTTAAGCTATCAAAATAGATATTTGCGATTCATTGCGAAATAATATTTACTACTAAAAATGTCTGATAATTTTAATGCATTGGTCATAAACCAAGAAGGTGAAAAGTTTTCAAGAGAAATAAAAAAAATTGATAAATCTTTTTTAAAACATGGAGACGTTTTAGTAAAAGTAGAATACTCAACATTAAATTTTAAAGATGCGTTAATACTTAAAAATGGTGCACGATTAGTAAAAGAGTTTCCACATATTCCAGGTATTGATTTTGCGGGAACAGTTGTTGAAAGTAAAAGTGACAAATTTAAAGAAGGTGATGAAATTATTCAAACTGGCTGGAGAGTTGGTGAAATATTTTATGGAGGCTATTCTCAATATGCTAAAGTTGATGCAAACTTTTTAGTTAAAAAACCGAAAGAAATAACATCTCGACAAGCAATGATGTTAGGTACAGCCGGCTTGACAGCAATCCAGTGTGCTTTTACTACAAAACAAACTAGAGAAGTTTTATTATTAGGTGAAAAAGTAAATGATGTAATTGTGACTGGTGCCTCAGGTGGGGTTGGAAGTATAGCGGTTATGATTCTTAGTAAACTTGGTTGCAACGTTACTGCTGCGACTACAAAACCAAACGAGGAATACTTAAAATCACTAGGCGCAAAAAATATAATAAAATCAGGTAATTTAGATAAAGAAGCAAGACCTTTAGATAAAGGATTATATGATGGAGCAGTCGATACAGTTGGGGGGAATATTTTAGCAAATATACTTACACATATTAAACCAAGTGGTATTGTTGCTGCTTGCGGTAATGCTTCAAGTATAAAATTGAACACCACAGTAATGCCTTTCATCATTAGGGGCGTAAAACTTTGGGGGGTTGACTCAGTGAGTGTGTCGATAAAAAGAAGAAACTTCTTATGGGGTGAAATGCATAAGCTTGTTGACTTTGATCTACTAGATAAATCAATAAAAGAAATAAATCTTGAACAACTTTTGGAAGAATATCCGAAAATGTTAGAAGGTAAAACTTCAGGAAGATATATAATAAATCTGAACAAATAATGGATTGGGATAAACTTAAAATTTTCCATGCAGTTGCGGAAGCTGGAAGTTTTACCAGCGCCACAGTCAATCTTAACTTAAGCCAATCTGCTATAAGCCGTCAAATTCAGTCATTAGAAGATGATTTAAAAGTAAAATTATTTGAAAGACATGCAAGAGGTTTGACTTTAACAGAAAACGGTGAATATGTTTTTAAAACAGCTCATGAAGTGATAAGCAAACTAAGAGAAGTAGAAACATCATTAGGAGATAAAAAAAATAAGCCATCAGGAAAACTTACAGTAACTACAGTTGTAAGTTTTGGTACAACATGGCTAACACCTAGAATTCAAGAATTTATGCAGTTAAATCCTGAGATTGAGGTAGAGCTAATTTTTGATGATAAAGAATTAGATTTGAGTACTAGACAAGCCGATATAGGGATTTTTATGCGTAGACCTAAGCAATTAAATTATATTCAAAAAAAACTAATTGATATTAATTACCATATTTATGGTTCTCCAAAATATCTTGAAAAAAATGGATATCCAAAAAGTGTAAATGATTTAAATAATCATAAGTTTATTTCTTTCGGAAGAGGAGCTCCTTCACCTGTATTTAATCCAGATTGGGCCCTTAAACTTGGATTAAAAGATGGAACGAAAAAAAGAAAAACAGTCATGAAAGTAAATAGCGTTTATGGTTTACTTTTAGCGGTTCAAAGTGGAGTAGGTCTAGCCGCTTTGCCAGATTACATTACAGTTAACCAGCCAAATATTGTTAAGATATTGCCTAAAATTGAAGGACCTATAACCGAGGCACACTTTGTATATCCACAATCATTAAAAAATGTAGCTAGAGTTCAAGCTTTTAGGAACTTTTTATATAGCAAAATATCTGAGTGGAAATTTTGATATTTCTTGACCCCTGCGTCATTATATGCGATTGATAATCATTATCAGTGAGAATAATTCTCATTATCAATAGTGCGGAGGAAGGAAATAACAATGAAAAAAGTAAGTATACTAACAATACTATTTACTTTAATTGCTGGTTTTACAATTGCTGCGGAAGTTAATGTATTCAATGCAAGACACTACAAAGCAGATGCTGAGCTTTATAATAAGTTCACAGCAAAAACTGGTATCAAAGTAAATTTAATCAACGGCAAAGCAGGAGCTTTAGAAAAAAGAATGATTGAAGAGGGAGCAGATTCATCTGCTGATCTTTATATCACTGCTGATGCAGGAAGATGTGGAGTGTTTAAGGCAAAAGGAATGACGCAAGGTGGATTAACTTCTTCTGCAATTAAAGCGGCAGTTCCTGCAAACTTTAGAACATCACACTGGACTGGTATCGCTAAAAGAGCGAGAATAGTTTATTACGCTCCAGATAGAGTAAGTGGTGCAGAGCTAGCTGGTTTAACTTATGAAAGTTTAGCTGATCCAAAATGGAAAGGTAGATTAGTAATAAGAAAATCTAGCAACATATACAATAAATCTTTAGTGGCTTCATTGGTTAAAAACAATGGAAAAGCAGCGACAGCTGAATGGGCTAAAGGAGTTGTATCTAACATGGCTAGAACACCAAAAGGAAATGACAGAGCACAAATAATGGCAGTTGCAGCAGGTGAAGCAGATATCGCTGTAGCTAATACTTATTATTTAGCTTTGATGTTATCTGGAAAAAAAGGTGCTGAACAACAAGCAGCAGCAAAAAAAGTTAAAGCGTTTTTCCCTAATCAAAATGATAGAGGAACACACATGAACATAAGCTGTGCTGCTTTAGTTAAAGGTGCTCCAAACAAAGATAATGCAATCAAACTTGTGGAATTTTTATTAACACCAGAGTCTCAAGAACACTTTGTTAATAATACATTTGAATTCCCAATGATAGGTGGTGTTTCAGCAAATCCATTAGTAGTTAACAATATTGGTTTGGATTTTAAACAAGATCTAAAAACAAAAGTTTCTAGTTATGGTGCTAAACAAGCTGATGCATTAGAAGTAATGACAGCTGCTGGTTGGAAATAACATGGAAGATAAAAAAGAATTTATTACTGAAATTGATTTAAATAAATCTTCTGAGGGATGCTCTCCGTGTGTCTCAGAGTGTAAAAAAATCAATCAAAGAATAAATAAAAGAAATTTATCTGAAATCAACGAACAGGAGGTTCCGCACATCCTAAAGGTTTTTGATTTTTAGATAATTCTTTGAAAATATGCTCGTGATTAAGATCTCCTTTTCACGGGCATATTTATTTTCATGATTATAAGGCGGATTATAATATGAATAAATTTAATGTTTGGTCTCTTAGTTCGTTCATAATCTCATTTGTTGTAATTATACCCGTCTTGACTGTTTCAGTGAGTTTTTTTGAAGAAACAAGTAATTACTATCAAATATTAAAGGATACTTTTCTATTAGAGTATATATTTAACTCAGTTGTTTTATTAATCGGTGTTTTAATTTTTACTTTTTTAATGGGCACTGGTTCTGCCTACTTAGTTTCCTTTTACAATTTTCCTGGAAGTAATTTTTTCAAATGGACTTTAATATTATCTTTTGCAGTCCCACCATATATCTACGCATATTCATTAACATCTTTTTTTGAAAATTATGGAACAGCCTACACAATATTAAAAAATATTTTTGGAGATGCTAATTACAATAGTCATATACCAAAATTTGATGGAATGGTTGGAGCAATACTTTCAATATCTTTTTCTTTATTCGCTTATGTTTATATTTTAACAAGAGCTTCCTTTTTATATCAGTCACAAAATCTTATAGACTTAGGAAGGAACCTAGGTTTTTCAAAATTTAAAGTATTTCTAAGAATAATTTTACCGTCAGCTAGACCAGCAATTATCGCAGGTTTATCATTGGTCGCGATGGAGACTTTAGCAGAGTTTGGCGCTGTTGATTTTTTTTCGATAAATACTCTTACAACAGGCATTTATAATTCATGGATAACTTTTGATGATCTTGCTTTCGCAAATCAAATATCATTTTTTTTATTATTATTTATTTTTGCTCTTTTTTTCTTAGAAAATCTCTCAAGAAAAAAAGCTAAATATCACTCCAACATGAAGGGTGGTTTTAAAAAGAAGGAAAAACAGGACCTGTCGGGAGGCTCAGCAATACTAGCATTTACCTTTTGTTTTGTGATTTTTTTCATGAGTTTTTTATTTCCATTAAGCCAGATGTTTTACTGGACGTTAAAGTTTTCAGATAATTTATTTGATCTAAAAATTTATGAACTTTTATGGAATACGCTATACTTGGTCTTCTTATCGTTTTTTGTTTTAATAATCTTGTCTTTTGTTTCAAACTATGGAAATAGAGTTTCTAAGAGTAAATTTTTAAATAGTTTAACAACTTTATCAATTTCTGGGTATGCAATACCTGGTGTTATTTTAGCAGTCTCTTTTATTACTTTTATAGCATGGCTTGATAACAGCATTATAAAAGCGATGGGTTTTACATCAGTAAAGAAGATTTTCTTTGGTTCAATTTTAGGACTAATCATTGTTTACTTTATTAGGTTTTATTCGCTAGCATGTAATGGAATAAAATCAGGATACGAGAAAATTAATATTTCTGTTGATGAAAATGCTTATTTATTAGGTTATTCAAAACTAAAAACTTTTGCAAAAATTCATGTTCCGTATCTTAAAAATTCAATTTTATTCGTCGGGATTTTAATTTCATTAGAAATAATAAGAGAGCTTCCAATTACTTTAATATTAAGACCTTTCAATTTTGAGACTTTTGCAACAACTGCATATATTTACGCATCCGAGGACCTTTTAGAGGCAGCTGCTGCACCATCTTTATTTTTGGTTTTAATTGCAAGTTTCTTTATTTTACTTAGTTCAAAATATATTTTAAGAGATAATGATGAATAATTTTTTTGAAATTAAAAACGCAACTTTTAAAGCTGGCGGCAAAGACAAGATTAAGAATTTATCAATCGAGATTAAAAATAAAGGTGACATTGTTTGTTTATTAGGACCATCAGGAATAGGTAAGACAACAATACTTAGAACGATTGCTGGTTTAGAAAAATTGGAAAATGGTGAAATTATTTTAAAGGATAAAATTATCTCATCAACAAATGAACATTTGGAACCAGAAAAAAGAAAAATTGCTTTATCATTTCAAGAAAATAGTCTTTTTCCACATCATTCAATTTATAAAAATATTAATTTAGGAATACCAAAATCAGGTCCCAAAAAAATCAATGTTAAAGAAATTACAAAGTTTTTAAATATTGATCATATATTAGATAAATACCCTCACCAAATAAGTGCAGGTGAAGCTCAAAGAGTGTCATTGGCAAGATCTTTATGTGCTGAGCCTGATTTGCTTTTATTAGATGAACCATTGTCTAATATTGATCAAAATTTTAAGGAAGAAATTCAAACTAAACTTAAAAAGATTATTAAAGATTTAAAGATTACAACTATTATTGTTACTCACGACTCCTATGAAGCTTTTTATTTAGCGGACACGTGTGGAATATTATTAGATCAAAAATTAAAACAATTTGACACTCCTTATAATGTTTATCATATACCTAATTCAATTGAGGTGGTAAAATTTTTGAATAGGGGAGTTTTGGTACCAGCAAAAGTTACAAGTCCTAAAAGTTTAGAAAACGAGGAGCTAGGAACTATTACTGGAAACTTTTCAAAACCTTTCGAAATTGGTTCTACAGTTAAATTGTTATTACAACCGGAAGATTTACACCATGACGATAAAAGTAATTTAAAATTCGATGTAGTTGATAAAAAATTTAGAGGTACAAATTTTATTTATTCCTTAAAAACCGACAAAAATTTTATTTTACCTGTTTTTGTACACTCTCATCACGTTCATCAACATGAGATAAACGAAAAGTTTGGAATAAAAAGACCAATTCATATTGAGCATTTAGTTTGTTTTTAAACTAACTTTCCAAAGATTTTAATTTTTTCTTCAGTTTATCTGGTAGATTTTCGAACCATATCTTTTCTTGACCTGATACAGGCAGCACCTCTCCGTATTCAACCATTTGGGATGGTTCTAAATCAACAATATAAACCCAAACATTTGATTGATCTAATTTGGTTTCTTTCGCTAATAACTTTTTTAATTGATCAATAAGATCGTCTTTGATCTCTTTAGAACGTCCTGCTCTTATTTGGCCATTAAGATAAATTTGTTCATCCTTAATAACTTTGCCCCCCATAAAATGACTATTCTTTTTAGTTTCGTTAAAAATGACTTGTGCAAAATATGTATTTGCTCCAGTAGTTTTGCTGTGAATTTTTGTTATACCCTCGGCGATTGACTTTTTTTTACTCTTATCTAATTCAAGGTTTGATGTGATGACCGTGTATGTTGGCATTACTTATTTTAACTAGCGAAATTTTATTTTTCAACTATAATTAAAAAATGGGGTGTCTTTAAAGACTGAGATTATACCCATAGAACCTGTCCGGTAATTCAGAAAGGGAAAACATTGGATAAAACTTATTTTTTAACTCAAACTTCATCACTAACGCTTGTTATTGTAATAAGTCTAATGTTTGTTTTTTTGGGCTTATATAATTCAAAAAAACATCAAGGATTTAATAATTATTTAACTGCAAACAGAAATGTTGGATTATTTTCTTTAACAACAAGTTTAACAGCTTCAGCGTTAGGTGCCTGGATCTTATTCGGCCCAGCCTCAGCCGCAACTTGGGGAGGAATAGGAGCGGTAATTGGATATTCACTAGGTACAGCTTTTCCAATGTTTTTTTTAATTTATCTGGGAAAAAAAATTAGAAAAGAATTTCCCAAGGGATCTTCTTTAATTGGGTTTATGCGTAAGAAGTTTGGAAAAAGTTTATACAAACTTATTCTATTAATGACGATTTTTTATATGTTCATTTTTTTATGTGCCGAGGTTACTGCGGTCGCTGTTTTGATAAATTATATTTCAGGCACAGAACTTTGGATAACTGCTTTAATTGTCTTAATATCTACACTTGCTTATACTTTATATGGAGGTTTAAGAGCTTCTATATTTACTGATAATATTCAAATGATCGTTATGGGAGCCCTTTTATTGATTTCTTTAGTTTACATAAACTCATTTACAGGATCAGAATTTTCTTTTGAATTTATTAATAAAAAGAATCCACAGCTTTTAAGCTTATCTTACATTCCAAGTTATACTGCAGGTCTGACGTTTTTTATTGCAGTTGCCGCAACCAATCTATTTCATCAAGGTAATTGGCAAAGAGTTTATGCAGCGAAAAATTTTGAGACATTAAGAAAGAGCTTAATTATATCCTTCTTTTTAATTATACCTATAGTTTTTTACATGGGTTTTACAGGAATGGTTGCCTTTTCAATAGACCCAACCAATAGACCTGATCTTGGATTTTTTATGTTATTGCTAAAAGAGCAAAAAGAATTGTTATCATTATTAGTAATTGTATTAGGTTTAGCGTTAACAATTTCTACCGTTGATACTTTGGTAAATGCAATATCAAGTGTAATAGTGGTTGATGGTAAAGCTACATTCAAATTTAATAAAAACATGAATTACTTTAATTTTTCTAAATATATAATCTTATTTTTATCTTTAATCTCTTTTATAGTCGCATCTAAAGGATATGATATTTTATATTTATTCTTATTAGCTGATCTGTTTTGTTGTGCGTTTGTACTCACAGTTTTCTATAGTTTTTACAATAAAAAGATTAATGAAAAAACCGCTTATTCTTCAATTGTTTTAGGTTTAATTTTTGGATTTTTATTATTCCCAACTCCAGACTTTTCAAAAAGTTTATTAATTGGAATAATGGTACCTGCTGAATTTTTTCCATCATTTTTGCTTCAAAATTTACTTTTTTGTTCATTTATTGCTGCCACACTGGGACCAATGATATCTTGGAAAATAAAGTAAAATCAGTATTATAAATTTAATGCTTAATTTTATAATACCATTTTTAGTACTTATTCTTGTTGTCGTTTTTATACATGAATATGGACATTACTATTTTGCAAAAAAATACGGTGTAAAGGTTACTGATTTTTCAATTGGATTTGGAAAAGAAATATATGGTTGGAACGATAGCTCGGGCACTAGATGGAAAGTATGTTGGATACCGTTAGGTGGGTATGTCAAATTTTTTGGTGATAGAAATGTTTTTTCACAAGCCGACCAAGAAGAATTGATTAAAAAATACGATGAAAAAGAAAGACAAAAACTTTTTGTTTTAAAACCTCTTTATCAAAGAGCCATCATTGTTGCTGCTGGACCAATAGCAAACTTTTTATTAGCAATTCTCATATTTTTCATGATCAACGTTTTTGTTGGAAAAGACTTTACTCCTCCAATGATAAGTGAAGTAACCAAAAAAAGCCCTGCTTACGTTGCTGGATTGGAGAAAAATGATGTAATTTTATCAATTGATAAAAATGAAGTAAAAAGCATTTTGGATGTTTCAAAATTCATAACAATGTCCACTTCAGAATTTATAGACTTTAAAGTTTCGAGGTATGACAAAGAAATTTTAATAAAAGTAAAACCTCAGACCTTAGATGGTGAAGATAATCTTGGTAATAAAATTAAAAAAAGGACCGTTGGAATAAAAATTATTCCATATCAGAATACTATTAATCATCAAAAACTGGGTCCAGCAAAAGCAATCTATTATTCAGTTTCTGAGGTGTATTTTGTAACCACATCAACGTTAAAATACTTGGGTTCTATAATTACAGGTTCAGGAGATAGTTCTCAATTAGGAGGCCCTATCAGAATAGCAAAAATTTCAGGCCAGGTTGCTGAATTTGGACTATTACCATTTTTAAGTATGATGGCCTATATATCTATAAGTTTAGGTTTAATAAATTTATTCCCAATTCCATTATTAGATGGGGGTCATTTGATGTTTTATGGTTTTGAAAAAGTTTTAGGTAAGCCATTAAGCCAAAAAACACAGGAGGGTTTTTTTCGAATCGGAATGTTTTTGCTTTTATCTTTGATGTTTTTTGCAACTATGAATGATCTAAGAGATTTAGGCCTTTTTTAACCAACATATAAAGAGCATCAAAAAAACCAACAAATACAAGGCTTATTTGTACACAATATCTAGTGTTAAAAACCAAATTAAACACTAAAAAAATGCTTGATTTTAAAGGCATTTTGTAAACTATGTTAATTAACCTTTAAAACCGGAGCTAAAATGAACAAAAAACAACTAGTCGCTAAATTGGCAGGTTCTTTAAACCAAAGTAAAGCTGATGCTGAGCGAACTTTTGATACCATCACAAACACGATTTTGGATGCATTAAAAAACGATGACTCAGTAAAAATAGCTGGTTTTGGTACATATAAAGTTGCCAAGAGAAAAGCTAGAATTGGACGAAACCCAAGAACTGGAGAACAAATCCAAATTGCGGCATCTCAAAAAGTAAAGTTTTTACCTGCAAAAGCGCTTAAAGAAATATTCAACAAATAAATATTTCCTCTGAACAGCCTTTATTAATATAAAAGTTAATAAAGGCTGTTTCTATATGCAAATACTGCATACCTATTTTATCCAATAAACATTAGTTTTTAAATATCCATTTTATAAAAGGGTCTCTTTAACAAGGGAGAATATTATGAAAAAAATATTTTTAAGATCAATGTTGGGTGTGTTTGGTTTCTTCTTAATGACAGAAACTAGCTTTGCAGAGACAACAATGTCTGCAGAAGGACAATACATATTCAATTCATTAGCTTTCTACATAGGTGGTGTTTTAGTGGCATTTATGGCTGCTGGATTCTGCATGTTAGAAAGTGGTTTAGTAACAAATAAAAGTGTTTCATCGATTGCTGCAAAAAATATCGGAAAATTTGCAATCTGTTCTCTTGTATTCTTTTTAGTAGGATACAATTTAGCATATGGAATTTCCGAGGGCGGTTACATTGGGTCATTTAGTATTTGGGGTGATGCATCAAATATGGATGTAGGTTACTCAGACAGTTCTGACTGGTTTTTTCAAACCATGTTTGTTTGTGCGACTGTTTCAATAGTTTCAGGAGCTGTGGCTGAAAGAATTAAAATTTGGCCATTCTTCTTGTTCGCAGTAATAATGTCAGGATTTATCTATCCAGTATCAATGGGCTGGCAATGGGGCGGTGGCTGGTTAAGCGCAGCTGGGTTCTCAGACTTTGCCGGATCAACTGTAGTTCATGCATGCGGTGGTGCAGCAGCTTTAGCTGGTGTAATTGTTTTAGGTGCGAGAACTGGACGTTTCTCAGGATCTGGAAGTAAAAGAATAATGGTTCCATTTGCTGCATCTAGTATTCCATTAACAACTTTAGGAACTTTTTTACTATGGTTTGGTTGGTTTGGATTTAACGGATTTAGTCAATTAGCAATGGGAACATTTGATGATGTAAATGCAATTTCAAAAATCGCAGTTAACACCCACTTAGCCGGAGCAGCAGGTACATTTGCTGGTGCTGCAATTACAAGGTTAATTGGTGGAAAAACTGATATCGTTATGATGTTAAACGGTGCATTAGCTGGGCTGGTCGCTATAACAGCTGAACCTTTAACTCCAACTCCAGGCATGGCGATAGTGATTGGAGCAATAGGAGCAATCATTATGTACTTTGGTACAAAAATGCTAGAAAGTTTTGGAATAGATGATGTAGTTGGTGCAATTCCAGTCCACATGTTTGCCGGTATATTTGGAACTTTAGTAGTACCAGTAAGTAACGGTGATACATCATTTGGTTCACAATTCTTAGGCACTTTATCAATCTGTGCATTTAGTTTCATTTTATCTTACATCGTATTTAGTGCGATGAAAGCAACAATCGGTCTTAGAATTAGTAAAGAGGCTGAAAAACTTGGAACTGATAAAGCAGAAATTGGTGTAACTGCTTACGCAATAAGAGATTAATCATCTCTCCCTCTTGGTTAGACGATTAAAAGGCCTCCTATTTCTAGGAGGCCTTTTTTTATTTAATTAACCTTATTTGCATCCCACAGTTTTTTATAATCTACAAAAGGTGAGAGACCATAACTTGAATTTACATTAGTTAAGTGAATTGCAAGAGACATGACGGGAGAAATAGCAATTTCTTTTTGCAAAATTTCATTTAAATATTTTTCAAAAGGATCATGTCTTTTTTCACAAGTTTTTTCAAAACTATCTATATGTTTTTGAAACATTTTTTTTGAGATCATAAATGTACAAAGCATTTTTGTTATTATTCTCCAATGTTGTTGACTTCCAATAAGTATATTTGTTTTTTCATTCGTCATATAATTGAAAGGATAATCACTTGGGCAAACTATAATTTCATCTTTGTGTTGAGAGCTTATTCTTTCGTAAGTATCCAACATATCAACTAATGAGTGGTCGTAATGAAGATAATCATCCTCTACAAAATATATTAGATCAGACTGCTCTTTTTTTGCAATTTCGAAGCATTTTAATAAACTTGAAAGATTTCCGAATGTTTCATCATTATTTTCAGCTGTTATTTTTTCTTTATGTTCACTTTTATTGTGATTAATAATTTCACAGTCTATACCACTTGAATTTATTAGATCCTTTATTTTTTTTAAATTTTCATCATTTGAATTATCATCAATAACTTGAAGTTTTATTAGAGTATCTGGCTTTTTCTCCTTAACTTTTTTCATTGATTTAATTAAAGAATTTAAACATCTTAGAGCATACTCGATTTTTGGTTTCTCAAATATTCTTTTTTTATTTTGGTCCCAAATTTCAATATTAGTATTTGTTCTAAAAATGATACTCAAACTTTTAATCTTCCTAGTCAATTTAACTTCACCTAGCGGTAATATTATTGACTTTTTAATGTTTGTGAGATTTTCATTTAATTCTTTATTCAAAGTAGGAGAATTAAATTCATTCTGATCGATAATTTCAAAACCTAACAATTTAGAAAAATTTATGAATAATTTTTTAAAGATGTTTTTTTTCATTTAATCTGATATTATAATATATATAATTATGACAATTAAATCATCCAAAGAACTTGTAAATGATGCATTAAAAGAAATCAAAACGATTTCTCACACTGAAGCTTCAAAACTACATAAAGACGGCAGTTGTAATTTGATAGATATAAGAGATGTAAGAGAACTTGAAAAAGAGGGAAGAGTAGAAGGTTCATTGCACATACCGAGAGGAATGCTTGAATTTTGGATTGATCCAAATAGCGCATACTATAAACAAGGAAAAATTGATCCATCAAAAGAAATAGTTCTTTTTTGTGCAGGCGGATTAAGATCTGCATTAGCAGCAAAATCTCTTCAAGATATGGGTTTTAAAAATGTATCTCATGTTGATGGCGGTTTTGGAGCTATTAAAGATGGTGACTTTGAAATTAGTTAGAAAATTCCTCTATAGCGTAATCTAATCTATCCTGACCCCAAAATATTTTATCATTACAAATAAATGTTGGTGCTCCAAAGATTTTCTTATCGTAAGCATCTTGTGTTAGTTTGATTAATTTTTCTTTTGTCTCTTTATTACTGATATCTTTTAAAAAGGTATCCACATCTATTTGAAGATCTTTGAGTTTTTCTTTAAAATTTTTTTCATCAGAGAGATTTATATTGTCTTTCCAATATGCATCAAAAAAATAATCGATATACTTATCTAATACATCTTCACTCGTAACCAACGATCCTCTCATTAAATTAAGTGAACTTATTGGAAAATAATCATTAAATTTGAAATTAATTTTGTATTTTTTTGAAACCATTTCACAGTCTCGTTTCATAAATTCATTTTTATTTTTAATGAATGCATTTGCAGTAATTCCTGCTAACTTATGCAATCCTCCTAAAAGCATAGGACAATAAATAAATTTTATAGAATTTTTTTTTTGAATTTCTCTGATTTTTTTATGTGCTATATAAGTGTAGGGGCTTGAAAAATCGTAATAAAATTTAATAGATTTAGTCATACAACGACATTCTTCTTGCGAAAAAAATCCTGATTAACCAATAAATGAATAATCCAAGAGGGCCTATAAAATAAGTAATTAGTAAAGGGAAAAAAGTTAAAAATTTTGAAATTGAGAGCTTAATACTATCAGATACAATCCATGCTCCACAAAATAAGTTTACTGCTAAAAAATGACACCAAAACATTATTAAGAAGCCATTTTTTGAAAAAAGATCTGATAAATTTTCAAGGCTTAAATAAAGTGTAAAATTATTCTGAAAATTGAAATCTGATATAAAAAAATAATATAACAGATAAACGTAAACGAAGGAGAAGATCATAAAGGGAAAAATTGATCTAACTAAATATTTACTCATAAATGAATGAGGAAAAAAAAATAGAATAATCCAAAAGGGGAGAACACCTAAATTCAACCAAAGATAGATCATTTCAATTGTAAAGAAATTATTAATTTGTTCAATCATTTGAGGTTATAATATATTAAAAATTATAATGATTCCTTTAAAAAATAAAAAAAAAAGTTTAGAATTTACTGTATCTGAGATACGAGATTTTTCCCTAAAATACATTGAAAAATATGCTCCGTCTAAACAACAACTGAGAACATATTTATTAAAAAAATATTTAAAATCTGGCTCTACAAACATGAAAAAGGGTAATTATCAAAATTTAATAGACATTGTATTATCAGATTTAGAACAATCTAAATTTATCAATGATCAGTTTTATTCTGAGAGCAAAGCAAAAAATTTGATACAAAGAGGCAGTTCTATTAACAAAATTAGAAGTTATTTAATTTCAAAAGGAATTAATGATAACTTTGTTAAGGAAACTTTGGATAAAATAAAAGAAAATAATGACGATCAAGATTTTTTTTCTGCAATAAAACTTTGTAAAAAGAAAAAAATTGGACCTCATAGATCAGAAGATAATAGGCCAATTTTTTTTAAAAAAGATATTGGAATATTAGCAAGAAATGGATTTAGTTTTGAAACATCAAAAAGGATAATGGATTTATCAAAAGATGAATACGAGAAAATTATTCGTCTTTTGTAGTCCTCTCATTTTTTTTATTTAAATAATAATCTATCTTGGATTTTATGTAGTTTTTTACTATTACGAAAACTATCAGACCAAAAATAGAAACTGATACTATAATAATTAATATAATTCTTAACTGTTCATCCATTATTTAACCTTGCACTTTTCAAAATTATACCTGGGTTTTTAAAATCCTTTTTTCCATAAAAAATTTTTTCTCCATTCATGTCAGTAATAGACCCACCAGAATTACTTAAAATTGCATCTCCTGCTGCAATGTCCCACTCAGATGCTCTTGGTTCAGCCACATAAAGATCAAACTCACCTGCTGCAATGACACAAAACTTAAGAGAACTTTTCATTTTTGTATAACTAGCTACTTTAAATTTGTCATGAATATCTTTGATTTCTTTTTTAAGTTTATCTGAATAACTTACAGCCGTAATATTTTCTTTGTCACTGGTATTTATTTTAGTGTTTAACAACTGAGCTTTGTCATTAATTATCTCAAATGAATTCCCATCACCATATGTATAAAATAATCTATTTTTTGCTGGAGCACTGATAATACCTATTTCGGGAACTTTGTTAATAATTAGGGCAGCGTTTAAAGTAAATTCGTCTTTATCATTAATATAATCATAAGTGCCATCTATTGGATCGATCAGCCAAAAAGTTGAGAGGTTATCTAGATTTTTATTTGCGGAAGTTTCCTCGGAAATTATAAGAATATCTGGTGTTAATTTGCTAATTTTATCTATCAATAACTTATTAACCTCAAGATCACCATTTGTTACAGGGGTATTATCTTCCTTAATGGTTTCTTTAAGACCTTTCTTTCTTAATGACAAAGATAATTTACTTGCTGATTGAAAAGTACCAATTAAATCTAGTACAATTTTTTTTTTATCTTCTAAATTCATTTTTTATCAAATCTTTATTAATTCAATTAAATTAGCGTTGATTACTTTTTTACCAACATTTTCAAAATTTACAGTAACTTTTTCTTTTATAATTGATTGTACTTGGCCGATTCCCCAATCTTTATTTTTAGGATTAATCACTTTGTCACCTGGTTCATAATCTAAAATCATTTAATTTAGTTTTTTAAATAAAAATAGTATAATTTTAAAGTTTATGAAAAACAATTTAAACTCAATAGGAATTGACAAAAAGACAAAGGATACAGTCGTAGTTGTTGCAATGTCAGGAGGAGTAGACTCTTCAACAGTTGCTGGATTAATGAAAAAAGAAGGTTATAAAGTTATTGGTATTACACTTAAACTTTATGATGATACCAAACAGGTCTCCCAATCGAAACAATGTTGCGCTGGACAAGATATATTGGATGCAAAAAGAGTAGCCCATAAATTGGATATCGATCATAAAATTCTATATTACCAAAATAAATTTAAAGAGGGAGTTATTGATAATTTTGTTGAGAGCTACTTAAAAGGTGAAACTCCAATACCGTGTGTTCAGTGTAATCAAACAGTAAAATTCAAAGATCTTTTTATGGAAGCAAAAGATTTAAAAGCAGATGCCTTGATAACTGGTCATTATGTAAGATCGATATTTGATGGAAAAAAAAATGAAATGTACCGTGCAGAAGATCACAATAGGGATCAAAGCTATTTTCTATTTAATACAAAGAGGGATCAGCTTAATTTTCTAAGATTTCCTTTAGGAAACTTACTGAAAGATGAGACAAGAGAAATAGCAAAAAAACTTGATTTAAATGTAGCAGATAAACCAGATAGTCAGGATATTTGTTTTGTTCCCAACGGTGACTATTCATCTGTAATTAAAAAATTTGAACCAAAAGCGTTTATAAAGGGAAATATCAAAAACATTGAAGGAAAGGTAATTGGGGTTCATGATGGAATAGTAAATTTTACAATTGGACAAAGAAGAGGCATTAAGGTTTCTGACAAAAATCCATTGTATGTTATAGAAATTGATCCAAAGAAGAATGAAATAATTGTTGGGCCAAAAAAATACTTAGCAAAAAGAACTATTAATTTAAATAATCTTAACATTTTATGTGAAGGTAGCGAATTGAATGAAAAAATTTATGTAAAGATAAGATCGACAGGAAAGTTAATTCCTTCAAAAGTTGAGGTATCAGGTTCAAAAGCTAAAGTAAATTTAATGGAGGATGAATTTGGTGTTTCACCAGGTCAAGCATGTGTTTTTTATCAAAAAAATAAAAATGGTTATAAAGTCTTAGGTGGTGGTTGGATAAAAAACTAATTACTCTTTTTTTTCCATAATAAAAAAGTAAATATATAAAAAGTAATAACCCCTAAAAAATAATCCCATTCTAATGCATGTTTAAGATGCTTGTTGCCTGGCATACTCACCAAAGGTAATGCAAGAATACCTACAAAAATTAGAATTGAAACTAAAGCAGCCTTACATTTTAGGTAAGTTTCATTAATAAATGATTTAAGTTTTGATTTGATAGAGTAAAAAATTAAAACAAAATAAGTTTGGGCGGCTATTTCAAATATGATGAATGCTAACATTATTACTCGTCTAAAAAGTTTATACACGTCAATATCAAACTTTATGCCTAGAAAAATCGAATGGATTACAAGACAAATTGCAGATCCAATTCCAAAGAAAAGCATTTTTTTTAAGTGTTTATGATTTCCATGTATGTTTAATATAATTTGTTTATTAAAGATCCAATATTTAATTAATAAATAAGCGGTTAAAAACATAGCAGGCTTAAATACTAAATAAGTTGGAAAGTATCTTGCTGTTCTACTTATAGAGGCCCCACCATCTATATAAGGTATTGTGGGAAGTATTATATTTTCTTTATTGGGAAAAAGTTCGTGAAATTGAGTAATTAAAATTAAACAAGTATTTGTAGCAATAAATGGAACTATAAAAATCCAAATACTTAAGGCCTTGACCTTTTTGATATTATCCATTTTGAGCAGAATTATTTCTTTTTATTTTTTTTTCTTGCTCTTCTTTTTTTTGAGCCCATTTTTCTTCGGCCTCTGTGTTTCTTCGGATAACCCATAATTATCTCCTAGTTATTATTTTATTGACTTATATAAGGGATATAGCATTGTCCCCATAAGTATTCAATTTTTTTATGGGCTACTCTTTTAAAACTTTTTTGAAACACACTGCAAAAGATTTTCATAATCAGTCAGTAAATCCGCCTGTAGTGCGGGCATCAACTATTATTTTTAAATCCATGCAAGATATTAGAAAAACTCAAAAGAAAAGTATCAAAGATCCAACTGGTGGCCACTATGATTATGGAAGACAAGGAACATCAACGACACATATACTTTCAAAAATTTTAACGAAATTGGAAGAGTCTTATCATGTTTTTCTAACACCAACTGGTTTTGGCTCTGTTTTTTTAGCAATATTCAGTGTTGTAAGACCTGGGGATGAAATTATAGTTGCTGATCCTGTTTATAGTCCAACACGATTATTAACTAAAGATTATTTAAAAGAATTTAACATTAAAACAAAATTTTATAATCCACATGATCTTAATTCTATAAAAAAAAATATAAGTAAAAAAACAAAACTTATATTTGTTGAGTGTCCTGGTAGTAATTCATTTGAGTTTCAAGACCTATCGAAAATAATTTCTATAGCAAAAAAAAATAAGATTTTTACAGCAATTGATAATACGTGGGGAACACCATATTTTCTTAAGCCAATAAAGTTAGGTTTTGACATGTCTATTGTCTCAGCCACTAAGTATTATTCCGGACATTCTGACGTGATGGGTGGCAGTTTAGCAGTGAACAAAAAAGTTTTTAAAAAGGTTCAATTTGCTGAAAAAATAACAGGACTTAGAATGGGCCCAGACGACGCCTATTTAGTTACCAGAGGCCTGAGAACTCTTGACGTTAGATTGGATAGACATCAATCAAATGCTATGAAAGTGGCAAGCTTTTTATCAAAAAACAAAAAAATAAAACTCTTATATCCTCTCAAAAAAGGTTCTCTAAATTACAGACTTTGGAAAAAATATTATGAAGGTGCGTCTGGTCTAATGGGGTTAAGAATTAAATCTTCGAAAAAAAAGGTAGTCAAATTTGTCAATTCTTTAAAATTATTTGGATATGGATATAGCTGGGGAGGTTTTGAAAGTTTAGCTTTACACCAAGAGATTAGAGAACAAGGAGACAGGTCTTACTTAAATCTATCAAAAGACGAACACATAGTAAGATTACACATTGGTTTAGAAGATCCTAAAGATTTGATTGAAGATTTGAGAAGATCTCTTAAATTCATCAAATGAGTGCTGAAAAATTTATTCAAAACAAACTAGCTCTAACAACTTTAATTTGCGCCTGTGTAGTAGTCCTAATGTCTTTAAGTGTAAGACAAGTTTTTGGAATGTTTTTTATTGACTTTAATAATGACTTAGGAATTTCAAATACTGAATTTGGTTTAGCTATAGGAATTCAAATGCTTGGATGGGGACTGTCAGGTCCCATTTTTGGAGTTCTTGCTGATAAATATGGAGGTCACAAATCAATTATCCTTGCGTTTCTTTTTTACATCCTTGGAGTTTATTTTTTATATGCAGGTCCTAACACTGGAATTTACTTCCAAATTAGTTTAGGAGTTTTAATTGGTATTGGTTGCGGAGGCACAGCGATTAGTATTCCAATGTCAATTGTCGGTAAACATTTTCCACTTTCAAATAGAACAATCGCGATGAGCATTGTTACAGCTGTTGGTTCCTTTGGTTATTTCCTTTCACCGCTTTTTACAAATTATTCCTTACAAAGTAATGGATGGGTAAATACCCTTTTTTATTTCATGATATTTTTATCTATTGGATTAATATTTGCTTATTTTGTTAGATCACCACAGCTAGATAAAACGAATGATGCTCACAATGATCAAGGGTCTTTAGATGCTCTTAAAGAAGCATTTCGAAACAAAAGTTATGTTTTGCTAGTTTCAGGATTCTTCGTATGTGGTTTTCATATCACTTTAGTTGGAACCCATGTGCCCAAATATGTAGTAGACAGAGGTCTAGATGATTGGACAGCAGCGATGATTTTATCTCTAATAGGTTTTTTTAATATCATTGGTTCTTTATTGAGTGGCTATTTATCTACAAAGATGAGTAAAAAAATTATCTTAAGTTCTATTTATTTTTTAAGAGGTATCTCAATTTGTTTTTTTATTTTCTTACCCCCAAGCACTATTTCATCAATAATATTTGGTGCTAGTTTTGGCTTTTTATGGCTATCCACTGTTCCAGCTACGAGTGGAATTGTAGCTCATATTTTCGGGACTAAATATCTTGGCCTTTTATATGGTTTAGTTTTTTTAAGTCATCAATTTGGATCTTTTTTTGGTGCATATCTTGGTGGACTGTTCTATGACATATATGGCTCTTATGACTATGCGTGGTATTTAGCAATTGCATTATCTGTTTTTGCAGGCTTAATACACCTACCAATTAAAGAGCAAGCTATTGAAAGATACCAAAAGGCATAAAGTGGAATTCAGTCCTTATCTGGAAAGATTATATCAGTCGGATAAGCCAATGATTATTTATAAATTTGGAAATAAATATAAAATATTTACAGATTTTTCAAAAAAAATAATTCTTAATAATTCAAATATAAAAGGTTTTTTAGAAAGTTTTTCAAAAAAAAAATATAGGAGAGAACAAGATTTATTTATTGGTTTTTTTGGATATGAAATATTATGTAATTTATTAAATATAAAAGTAAAAAATCAGAAGAAAAAAAAATTTTATAAAGGAATTTTTTATAAACCAGAGACTGTAATTACAATATCTGACAAGGTAAAAATTTCATCCAATATAAAAAGAAATAAATTCAATAACAAGTTTAATCCTACAAAAGTTTTAAGTCCTTTTAAAATAAACATAGATTTTAATAAGTATAAGAAAATTTTTAATTTATTTTCAAAAAAAATCAAAGAAGGTGAAACATATCAGATCAAAATTTGCACTAAGTACAAAAATAGCTCAATAATAAATCCAATTAATTTTTTCTGGAAATTAATGAAAGTAAACTCATCCCCCGAGTCGTTTATGATACGTGACAAAGATTACTCAATTGTAAGCTGTTCTCCAGAAACATTAATTGAAAAAAAGGGTTTTAAGCTAAAAACAAAACCTATAGCTGGAACTTTAAAAAAAAACACTAAACTCAATAAGTCAAAAGCACTTAGTTTTTTTAAAAATAATAATAAAGAAACAAAGGAACATAACATGATAGTTGACATGGAAAGAAATGATTTATCGAGGATTTGCAGGCCAGGAAGTGTAAAAATTACAAAAAAAAAATATGTAGAAGAATATAAACATCTTTTTCATTATGTAACTACTATAGAGGGCAATTTAAAAAAAAGATTTAAACTTATTAATATAATAAAATCAATGATGCCAGGTGGATCTGTTATAGGTTGCCCAAAAATCAAAACCTTAGAGTTACTCAACAGCCAAGAAAAAGAAGATAGAAATATATTTACTGGGAGTTTTGGTTTTATAAAATTTAATAAGGACTTACGTTTTAATATTATTATAAGATCAATCTTAAATTTTAAAAATAGATCTGAGGTATCTGCTGCATCGGGAGTAGTTTTAGAAAGTTCGCCAAAAAAAGAATTTAATGAAAATTTCATAAAAGCAAAATCGTTACTGGAGTTATTTAAATGATTTATATTATCGATCACCAAGATTCATTTACGTGGAATGTTGTTCATCAATTTGCTGAATTCGAAAAAGTATACTGTTCAGATTACTTTGATATAAATTTAGAATTACTTAAGAAATCAGATGTAATAGTTTTCTCACCTGGTCCAGGTTCACCTAAGGATTATCCAGAAACTTCAAAAATATACAGTATGTTTAAAGGTAAAAAAAAAATAATAGGTATTTGTTTAGGATTTCAATTAATATTATTTAACGAGGGTGGAAAGATAAAACAACAGAAAAAAATATGTCACGGTTACCAATCAAAAATTAGGGTAAATAGCAAAAGTAAAATATTTAAGAAAAATAAAATATTTAAAATTGGCAGATATCATTCATTAAAATTACACGAACCTTTTCAATCAAAAAATATTAACATAACAATGCGCTGCGCAGAAACAAATATTGCAATGGCTTTTGAGGACAATTTGAATAAAATTTACGGATTCCAATTTCATCCAGACTCTTTTTTAACTGAAAATGGTAAATTTTTTATTAAAAAAATTCTTTCTAACTAACGAATTGAAATTTTTTTTTAAAGCTTTTAAGTTTGAGATTATGAAGTTATAAATCTTTTAATTCTTATATTAATAAGTTCTAGTACATTTTGAAAAGCTATGTTACGTTAAATCATGTTAAAAAACTTATACAAAATAGCTAACGAAAAAAAGATAAAATATTTTTTAATAAGTTTTGTAGATTTATTTGGGGTATTAAGATCAAAATTAGTCCCTAAGCGCGCTATTAAAGAAATGCAAAAAACAGGTGCAGGATTTGCTGGTTTTGCTGCCTGGTTAGATTTGACTCCTGCTGATCCTGATATATTTGGTGTTCCAGACCCAGATAGTCTAATTCAATTACCATGGAATAAGGAAGTAGGTTGGTTAGCATCTGATCTTTGGATAAATGGAAAGCCTTTAGAAGCATCTCCCAGAGTAATGTTAAAGAACCAAATTAAGAGCCTAAAAAAAAAAGGTTTTAGTATGAAATCTGGTGTGGAATGTGAATTTTTTCTTGTTACAGCTCAAGGTAATTCAATTTTAGACTCTAGAGATACTCAACCAAAACCTTGCTATGACCAATTAGCTTTAATGAGACGGTATGATTTTATTAAAGAAATTTGTGAGTATATGATCGAGATGGGATGGGGTCCTTATCAGAATGATCACGAAGATGCTAATGGTCAATTTGAAATGAATTGGAATTATGACGACTGTTTGGTTACAGCAGATAGACACACTTTCTTTAAATTTATGGTTAAAACGATAGCAGAGAAATACGGGTTTAGAGCTACATTTATGCCTAAGCTATTTAAGAATATGACAGGAAATGGATGTCACGCACATATCTCTATTTGGAAGGGTAAAAAAAATAAATTTTTGGATAAATCAAATGGTCTAGGCTTGAGTAAAATTGCTTATAACTTTCTTGGTGGAGTGATCAAAAATGCATCATCACTATCTGCTTTCTTTAACCCAACTATAAATAGTTATAGAAGGATAAATGCTCTAAATACAAAATCTGGTTCATCATGGTCACCAAGCCGCATTTCTTATACTGGCAATAATAGAACTCATATGATTAGAATTCCAGATCCAGGTAGATTTGAGCTAAGGTTAATGGATGGCTCTACTAATCCATATTTATTACAAGCAAGTATAATAGCAGCTGGTTTAGATGGTTTAAAAAATAAAATTAATCCAGGAAAACCATTAAATTGCAACATATATGAAGATTATAAAAAGTATCCTAACCTTCCAAAACTTCCTAATAATTTAGATCAATCTCTAAAAAAACTGAAAGATAATAGAGATATGAATGCAGCTTTAGGTAAACAAGTGATTAATAGTTATATTAAACTCAAAAGAGCTGAAATAAAAAATTTTAAAAAAAAAGAAATTTTCGATAAATCAAAATCTATTACCAAGTGGGAATTAAATAATACATTAGATTGTTAAGTGCTGATAAAAATATCATGCCATTTTTGAAACATTATTAGCGACCATAATGATTTATGATTATATGTTTTTTTCATAAAAATATCATTTTTATCAGTATATTTTCCATTTTTTTGATAACTATCTAAAAAATTTGATATAAAATCATAATCAAATATTTGATCTTTTTTTATTTTATCTTTATGAAACAGTTCATTTTTTATATATCTAAAATTATGGTCAATGGCCTGTGACTCTAATCCCACAAAGCCCCTTTTTCTATTATATATATTATCTTTTGGCAAAATTCCTTTTACAGTTTCTCTCAATAAATATTTAAAGTCTTTTTTGTCTGTTCTTAAATTATGAGGAACAGTTTGCATTAAGTTTGTTAATTCATTATCTAAAAAAGGTGCACGTGCTTCTATTTGATTTGCCATTGAAAACTTATTTGTCATGTTACAATATTCATCTGGCAGTTGATTTGTTAAATCTAAATTAAAGATTTTATCCCTAATATTTTTCAAATTTTCACCATTTAGCCTATTAAACATAAATCGGCAGGTACTCTCAAAATTTTCACTTTTGTCAAATAATAATTTATTTTTTAAACTATCTTTGAAAAAAAACTTTCGGTCAAAAAAAAGTGTTTTAAACTGATAATAATTATTCGTAAAATCAAAGTAAGTTCTTTCCAATAGCGTCCATCTACCAAAATTCCCAAAAAGTTCATCGCCACCTAAACCTGTAAGAATAACTCCATATTTTTTCCCAGCTTCTTTGAAAACATGCCACAAAGGTAGTCCACCTCCGTAAGGTTCGTCGAGGTGATAAACCATTTTATCTAAATCTTTAAAATAGTTATCTTGATTAATTAAAATTTCGTTATGGTTAGTTTTAAAATAATTTGCCGCAATTCTTGACTCATATAATTCGTTTAGAGGACCCTTATTATGACCATCAAATGCCAATGAATAAGTATTTAATTTTCTTTCCTTAGACAATATTCCGACAATAGACTGTGAGTCTAAACCACCAGACAAACCACAAGCTAATGGCACATCAGAAAGAGTTGATCTTTTAATAGAATTTTTTAAAGCAAATAATATTGACTCTGTCCATTCATCTAAATTTTTTGAATTATCTGAATGAATTTTAATATGATGCCATTTTTGAATTTTAAGATCATCACTTATTAAATCTAGTTCTAAAAAATGTCCTGGTTGAAGTTTTTTTATGTCTTTAATAATTGTTTCTGGGCCTGGACACCACAAAAGACTTAAATAATGATAAAGACTCTGCTTGTTTATTTTTTTATTTGAATGACCACTTTTAAGGATTGATTTTAATTCTGAAGCAAAAAGAAACTTTTTATTTTTGTGAAAATAGTAAAATGGTGCTAGGCCAAATCTGTCTCTGCCGCAAATAAGTTTTTGTTTTTTTTTATCAAAAAATGCAAAAGCAAATGATCCATTCAAATAATGTATTCCTTTAGTTCCATAATGAATTAACAAATTTAAGAGTACTTCTGTATCAGAATTTTTAGTAAAAAATTTGATATTTTCGTTTTCTAATCGATCTCTAAGTTCTGGAGAATTTAAAATTGTGCCATTAAAAATGATTACATATCTTTCGTCTCTTGAATGCATTGGTTGAATACCTAATTCTAAATCTAAAATTGATAATCTACACATTTTAAGCCCAAAATTCTTTTGTGAACTAATATATTTGCCCGAGCTATTTGGACCTCTATGCTCTTGAAGCTTATTCATCTTATCAATAATTGTATTTATATCTTCAGAAGATGAATTACTGTTATAATAGCCTACTATTCCACACATGATGTTACCTAATACTGTATTTACTTTTTATTAATTTAAATTACAACTGTAATTTTAAAAAATGAAAGTTCCTTTAAGTATAACTAATCTTCAACCTCAAGAAATTAAGCTAGTTTCAGACTCTTTAAAAACTGGTTGGTTGACTCATGGAAAACAAAACTTAATTTTTGAAAATAAGTTTTCTAACTATATAGGTGTTAAATATTCTGTATCAATGAACTCATGCACTAGTGCATTAGAGTGTGCTGTAAAACTTTTAAAAAAAAAAGGTGAAATTATAATTCCTAGTTGGACATGGGTATCAACTGCAAATGCTGTTATTAATGCTGGATGCAAACCTGTATTTGCTGATATAGAACTAAATTCTAGAAACATTGATCCTGAAGAAATAAAGAAAAAAATTACAAAAAGAACAGTCGCAGTTATTATAGTTCATTTTGGAGGCATGCCTTGCAAAATGGATGATATTATCAAAATATGTAAAAAAAAAAATATTACTTTAATTGAAGATAGCGCCGAAACTATAGGTGGCAAATATAAAAATAAGAGAACAGGATCATTTGGTATTGGGTGTTTTTCTTTTTTTCCCACCAAGAATATTACTACAACTGAAGGAGGCATGTTAACCACAAACAACCCGAAACATTTTAATTATGTTAAAAAACTCATTGCGCACGGCATCCAAAAAAATGTGAAATTCCCCTGGAAAAGAGAAGCAATCTTACCTGGGCATAATTTTAGAATGCCAAATCATTTAGCCGCTTTAGGAGTATCTCAGCTTAGAAAATTAGAGCTTTTCAATAAAAAGAGAAATGAAATAGCTAAATCATATAATAAGTTTTTTAAAAATTTCCCCAATATTATTGAAACTCAAAGTGTACCAAAAAATATTAAACACTCTTACCAAATGTATACTTTAAGGGTAAAAAAAAATCTAAGAAATTCCTTTTTAAATTACCTAAATAAAAATGATATAGAAGCATCTGTTCATTTTTTTCCACCACTTCATAAACAAAAATATCTTTCAAAATTTAATAAGAATAAATTGAAAAATACCGAGATATTAATGAATGATATAATAACTTTACCTATGTCTCCCCATTTAACAGGAAGACAAATAAAATATGTTAAAGATATATCATTAAAATGGTTAAAAAAATCTAAATGAAAAATGCTTTTATAACTGGTGGATTGGGCTTTATCGGTTCAGAGCTAGCAAAATCTTTAATAAAAAACAAAATAGTTAAAAAATGTATAATTCTAGATAATTTTGGGAGCTTCATTAATCCATTAAAAAGTAATTTTAAGGATTATCGTCAACAAAGATTAGACAATGTAAAAAATATTTTAATTGAGAGAGGAGACGCGAGTAATGAACAAATTGTTTTAAAGCTTCTTCAGAAATATAAACCAGAGTATATTTATCACACTGCAGCATTACCATTAGCAAAAATAGATAATTTAAATGCAAAAGAAGCTAGCATTGGATCTGTAGATGCTACAAGAAACATATTGGAGAGTTTAGTATTTGTTAAAAACAATAATAAAAAATATAATTTTAAAAGGTTTGTTTATTTTTCATCGAGTATGATCTACGGCGATTTTAAAACAAAAATTATTAATGAAAGTTCTAATGCAAATCCAAAAGAAATATATGGTACATTAAAATTGGCAGGTGAAGTAATAACAAAAGGGCTTTCAAACTATTATAATATTCCATATACAATAATTAGACCATCAGCAGTCTATGGACCAAAAGATATGAATCAAAGAGTTAGTCAGATCTTTATAAACAAAGCTTTAGCAGGTACAAATATTAATATTCATGGAAAAGATGAAAAGTTAGATTTTACTTACATTGAAGATTTAGTAAGAGGAGTAATTTTGGCGTCTACCAAAAAAAATGGAATTAATAACACTTTTAATATAACAAATGGAAGAGGAAGATCTTTACTTGAATTTGTTACTATATTAAGAAAGTATTTTCCAAATTTGAAGTACAAATTAAAAAGTCGAGATAAATTTCGTCCCAAAAGAGGTACTTTGTCGATCCAAAAAGCAAAAAAACTAATTGGCTACAAACCTAAGATAAGTTTAGAAGAAGGAATTAATAAATATTTAAAATTTCTAAAAAAAATTTAAAGCTTATATAAGCTGATTATAAATTTTTACGTACTTTGAGGCAATAATTTTTGGATCATAATTCAATATTTTTTCCGCTGCATGTTTATTTATTAAAGAGTTTTTATTTACCTCATTTGCAAGCCATTCAATACCTTTCTTTAAACCATCAGACGAAAAATCATTTACAACATATCCACTCTTTTTATGATCAACTATTTCTGAAATACTTGTATTATCAAAACATACAACTGGTGTACCACAATACATTGCCTCTGCAAAAGTTTTAGGCCAAGCATCATGGATTGAAGATGCCACAAATAAGTCTGCACTGGAATACACTTCATTCAAAAGATTTGTTTCATCTATAAATCCCATTGATTTATACTCTATTCCAATTTCGTCCAAAACCTTGTGAGACCAAAATTTTCCAAATATTAATAAAAAATATTCCTTTTTATTAATTTGTCTAAGTGTATCTAAAAATAAATTCCAACCTTTTCTTTTACTTTGCGGATTTTGAGCTCCATATAAAATTATTTTTTTTTTGGTGGAAATTTTCAAATTATTTCTAGCTTTATCTTTTGAAAGATTATTAAAATTTTTTAAATCTATATTATTATCTATTTGCATTATTTTTTTATTTTTTAATATCTCGCTTTGTTCAGCTATTCTTTTCATCCATTTACTCGTAGTTACAAAATGGATATTTTCTTTAAAACAATTCTTCTTAAATCTTCGCACAAATTTAGCTAAAAAACCCCTTTCATATTTTTCGAAGTCCATTGTATAGTGTGAGCCGCCAGTAAATGGCCACATATCCCTGATTGTCCATACAACAGGTTTTTTTATTTTAGAAATTGATTTAAGATTTATAAAACCTTCACCTAACCAGTGAATATGAATTATATCAGCTTCTTTATATTCCTTTATTTTGGTTAAATCGAAACCAAAGAAGTTAAACGTAAATGTTTCGCGCGGACTGTGTAAAAAAATTGTTTTTAAAGTTTTTTCAATTAAAATAAAAAAGTTTTTTAACACATTTGAATAAAGGCTTTTATTTAGGTAAATAAAATGATCATTCTTAACATTTTGATTATTTTCATCGTTTAGTATTTTGGAGTTTATTTTTAATCCTAATAAAGCTTCATGAAAAATATAAGCTCCTTTAAATACACCATTACTTTTTTTACCACCAACAATATGCAAGACATTGATTTTTTTCTCTTGTTCAGTCATTATTAAATTACTTAATTATACTTTATCTTAAATTTATATATTAGCAAAATTCCATCAAAAAATTTAAGGTACAAATTATTTTTTTTAAATTTATATTCTTTAATCATATCGATATTTTTTTGTAACAACCTAGATTTA
This sequence comes from uncultured Pelagibacteraceae bacterium, assembly GCA_902623785.1. Taxonomy (GTDB): domain Bacteria; phylum Pseudomonadota; class Alphaproteobacteria; order Pelagibacterales; family Pelagibacteraceae; genus Pelagibacter. The sequence goes on from CACNVG010000002.1 coordinate 37,034, forward strand.
TAGAGATATATTTTTTTTTTCTTTAAAACAATAAATGCTGGATAGTTTTTTTCTGAGGATGCTCTAATGATATTATGAGCATATAAGCTGCTGCTTTTTGAAATGTTAATTCTACTATCATTTTTGGATCTTTGTTTCCAAAATTTTTTTTGCTTAGTGGAAAAATTGGTTAGTTTTTTTCTTTTAATTATGTGATCAATTGAGTCTATACATAGCTTTGGAAATAAGTTATTTGCTTTTAATTTAACAATATCCAAATTATCATTTTTATTTATCTTAAAAGATCTTTGTAAGATTAAAGGACCGCCATCAATTTTTTCATTCATTTTAATTGAACTAATATATATTTTACTTTCTCCATTTATAATTTGCCAATTTAATGGCGAGCCACCTAAATAATGTGGGATTCTTCCACCATGAATATTAATCGAGCAATATTTTGGGATATTTATTATTTCTTTTTTTATTATTTTTGGGAAACCACAACATAAAATAAAGTCAGGTTTTTCAGCAGCTAATTTTGTAAGTATTTTTTTTGATTTTTCAAAATAAATTATTTTTTTATTAAATTTTTTTATTTTTGAAACTAAATTTTCTGTTAAAAATTTTTTAGAAAGAACGATCAGATTTATCTTGTATCTTTTTTTTAAACTTTTAATTATGTTTATTGATCTCTCGTTGTTTGTAAAAATTATAATTTTTTTCATAAATTTATACTCACAAAATAAATTTTTAGTTTGACTTCCAAACTTTAATAAGTGAAATACATAAAAAAATTTGTTTTTTCAATCTTATCAAATAAATGGTAAATTTTTTATTAAAAAAATCCTATCAAATTGATAATCTTAAAATTTTAAAATTTAAAGATTTGTGGGGTTCAAATGGTGTATTCACCACAATTAGACTTATTGGAAAACCAGGAAAACTTGTTTTATTTGAAAGTCATATAAATGGATTAATAAAGTCTCTCAAGAAATACAAGATTTATTCTCAAAATTTAGAAAAAATTATACGACATTTAATTGAGTCAAACATTAATAAAAATATCAAATATGATCACTTATTGCGAGTTGCTTTAACAAGAAAAACTATATCAATTTCAATACGTAAACGGATTAAACCTTATAAAAACTTTGAACTTAAAATTATAAATTATAGAAGAACTGATCCTGAAACAAAAAATCTTTATTATAAAAAGATTCTTAAAGAATTGAATAAATATAACCCAAGTAAAACTGACATAGCTTTAGTTTACAGGGGAAAAATTTTAGAAACTTGCACCTCGAATATTTTATTCTTGAGAAACAAAAAATATTTTACACCAAAAAATAATTGTTACATTGGAAACACAATTAATTACTTAAAAAGTAAGATCAAAATTTCATTTAAAGATATTTATTATAAAGATGTGAATAAATTTGATGAGATCATGTTAATAGGTTCAGGAAAAGGCGTAACACCTATTAAGTATATTAAAGAAATCAATTGGAAGAGTAAAAATAATTTTGGATATCAAAAAGTGAAAAAACATTTGAATTTTAAATCATAATGAATGATCCTAACAATCCCTGTATATTCTGTAAAATTAATCAGAAGGAGCTATTATTTGAAAACGATTTTGCATATGCAGCTTCTGATAGTTACCCTGTTTCAAAGTTACACTCATTAGTTGTTCCAAAAAGATGTATAGAAAATTATTTTGAATTAAATGAAAAAGAAATCTTAGCTTGCAATGATCTTATAAAAAAATTGAAAAAAAAAATAATGTTAGAGGATAAATCAGTTAAAGGTTTTAATATTGGAACAAATGCTGGAAAGTTTGCGGGCCAATCTATTTATCATTGCCATATACATGTGATTCCAAGAAGAAAAGGAGATGTTGATAATCCACAAGGAGGAGTTAGATGCGTTATACCTTCAAAACAACATTATACGCGAAAAATTAAAAAATAATGTTCTTATTGGGCAAATAGTGCGATTTAATCACTGTTGAACTATTTTTTTAAGTATACTAGTAATAATAAAATTTTTATAAAAATATGCTTACAACCAATCCATTTGCAATTTTAGCCGAAACAATTCCAATGATAGCAGTTCAATCTTTTGTAATCGTTATGGTTGGACTAGTTATTTTAGGCACGGTATTGGATATGATACATAAAAAAAATGTTAAGTATTTTTTCAATAATGCAAAAAAAGCAAAAAAATCAGCCAAAAGAGAGTTGGGGGCTGGTGAAAGGTTAGCCGTTATCGGCAAAACAATAATTCATGATATTGGAACAACAGCCGAGCTAGGCTGGGGTAAAAGAAGAATTGCACATGTCCTAGGAATGTATGGAACAATCCTTTTTTGGATTGGCTCCGCAGCAATGATATTTTTTTATACCGATTCTCAAACTCCAAAAGTTTGGCCAATTCTTTGGCACGTAGGAGCAATAATGACTTGTTTAGGTGGATATTGGTTTTGGCTTTTTTTAAGAGTAGACGTTGCAGCTGAAGCAAATTCAGTATTTAGAATAATTACTGCAGATTTATTTGTGTTAGCACTCTTAGCCTCTGCTAGTTTTGGTTTAATTTGGTCTTATTTACAGTTTAATCAAATATTTGGATGGGACACTTTATTTCTAGTGCTTTTTGGAGTTTCAAATATAGTTTTATTTGGGGGCGTTTACTGGTCTAAATTTGCTCACATGTTCTATAAACCTGGAGCTGCGATACAAAAAAATTTAGCTGAAGCTGATGGTTCAAGAGATAATCTTCCCCCACCAGCAGATGCGCCAGAACAGTTTGGGCTTGGCATAAAAAGAGAAGAGCCAAAACACTATTAATATGTTAGAATTAAAAAAGGAGATAAAATAAATGTCAACATTTGTATACATGACTAGGTGCGATGGTTGTGGTCACTGTGTAGATATCTGTCCTTCAGATATTATGCATATAGATAAAAATATTAGAAGAGCAAAAAACATTGAGCCAAATTTTTGTTGGGAATGTTACTCTTGTGTTAAAGCTTGTCCTAATCATGCGATAGATGTAAGAGGCTATGCTGACTTTGCCCCGATGGGTCATAGCGTAAGAGTAAGAAGAGAAGAAGAAAAAGGAACGATTTCTTGGAAAATAAAATTCAGAAATGGAACAGAAAAAGATTTTGTATCTCCGATAACAACAAAGCCCTGGGGAAAGTTCATTCCAAAACTTGCTGATGGTGATAAACCTAATCAAGGAGAAATTAATTCTCAAATACTTTATAATGAACCTCACGGTTTAAATACTGATAAAGATCTTCCAACTTTAGATAAGAACTCCTTTAAAAAAGGAGTTTATTATTAATGCCTAAAAATAAAACTGTCTTTGAAGATTGCGATGTACTAATTGTTGGTGGTGGTATGGCAGGAACTGGTGCTACTTTTGAAGCTAGACACTGGGGAAGAAACTTAAAAATCATTTGTGTTGAAAAAGCAAACATTGATAGAAGTGGTGCAGTAGCTCAGGGACTTTATGCAATTAACTGTTACATGGGAATGCAGTGGGGAGAAAACCAGCCAGAAGATCATGTAAGATATGCTAGAAATGATTTGATGGGACTAGTTAGAGAAGACTTAGGTTATGACATGGCAAGACACGTAGACTCAACTGTTCATATGTTTGATGAGTGGGGATTGCCTATGATGAAAAATAAAGAGACAGGCAGATACCAAAGAGAAGGTAAATGGCAAATAATGATTCACGGCGAAAGTTATAAACCGATCGTTGCTGAAGCTGCAAAAAAGTCAGCTGATAAGATTTACAATAGGATAATGATAACGCATCTTCTTAAAGATGAAGAAAATGAAAATAGAGTCGCTGGGGCAGTTGGTTTTAATATGAGAACTGGCGACTATCATGTATTCAAAGCTAAAGCAGTAATTATAGCTGCTGGTGGAGCATCACATATATTTAAACCCAGAGCAGTTGGTGAAGGTATGGGAAGAACTTGGTATGCACCATGGAGTAATGGCTCAGCTTACGCACTTCCGATAGCAGCTGGCGCTAAGATGACACAAATGGAAAATAGAATTGTGCTTTGTAGATTTAAGGATGGTTACGGTCCTGTTGGTGCTTATTTTTTACATTTAAAAACTTATACGCAAAATGCTAACGGGGAGAACTATGAAAAGAAATGGTACGATGCAACAAAAAAACTTGTTGGTGAATATATAGATCATCATCCAACTCCAACTTGTTTAAGAAATCACGCGTTTATTCAAGAAGTAGCAGCAGGTGGTGGACCAATCCACATGGTAACTAAAGAAGCTTTTCAAGATCCTCATTTAGAAACTGTTGGTTGGGAAAACTTTTTAGGTATGACAGTGGGTCAAGCCGTAGTGTGGGCATCACAAAACATAGATCCAAAGTATACTAATCCAGAATTAACAACTTCAGAGCCTTATGTTATGGGTTCACATGCAACGTGTTCAGGAGCATGGGTAAGTGGTCCAGAGGACATAGCACCAGATGATTATTTTTGGGGATATAACAGAATGATGTCTGTAGAAGGTTTATTTGGAGCAGGTGACACCGTTGGAGGAAGTGCTCACAAATTTTCATCAGGTTCCTTTACTGAAGGAAGACTAGCCGCAAAAGCTGCAGTAAAATATATTGAAGATAAAAAAGCTAATAATATTAAAGTAAGTGAGAAACAGTATAACGACTTAAAAGACGTAATTTATAAACCTTTAGAAAACTATACGGTAGGAAGAAATGAAATAACTGGAGGCACAGTTTCTCCAAGTTATATTTCACCTATACAGGGCCTACAAAGACTTCAAAAAATCATGGATGAGTATTGTGGTGGTATTACTAATAATTATATGACAAATGATAACCTTCTAAAAAAAGGTTTAGAATTGTTAGATTGGCTTCAGGAAGACTTAGAAAATGTAGGAGCAGAAGATTATCACCAGTTGATGAGAGCATGGGAGCTAAAACATAGAGCATTAACATCTCAATGTGTTACTGAGCACACTTTATTTAGAGAAGAAACTCGTTGGCCAGGATACTATTATAGAGGCGATCATATGAAATTAGACGATGAAAATTGGCATTGTTTAACAGTATCAAGAAGAGATCCTGAAACAGGTAAGTTCACAATGGAAAAAAAACCTGTTTATCACATAGTTGACGATAAAGAGAAAAAAAAAGCATCTTAAAAGGACTTTAAAATTATGAGCTTCACATCAAAGACTGATGATGAAATTATAAAATTGGCTAATCCAATATGGTTAAATCTTATTAAGTCTTCAAATATGAAAGATTATGGTGGTTTTACTAGGGATTTCTCTTCTCAAATGCTTTATGGGGCTAATGAGGTTGAGCTAGGCAAACAATGGGCAAGCAATAAACTAATCTCAAGTTTGACGGATAATTTCAGAGCTTTTGGCTGTTTAAGACGAGGTATGCACGTGACTGTATTATTTAAGCAGACAAGCACTACAGAAGAGGGCGAGTTCTTGGGAAGACTGGTACTTGGGGAAGAGGGCGGCGCAGTCAAAGTATTTGGAGCGACAATTTTTTAAAAAATTCTTGCAAAGGTACCTCTTAAGGTGTAATTGATGTTTATGCTTGAATATTTCCAAAAACACACAAACTCTTTCAAGCACATATTTAATTTAAAAATATTATCAAATATCAATACTAAAATCGCTCTTTATGTTGGTCTAGCTGCATATTGGGTAGTGATGTTGTCTAGCACTTTCTTTGGGTTTTAAATATCAAACAGTTGACTTTAATAATTTTGAGGAATAGTTAATCTCAATGGAGTTTTTTCTTCCAATCGCAGAAGTTAATGTAAGTTTACCTTTTATATTTTTTTTAAGCTTAGTTGTTGGAATTTTATCAGGATTATTTGGTGTAGGTGGTGGTTTTTTAATGACACCTTTTTTAATTTTTTTGGGCATTCCCCCAGCTTATGCAGTTCCAAATGAGGCCAATAATATTCTTGGGACATCTATATCAGGATCTACTACGCATTATCTCAAAGGGACTCTGGATTATAAAATGGGCTTAATGATTGTAGTCGGCGGCACAATAGGTACTGTCCTTGGTATTTTGACTTTCACCTATTTTCAAGATATTGGAAAAATTAATATCGTTATTTCATTAGCGTACATGTACATCTTGGCAATTATTGGAACTATGATGTTAGTTCAAGGAGTTACAGAAATAGATAGAGCAAGAAAAAAGATTATCATAAAAAAAAAATTACATGATCATAATTGGTTACAAGGTTTACCTTTAAGAATGAGGTTTAAAAAATCCAAACTTTATGAAAGTGCTTTTACTCCAATTATAATGGGATTTATTGTAGGTTATATAGCGGCTATTCTTGGTGTCGGTGGGGCTTTTATATTAGTCCCAGCAATGATTTATATTATAGGAATGCCTACAAAATTAATTCCAGGAACGTCTTTATTTGTTACTATTTTTATAAGTGCAATTGTCACTATTCTTCACGCATTTAATTACGGGACGATTGACTTAATATTAGTAACAGTTTTGATTTTAGGCTCAATTCTTGGAGTTCAAATAGGTCAAAAGATTGGAGAAAAAGTTGATAGCTCACAATTCAAAACAATCTTAGCTATGCTTTTATTATTAGTTGGAATAGCAATAGCATATGATACTTTTTTTGCAGAGGAAATTATTAAAGAAGCATCAAAAAAAGGATCAGAAAATTTAGGACCAATTTCACAATTTGTAAAAGACTTATCAAAAAATGTTCCAGTTTTATATGGATTATTCTCAATAGTTTTAGCTCTCGTACTGGGTGTTGGTGCGGCAATTTTGAGAAGATTTTTATCAAATCTTAAAAAGAAATTTGTTTACACTGCTCCACCTGCTTCACAAAAATAGTTCCATACTTTTAAAATAATTGATATAGAATGATTATGAAAAAATTAATTTTTTTGTTTATAATTTTAATTCCATTAAATATTAATGCAGGTGAAAAAAAAACTACATTCACTAACGAGATTTTTAATAAAGCTCAATCAGATGGCAAAACCGTAGTTGTGAGTTCATGGATTAAATACTGCACATCATGTGCTAGCCAAATGAAAGCTTTAGAGAATGTTGAAAAAGATTTTAATAATCTTGTTTATCTAAACTTTGATGTTAGAGAGAAATCAATAGCTAAACAATTAAATATTCAATTTCAAACTACATTAGTAATTTATAAAGATAGTAAGGAAGTCTATCGAAGCTTAGGAGAATTGAGTAAAGATAAAATTTATAAAGCTATTAATTCTGTAATTTAATTAAGCACTTCTATATAATTTTGTCATTACAAATTCTTTATGACCTAAAGCCTCAGCGCAAGTAAGTCTTCCGTTTGCAACTTTAATAGTAGATTTAATTAATTCATCACCAGCTTGATCAAGATTCATTTCTCTTGATAATATTTTTGAGACGTCAACATCGATATGCTCGCTCATAGTTTTCGCTGTAAAAGGATTAGCTGTGAGCTTAATTACTGGCTCAATAGGATTGCCAATAATGTTACCTTGACCAGTTGGAAATAAATGAATATTAAAACCTCCGGCAGCTTGAAGGGTAACACACTCAGCAGCAGCTGACGAAGTATCCATAAAATATAATCCTTTTCCTTTAGTTGGTTCTTCAGCCGGTTCTAATACATCTATAAATTCTCTTGAGCCTATTTTTTGAAAATTTCCAAAAGCCTTTTCTTCAATTGTTGTAAGACCTCCAGCAATATTTCCTGCTGTCGGTTGACTTTCTGACAAATCATTTGTTGCTTCCTTTAATATAAAGTCATTATATGAACTCCAAGTTTTCATAAACTTATCTTGAGCTTCTTTTGTTTTACCACGTTTTGCACACACCGTTTCGGCTCCAGTAAGTTCTGATGTTTCACCGAAACATAAATGAACTCCTAATGGTTCAAGTTTATCCATTAAGTTTCCAACCGTTGGATTAGATGCAAGTCCTGAAGTTGTGTCTGACTCTCCACATTTAACTGATATCCATAAATCACTTATGGGACATTCCTCTCTTTGTTTTTCAGATGCCCACATTGAGAATTCTTGTGCTTTTTTTGAAACTTTTGCAATCGTATCGATATCACCAACACCTTCTATACTAAAACCTTCAACAGGTTTTCCAGTCTTTGCTATCGCATCAACAATTTTCTTTGTCCACTTAGGTTCAATACCAATCACAATTACAGCAGCTACATTTGGATTTCTTCCTGTTCCAATCATTGTTCTAAAATGAAGCTCTAAGTCCGCACCAAATTGCAATCTACCGTAAGAATGTGGAAGTGCAATTGTCCCTTTAATATTATTAGCTACTGCTTCAGCACATGCGTTTGAAATGTCATCTACAGGAAGAATAATAACATGATTTCTTGTTCCAGCTCTTCCGTTTTCTCTTTTAAAACCTAAAAAACTCTTTGGAATTTGCATATTACCACTTTTTTGTTTTTACGTTATGAACATGAACATGATCACCTTTTTTTATTGACTTAACTACTTTTCCTATATCATGACCGTATTTAATTATAGTGTCACCTTCTTTAAGATCTTGTAATGCTATTTTATGACCTAAGGGTATTACAGCCTCAGATTTTACTTTAGACGAGGAGTTATCTTCCATTATCCAACAGCCACAGTCCTGTCCTTTGGCGACTTTTTCTATGACAATTACGCCAACATTATCTTTTTTATCGTGTATAATTATATCTGTTTTTGCCATTGTGACGATTTCTTAGTAGAAACTTGCAAAGAATTTATATATTAATCTTGCGATTGCAAACAAAAATATAAAGAATTTTTATGACTAAAATGACCACGGAAGAAGCTTTTATTAAAGTTCTTCAAATGCATGGAGTTGAACATGCGTTTGGAATAATTGGTTCTGCCTTTATGCCTATTTCAGATTTATTTCCAAAAGCTGGAATAACTTTTTGGGATGTTGCCCACGAAACCAACGGAGGTTTAATTGCAGACGGTTACACTCGGGCAACTGGAAAAATGTCAATGGTAATTGCTCAAAATGGTCCAGGTATCACAGGTCTAGTTACACCTATTAAAACAGCTTATTGGAATCATACACCTTTATTACTTGTAACTCCTCAAGCCGCAAATAAAACAATGGGTCAAGGTGGTTTTCAAGAAGTAGAACAAATGAATTTATTTAAAGACATGGTTTGTTACCAAGAAGAGGTAAGAGATCCTTCTAGAATGGCAGAAGTACTAAACAGAGTAATTGAAAAAGCTTTTAGAGGATCGGCACCAGCACAAATTAATGTACCAAGGGATTATTGGACACAAGTAATAGACATTGAACTTCCTCCTATTGTTAGATTTGAGAGACAAGGCGGCGGAAAAGATGCAATTGAAAGAGCTTCAAGCTTGTTATCAAAAGCAAAATTTCCAGTAATTTTATCAGGTGCAGGAGTAGTCATTGGTGGAGCAATAGAAGAATGTAAAAAGTTAGCAGAGAAATTAGATGCACCAGTTTGTAATGGTTATCAGCACAATGATAGTTTTCCCGGAAGCCATCCATTGGCTGTTGGACCTTTAGGTTATAACGGTTCAAAAGCAGCTATGGAACTTATTTCAAAGGCTGATGTAGTTCTTGCATTAGGAACCAGATTAAATCCTTTTTCAACTTTACCAGGTTATGGAATCGACTATTGGCCTAAAAATGCAACGATAATTCAAGTTGATGTGAACCCAGACAGAATAGGATTAACAAAAAAGGTTACAGTTGGAATATGTGGAGATGCTAAACAAGTTGCTCAAGAAATATTAAATAAACTTTCATCTGATGCTGGTAACTCTGGTCGAGATGAAAGAAAAAATTTAATTCACAAAACTAAATCTGCATGGCTTCAAACATTAGCGGGGCTTGACCATGAAGAAGATGATCCTGGAACAGTTTGGAATAAAGAGGCAAGAGAAAGAGATAAGGATAGAATGTCACCAAGACAAGCATGGAGAGCGATACAGGATGCTTTGCCTAAAGATGTAATAATTTCAAGTGACATTGGAAACAATTGTGCAATAGGAAATGCTTATCCAACTTTTGAAAAAGGGCGAAAATATTTAGCTCCAGGTTTATTTGGACCGTGTGGTTACGGATTTCCTGCAATCTTAGGTGCAAAAATTGGATGTCCAGATATACCTGTAATTGGTTTTGCTGGTGATGGTGCTTTTGGAATAAGTATGAATGAAATGAGTTCATGCGCTAGGAAAGAATGGCCAGCTATTACTATGGTTATATTTAGAAATTATCAATGGGGTGCTGAAAAAAGAAATTCTATTTTATGGTTTGATGATAATTTTATTGGTACAGAACTAGATCCAGAATTAAGTTACGCAAAAGTCGCAAATGCATGTGGTTTGAAAGGTGTTACATGTAAAACAATGGAAGAAACAACTAAAGCGATCAAACAATCTTGTGAAGATCAAAAAAAAGGAATTACCACTTTCATAGAAATTATTTTAAATCAAGAATTAGGCGAGCCATTTAGAAGAGACGCAATGAAAAAACCAGTTGAGGTCGCTGGTATTCAAAAGAAAGATATGAAACCTCAAAAATCATTAATATAATTTGAAAAATACTGAAATTAAAATTGGTTCTAATAGAAGTTTTGGAATAGTTTTTTTTATAGTTTTTTTATTAATCGCAATTTACCCTTTAATCAACAATGAGGAATTCAGGATATGGTCCTTTATAATTTCTATAATTTTTTTGATTTTAGGATTGATAAATTCTAAAGTTTTAACACCCTTAAACAAGCTATGGTTTAAATTAGGATTATTATTGGGAAGAATAGCATCACCTTTAATAATGGGTATAATATTCTTTTTGGTAGTAACTCCTACAGCTTTTATAATGAGAATAATTGGTAAAGATTTGCTTAACTTAAAATTTGATAATAGTAAATCTTATTGGATTGAAAAAGACAATCTAAAGAGTAAGATGAAAAATCAATTTTAATATGAGTTTTTTGAGAGAATTTTGGGAGTTTTTGAGAGTAAGAAAAAAATATTGGCTATTACCCATTATAATTGTTTTATTCATATTTGGCGGTTTAATTGTTTTAACTCAAGGTTCTGCTGTAGCACCTTTTATATATACGATTTTTTAAGTTGAAAAATTTTTCTTTAATTTTGTTTATAACTTTGCTTCTGTTTTTTTTATTAAATATTCTTATTGTTTTAACTTGGCCAATTTATTCTAAAATAAACTCAAAAAAACATTCTTATATTAATGAACAAATAGAATTATTGAATCTATCAAATGAGGATTTAATAATTTTAAATAACGAGACATGGAAAAATTATGATAAATTCAGATTTGTTCCATTTATAGGACACAGTGAAACAAACAGAGTTGGCAAATTCGTAAATTTTTCAGAGTTAGATGGTCGAAAAGTAAATAGACCCCAAAATTGTAATAAAAATATATACTTGTACGGAGGTAGCACGACTTTTGGATACAATGTAACTGATGCTCAAACTATAGGACAATACCTGCAAGATTTGTTAGGTGATAGTTACTGTGTGTTTAATCATGGAAGAGCTTACTATTATTCTAAACAAGAAAATAATTTGTTTATAAATCATTTAGAGACAGAAAAAAAAATTGATACTGCTTTTTTTTTAGATGGTATTAACGAGAGATGCGGCGGGTATGAATATATGAATCAGATTAATAATAGTTTTACTCTTTATGTTGAAAGACCATATTTGATGTGGAAAATTTCCTTTAAAAATTTTATTTTAACTTTACCAGTTGTTCAATTTTCAAATTCATTATTTAGTTCAAATGGATGGATACACGACAATAATAATAATATTCTTCAAGTTGATACTTGTGCCACAAAAAAAAGTCTTGGAAAACTTTATGAGTCAAGAATTTTAGTAAGAGATTCCATCTGTAAAAAATTTGATATTGAATGTTATTCTATATTACAACCTATGGCGGGAAATCATGGAATACAAATTGAAAAATTATTATCAAAAGATAAGGAAAAAAAACTAAAGAAGAAATACAAAATATTATCTTCAGCAACTGGATTTATTGATTTGGGATTTGTTTTAGATAATGACAAATCATTATCTTACATTGATGGTGTACATTATTCTCCTATATCTAATAAAAAGATTGCATCCGAATTATATAAATATTTAAATTAAGATGTCTTACATCCTTGGAATTTCAGCCTTTTATCATGATAGCGCAGCATGTATTCTAAAAGATGGAAAGATTATTGCTGCTGCTCAAGAAGAGAGATTCACAAGAAAAAAACATGACTCAAGTTATCCTTACAACGCAATAGAATTTGTTTTAAATTTTACAAATTTAAAATTGAGTGAAGTTAATCAAATTGTCTTTTTTGAAAAGCCATTTTTAAAATTTGAGAGATTATTGGAAACTTATGTTGCTTTTGCACCACGTGGTTTCATCTCTTTTGCAAAAGCAATGCCAGTGTGGATTAAGGAAAAACTTTTTCAAAAAAATCTTTTATTTAATAAACTAAAAGCACATGACAAAGATTTTAAATCTGATCAAAACATTTTTTTTTCTGACCATCATTTAAGCCATGCAGCAAGTGCTTTTTTTCCGTCTCCTTTTACAGAGTCAATTATATTGACAGCAGATGGTGTTGGAGAATGGGCTACAACTACTGTTGCTGTAGGAAAAGATAACAAGGTAGAGATTAAAAAAGAAATTCATTTTCCGCACTCATTAGGACTACTTTATTCTGCTTTTACTTACTTTACTGGATTTAAAGTTAATAGTGGAGAATATAAACTAATGGGGCTAGCACCATATGGAAATCCATTTTACGAAGATAAGATTAAAAAATTGATTGATATTAAAGAAGATGGCACTTTTAGATTGGATCAAAAGTATTTTAATTATGCAACTGGACTTACAATGACCAATGATAAATTTAATGATTTATTTGGTCAAAAACCACGAGATCCTCAAAACGAAAAAATTACTCAATTCCATATGGATATAGCTGCTTCCATTCAAAAAGTAACAGAAGAGATAATGGTAAAATTAGCTAAATCAATACGTAAAGAGTATGGTATTAAGAATTTGTGTTTAGCTGGTGGTGTAGCATTAAATTGTGTAGCTAATGGTAAAATTCTCAAAGAAAAAATTTTTGATAATATTTGGATACAGCCTGCAGCAGGTGATGCTGGTGGATCATTAGGTGCTGCTCTTGCTCTTTGGCATATTGAGCAAAAAAATAAAAGAGTGGTAAATTCAAATGACGATATGAAAGGATCTTACTTAGGGACTGAATTTTCACAAGAAGAGATTGAAAATGAACTTAAGGCAGTTGGTGCTAAATTTGAAACACTTAACTATGAAGATCTGATAAATAAAACTGCGGAATTTTTATCAAACCAAAAAGTTGTAGGTTGGTTTCAAGGAAGGATGGAGTTTGGTCCAAGAGCATTAGGTGGCAGATCGATATTAGGTGATCCAAGATCTGACAAGATGCAAAAAAATTTGAATTTAAAAGTAAAATATAGAGAAAGTTTTAGACCCTTCGCTCCCGCAGTTCTTAGAGAAGATGTATCCAAATGGTTTGATATAAATGTTGATAGTCCTTATATGTTGCTTGTAGCGAATATTAATTCAGATAAAAAAATTGAAATGACAGAAGAGCAAAAAAAACTCTTTGGGATAGATAAACTAAATATTAAAAGGTCAGAAGTTCCAGCTGTAACACATATTGATTACTCAGCAAGAATCCAAACAGTTACAAAAAAAAGCAATCAACGATTTTATGATTTAATCTCAAAGTTTAAAAACAAAACAGGTTGCCCAATTTTAATAAATACTTCATTCAATGTAAGAGGAGAACCCATTGTCAATTCTCCTGCTGATGCCTTTAATTGTTTTATGGGAACAGAATTAGATTACCTAGTAATAGGTGACTGTATTTTAGACAAGAACAAACAAGAAAAAAATTTAAAAAAGGACTATAAATCAGATTTTGAACTAGATTAATTATGAAAGTTTAGAATTAAAATGAAAAGTAATAAAATTTTAATCTTAACATCAACTATTTTAACATTATTTCTAATTGAAGTATTCTGTAGTTTTTTCTTATTTAAGAAAAGTGAATATAACTACAAAAATAGATATTTGGTTTATAGTGAAGGGAACGTGTTTAGAAACATTGATAACTTTTTTACTTATGAACCAAATACTTCAATTACAGCCTCAAATTATTATTTTATAAATGGTAAATTTAAAAGAATATATAATTATATTATTAAAACAAACAACTTAGGCCTTATTCAAGATAAAGATTTAATTAAAGAATCGCCCTCAATCCTTTTTCTGGGAGACTCTTTTACGGAAGGACAAGGTGATAGAAGTTGGTTAAATTATTTTGATGGAGAATATAAAAACCATCAAATTATAAATGGAGGCTTGCTTGGCACTGGATTTCAACAATTTGAGTTAATGAATGACTATTTATCAGATTACGATATTCAGAAAGTATTTGTTCTTTATATTGGAGATGATCTAAGAAGGGACGTATTCCAATTTAATGATCAACAACTAAAGTGCTTGAGAAATCATACTTATTGTCAAGGGTCAGAGGTTTTTTTTAGTTTTCCAACAAAAAATAAAAATATCGATTTTTTTTTAAAAAAATTAAGGGATAATCAACGTAACAATATCGAGCCACAAAAAGCAAATTTAAAAACCTTTAGGAGAAATATTAAATCATGGTTAACAAATTTATATGTAATTAAAATACCATTAGATTTTTTACGTTCTAACTTTTACAATTCAAAAAATGAAAAAATTATTAGAAATTTTAATTCAATAAATAATTTAATTAATAAATATAAAAATAATATATACTTTATAAATTTAAAAATGAAAGGTGAAATAATAATGAAAAAAAAAAGCTATGAATCGTTATATGCAAAAGATTATATTTTAAGTAAGACAAATAATTATTTTGAATGTGATTTCAATAATGATTTAAATTTGTTTTACAATTATGATAGTCACCCTAATAAAAAAGGTTATGAGTATTTATACAATTGTGTTTTTAATATTTTAGAAAATCAGATTACATTGAATTAAATTTTATATTAAATTATTAACTAGAATTTTTAATTACAAAAATATATATTAATTAATATGAACTTATTAAGAAGAAAATTATTTAAAACAATTAGTTTTTACTCCTTTTTTTTATTTTTTCCGATTAAATCTCTTTATGCTTCATCAAAAAAAATAATTAATAAAGAATTATCTAAAGAACAAAAAGATATTATGTTTAATGAAGGTACTGAAAGAGCGTTTACCAGTTCTTTATTGAATGAAAAGAGAAAGGGAACTTACCATTGCGCTAATTGTGGAGCATTATTATTTGACTCAACTGCAAAATATGACAGCGGAACTGGTTGGCCATCTTTCACAGAGGCAGTTCCAGGAGCTTTTAATACAAAAGTAGATTATTCTTTTGGAATGAAAAGAATTGAATATCATTGTGCAAATTGTGGAGCACACCACGGGCATGTATTTGCTGATGGGCCGGGAAAAACTGGTAAAAGATTCTGTAATAACGGTCTTTGTTTAATTTTTAAACCATCTCAATAATGTTAGATTATTGTATTATCGGATCTGGTATCTCTGGATCGACTATTGCTAACTACTTAAACAAAAATTATTCAGTTAAAGTTTTTGATAAAGCTAGAGGTGTCGGGGGTAGAAGTTCTTTTAAACGTTATAAAGGTAAGATAGGTTTTGATCACGGTCTTCAATATTTATCACCTAGATCAAAGGAATTTAAATCTTTTACAAATAAACTTATCAAAAAAAAAGTTCTCAAACATTGGAGGGGAAAACATGAATTTTTAAATGAGAAAGTCAAAAGAGACAAAAAACACATTAAGTTAATTGGCGTCAAAGGAAATAACGATATAAGTAAATTTTTACTTAAAAAAATTAATTGCAATTTTCAATCAGAACTGTGTGAAATAAAAAAACAAAAAGACTTTTGGCATCTTAGATTTAAAGATAACAAGCATATTTATTCAAAAAATTTAATCTTATCAATTCCTTTCCCACAAGCAAAAAAACTTTCATCTAAGTTTGTTAAAACAAAACTTTTTAAAAATAATGTTATAATGAATTCAAGTCTAACAGTTTTATTAATGACCAATGAAACAGCAATTAAAGCGAGCAGTTTTTTTACCAATGACAAAGTTTTAGGTTGGGTTTCTAAAGAAAATTCAAAAAAAAGATTTAAATATAATAAAGACTTATGGGTACTTCAAAGTACTTTTGAGTATGGAAAAAAACATACCGATAACTACAGAAATAAAAAAAAATTTTACACAAATGTTTTGATTAATAAGTTTAAAGCACTAACAAAAATAAAAATCAAAAAGATATATTTTACCCATATACACGGATGGAAATATTCCTCTAATTCAAAACCTTTAAATGTGCAAAGTTACTGGGATAAAAAAATTGGTCTTGGATTTTGTGGTGATTGGTTTGGAGGCCCTAGACTTGAAAATGGATGGTTGAGTGCCACCGATCTATATAATAAAATAAAAAATTAAATATATATGTCTAAAAGATACAGTGGTAAATCATTTAAAGACTCGAGTGTAATGAAAAAACCAAAATTATCAATGAAAGAAAAAAGGAAACTAAAAAGAGAAAAAAAGAAAAAATAAATTATATTTTTCTATTTTTTAGGTTTCGGAGCATAAAAATTTTTGATTAAATTTTTTAAGTTGTTAAGTCTATTTTTTATTTTTTGCTCTTTATTTAAAAGAGACCCTTTTTTTTTCAATATAGCAAGTCCTGAACCGCTAAAGTTTATATCAAGAGACAGAACATCTCTATTTGAGTTATAAATTTCTAAAATTTTATTAAAAGTTAATCTGTTAATACGTTCAGAAAACTCCCTATCAATTATTCCACCTTTTATATATGGCAACCAAACAACGTCATCAACAACAATAAACCCACCAATTTTAATATAGTTAAAATAGTGATAAAATACTTTTCTAACATGACTTGGTTCGTGTAAGCTATCTATAAATAAAAAATCAAAACTATTTTTTTCTTTAAGTTTTTTGTCAATATTGTCAAAATCATCATCAGATGAATGAATAAATTTCCATCTAGTGCTGGATGATACATTTGAACAGTCGTCTATATCTATTGAAGTTAAAAAACCATTATTTTTTTCACAAATATCCAAAAAAACTTTTGTTGATATACCTTTTTGGACTCCCAATTCGAGAATATTAGGTTTAGAAATATCTAATAAAATATTTCTCATAATTTCTAATTTTTCTTCGTAATGGTTCCACAGTTTCATAAATGGTATACTATGTTGATTACCAGAAACTTAATGATTTTTAAATAGAGGTAATTATTTTAACACATCTATATTTAATTGAATAATCAAGGATTTTAAGGGGCGTTCTGTTGCCAGGTGCCCCAAACCCCATAAATGAGTTTATCCTTTAAACATTCCTAATGCTTTGCCTAGTAATTCCTCAGACTTAGCGTGATCACCACTGTCATGAGCTTTCATACCAGCGTCTCTTAGTTTTTGAGCTTCAGCAATTTTCGCATCAACACCTTTCGCCATCATTGGGCAAGAACCTGCAAACACTGAACTTGTGAATAGTACAAACGATAAAATTAAAGCTAGTTTTTTCATTATTATCCTTTCGTTGAGACCTATATATGCATTTAAATACTTAAATTAAGTAACAGAGTGTCACACTAATTAATATGTTAAACTTTGGATAGAAATTATATAAAATGAAATATGTTTATAGCAATGAATCGTTTTAAGATTGTCATCGGTAGAGAAAAAGAATTTGAGGATGTTTGGAAAAATAGAGACACACATTTAAAAGATGTGCCTGGATTTAAAGAATTTCATTTAGTTAAAGGTGAAACGAATGATGAGCATACTTTGTATGCTTCACATAGTATTTGGAACTCAAAAAATGATTTTATTAATTGGACCAAATCTGAGGCATTTAGATTAGCTCATAAAAATTCTGGGCAACATAAAGGGCTATATTTAGGTCACCCAAATTTTGAGGGATTTGAAGTAGTTATTTAATGTTAAGTCAATCTGCTCTTTATTTAACTGCGATAATTCTTGGGGCGATGATCTTTTTTTCATTTGTTGTAGCTCCAACTACATTTAGGTTACTAGATGAAGAAAATTCAAGAAAATTTATCAGAGGAATCTTTCCATTTTATTACCTTCTAAATCTAATTTTAAGTTTTGTAGCTAGTATATTATTTTTTTTTAAACAAAATTTATCAATTGATTTTTTATTGATGACAAGCATTTGCATTTTATTTGCTATTTCAAATTTTATATTGATGCCAATGATAAACAAATTCAGAGACAACAACGAAAATAAAAAATTTAAGATATCACACTTTATTTCTGTGATCATAAACTTTATTCAATTGATATTTTTAGTGATAATTTTATTATAGTTTTCCGAGACCAAACCAAGCAAAAGCTATTACAACTAGCCAAACTAACCCTTTAACAAAAAAGAAAAAAAAACTTCCAGCAATAATATATTTTCCTACTTTACTATTTTTAAGAAATTTTTTAATTACAGACATTAATGTATTGCAGACTTAACAGTACCAATTTTATCAATTTTTGCTACGTACACTCCTTTGTTTTTAAGTGGAACAACACCTACCGTAGAACCAGTAAAAACAAAAAAGTTTGAATTTAATTTAACCTTATCTTTTTTCATTTTATTTAAAACAAATCTCAAGGAATTTAGCGGATTAATATATACTGTATTAGTATTTCCTTTTACAATATTTCCGGTCTTTACATTTTTAATACTGCACTTAAGATTACCTATATTCAACCTTTTGAATTTCTTTTTTGATCCAACAAGAAATTTTATATTAGCGCCGAAATCACTTGCTAGATCACCTAAATATTTTATACCTTGTTTTTTTTGTCTGTAACCAACCACTTCAATGCATGGCATCATATGAGTTATATATTTACTTACATTTTTCATGGTAATTAAACTTTTGTTATCAAAAAAATTCTTATTTATTAAATATCCGACTTCTACTTCTATACCCAATGTTGAACTATTAATTTTGACTCTTTTGCCACTTTTTAAGATATTATTTTTAAAAATAGCAGAGTAAAAAGGTTCTTTTTCCTTTAACTTTTTTAAAACTGGTAAAGCAGTGCCGCCTGCTTTAAACCCAACAATTTTTGTTTTAATTTTAGACTCACAAATTTTTCTAAGCCTTGTCGCATTTTTAATATTTTTTGTATATTTAATTGGCAACGGGCTTATCAATTTGTTTTTTTTGTAAGCGATTACCAGCTTATCAGCAAATTTTTCGATTTCTTTTTTCATTAATTTAATACGCTTCCGGGATCTAGTTTAACATCAAACCAATTTAATCTAACATCTAAATGAGGTCCTGTAGCGCGACCAGATTTCCCAACGGTGCCAATTATATCTCCTTTTTTGACTTCTTGCCCCATATCAACAAAAATTTCATTCATATGCATATATAAAGTAGAAATTCCATGTCCATGATCAAAAATTAATGTAGCTCCAGTGTAATAAAGATCTTTTTCAGCAAGGGTAACTACTCCACTCAACATTGCTTTTATCGGGGTACCAGTTTTTTGGGCGTAATCTAAACCATAATGTGGCCACCTTGGTTTTCCATTCAAAATTCTTTGACTGCCGTAAACTCCTGTTATTATCGCATCATCAACTGGAGTTATAAACTTATCTTTAAAATATATTAGATCGGTATCAACAGCTCTTGCTTTTCCAATAAGTTTATTTTCTTTCCTTATTCTGTCGTAAACTTCTTTGGGTGGTGTTACTTTTTTTTCAGGCAAACCATCTATTCTTTGTATCTTATATTCTCTTTTTAAAACTTTTTTAACAAACTGATTTTTAACCCCGTTAAGAGTTTCAGTTATGATAACATCATTTTTCCTATCTCTTCCAAGTCCAAATGCAAAAAAACCATCCTTTGAAACTCTAACACTCTTTTTATCAATTTGTATTTTAGCTCGAGGATCAGTTTTACCTAGTATAAAGTGGCCTTGAATGAACTTCCCCTCAAATTCAATTGCTTGGCTATTAAATTTAATAAGTAAAAAAATTATTAGGTATTTAATTATTTTGAAGTCCATCCACCATCAACTAATAAAGAAGTGCCGGTAATCATTGATGCCTGATCGGAAGCAAGAAATACCACAGCACTCGCAACGTCAGAAAGCTCAGCAAATCTTCCTAGTGGAATATTCCCCAGAACCTCCTTCATAAATTTTTTGTCTTTTAAAAATTTACTTGTCATTGGTGTTACAACAAAAGTAGGGCACACTGTATTTACTCTTATATTATGCTTTGCAAGATCTATAGACATTCCTTTTGTAAGCCCCTCAAAACCAAATTTAGTCATGTTGTAAACACTTCTAATTGGTCCACCAACGTGACCCATTTGTGAAGACATATTAATAATAACACCTCCAACCTTATTTCTATTTTTTAATTCAATCATTTTTAAAGCAGATAGTTGAGCAATATTAAAAGTAGCCATAGTGTTTATTTTCACAACATATTCCATGTCTTTTCTCTTTACTTTTGTAAAATGTTCAGGAATATTTGTTCCAGCATTATTAACTAAAATATCGATTCTTTTTTGAGAATCTATTACTGATTTTATTTCAGAGTACCTTGTCACATCACAAACGTACGATTTACACTTAGATTTAAATTTTTTAATAATTTTTGAAACTTGATCCAAATCCTTTTTTGTTCGACTGACAATTATTAAACTTGCTCCAGCTTCAGCAAGAGCAATTGCACAAGCTTTTCCTATACCTTTTCCAGCTCCAGTGACAAGGGCAATTTTATTTTTTAAATTTTGTTTTTTAAGAAACATTTCAGAATAATAGTACTTTTATATCAGTATAAATCAATTCTATTGCAACTATTAGAACTGCTAGTAAACCTACCCAAGCAATCCATTTGTATTTTTTTATCCAACCAGAAATTAATGTTGCTGCAGTTGCCATTAATATAATTGATAGGGCAAGCCCAAAAACTAATAAGTAGTAGTGATCTCTTGCGGCCCCAGCAACTCCTAAAACATTGTCTAAACTCATAGTTATATCCGCAAGGATAACGGTAGTAATAGCCTTTAGAAAAGATGAGTTATCTATTTTAATATCGTCCTTTTTTTCACTTTGTTTAACAACATCAACATAGAGTTTATAGCAAATGTATAATAGTAAAATTCCTCCAACTAATCTTAATCCAGAAATTTGTAATAGATAAGCCGTGATAAGCGTAAATAGAATTCTCAAAATTACAGCTGCACCAATCCCCCAAAAAATTATTTTTTTTCTTTGTTCAGGTGGAAATTGTGAAGCAACCATTCCAATAATAATTGCATTGTCCCCGGCAAGAACTAAATCGATGAAAATGATTTGAAAAAAAATTAAAATTTGTTCTGATAACATTATGCGCTCAATATCATATCTGCACCCTTTTCAGCAATCATAATAGTAGGTGCATTAGTGTTCCCAGATGTGATATTCGGCATAATAGATGCATCAATAACTCTTAATTTGTTAATTCCATGAACTTTAAGTTTATCTGAAACCACTGCTGACTCATCATTTCCCATTTTGCAAGTACCAACTGGATGAAAAATAGTTTGGGCATAATGACTGCAAGCTTTTACTATTTCCTCTTTTTCATTCAAATGTGAGCCAGGCCTAAATTCTTCGGGCTCATATTTTTTAAACTCATTTGTTTCCATTACAATTTTTCTTATCAACTTAATACCATCAGCAGCAACTTTTCTATCCTCATCAGTAGATAGATAGTTCATTTTAATCTTCGGGTTCACTTTTGTGTCACTACTACTTATTGATATTTCACCTCTACTCGTTGGTCTAATATTTGCAACAGTTGGAGTAAAAGCATGGAAATCATGAAGGGTAGCACCCCCTAATTTGTCAGTGCTAATTGGTTGAATATGAAATTGTAAATTTGGTGTATCTCTACTTGGATCACTTTTAGCAAAACCACAAAGTTGACTTGCACCCATAGTCATTGGGCCTCTTCTTTTAAAGACATACTCAAGTCCAATTAACAGTTTGCCAAACACGCTATTAATTTTCTTGTTTAAAGTTTTTATATTCTTAACTTTGTAAACAGGTCTGAACATCAGGTGGTCTTGAAGGTTTTTACCAACACCTTTAAGATCTTTGACAATATTAATTCCTAAATCTTTTATTTTCGAAGCTTCTCCAACACCTGAAGTTTGAAGTATATGAGGACTCCCAATTGACCCTGCGCAAAGTAAAATTTCCTTCTCGGCTTTAACAGTAAAAGATTCATTCCCTTTTGAATAAGTAACGCTCTCTGCGTTATTTCCATCGAAATTAATTTTTTGAACATGACAGTTTGTTTCAATTTTTAAGTTTTTATTTTTTTTGACAGGATTTAGATAACCAACTGCGGTGCTGCATCTTAGTCCATTCCTCTCTGTAACCTGAAAATAACCACATCCAAAATTATCTCCTTTATTAAAATCATTTACCTTTGGAATACCAACTTCCTCAGCTGCATTCATAAAAACATCTAAAATATCTAATTTAATTCTCTGATCTGATACAGCTAATGGCCCTCCGACACCATGGAACTGGTCTTTACCTCTTTCTTGGTCTTCAGCTTTGATAAAATAAGGTAGGACATCTTTCCAAGCCCAACCAACATTTCCGAGTTGTCTCCATAAATCATAATCTTGTTCTTGACCCCTTATGTATAAAAGTCCATTGATCGAAGAGCTTCCACCTAATGTTTTTCCTCTCGGATATGGTATCGAAACATTTTCCATAGTCTCATCAGGCTCAGTTTTAAAACACCAATCCGTTTTAGGATTATGCATAGTTTTGTAATAACCCACTGGTATATGTATCCAAGGATAATTATCTTTACCTCCTGCTTCAATTAACAAAACTTTATACTTTCCTGTTTTAATTATTCGATTTGCTAAGACACATCCTGCAGAACCAGCACCAATTATAATAAAATCAAATTTTTCCATTTTGAGTTTTATAACAAAATTTTTCAGTATTTATCACCTAATTAAAGCTTTTTTTATTAACGATAAAGTCAAATGCAACTTGTATAACCTCATTTTTTTTGATTGGATAAGGCTTATTAAATTTAACTTAAGAGAGGAAATAATGAAAAAAATCATTTCATTAATGTTTGCAGCATTCTTAGTTTTTGGTTTTATATCAAACGCTAATGCTAAAACATTGAAATGTCAGACTGTTCTTAACACTAAGGCTGATGAAGTTAAAATGTTAAAAGACTTTACTGACACTGTAACAGCTCTTACTGATGGCTCATTAAAATTTGAAATTTTGCCAGCAGGTGCAGTTGTTGGAGTAAAAGAAACATTAGATGCAGTTGACAAAGGTTTAATTGACTGCGGATTTGCTTGGACACACTATTGGTCAGGTGATCACCCTGCAGCTATGTTATTTGGATCACCAGTAGCAGGTGGTGGAGTAGGTATCGATAACTTAGCGTTTTTATCATGGTTCCAATATGGAGGTGGTAAAGAGTTGTATGATCAATTGTGGAAAGAAATGGGAAGAGACATCAAAGGATTTATGCTTCAACCAGTTGGCCCAGAAGCTTTAGGTTGGTTTCCAAAACCAATTAAAGATATGGCTGACTTTAGAAAATATAAATTCAGAACTCCTCCAGGAATTCCAGGACAAACTTACAAAGATATCGGTATAGCATCTGTTGCAATGGGTGGTGGAGATATTCTTCCAGCATTAGAAGCAGGTACAATCGATGCAGCTGAGTGGTGTTGTCCAAAACCAGATTTAACATTTGGTTTTCAAAAAGTTTTAAAACATTATTACCTACAAGGATTACACCAAGTAGTAGTTAATGCTGATTTTTATATCACTGGAAAAACTTACGAAGCAATGACAGCTCATGAGAAAAAATCTCTTGAGGTCGCTGCTAATGCTTCATTAGCTAAATCTTTAAGCTACAGAATCTATGAAAATGGAAAAGCTTTACAAGAATTAACTACAAAGCATGGAGTTATTTTAGAAGATACACCTTCAGATTACTTTAAAGAGTACATGGCAGCTGCAAAAGCTACATTGAATAAAAATGCGGAACAAAACAAGTTCTTCAAAAAAGTATACGATTCAATGAAAGAGTTTGCTGATGTTGCTGTTCCTTTCTGGAGCGGTGCTCAAATGTCAAATGCTAAGCTAGGAATGGCTCACGCAGCGACATTGAAGTAAAAATATAAACTTTAAATTTGTTAAGAGCGGGCTTTACAGTCCGCTCTTTTTGTTTAAAATCTATATATGAATGATCAACCTCCAAAAATAGATATTTCAGATGAAATGATCGCTGAAAGGCGAGGGGGTTTAGATAAGATGCCCGATGATATGCCATCATGGATGGCAAATTCTATCGTCAAGATAGATAAGTTTAGCAAGTTAATAGGAAGTATTGTTTGTTGGATATTGATGCCTTTAATATTTGCTATGACTTATGAGGTGCTTGCGAGAAAATTATTTTTAGCACCAACAATTTGGGCTTATGACATTAGCAGGTTTCTTTATGGAGCCTTGTTTATGTTGGGAGCAGGTTATGCTCTATCAAAAGGAGTTCACATAAGAGCAGATTTTTTATACAGAAACTTTAAAACTAAAACGCAAGGTTTAATTGATTTCTGGTTATATATTTTATTTTATTTTCCAGGTTTAATCGTATTTCTTTATATGACAATTGGTTTTGTTGAAGAGTCTATTAGAAGAGGTGAAAGAGGCATGGATACTACATGGATGCCATATATGTGGCCAATCAAGACGTGTTTGTTAGTTGGAATTATCTTTTTATTAGTTCAAGGTTTTTCTGAATTATTAAAGAGTTATTGGGCTGCAAAAAAAGGTGAGTGGCCTGGAGCGAAAAAATGATTGCTGAGCTAATAGACCCAGCATTACTTGGTTTTATATTAGTTGGAGTAATGTTATTTGCAATATTTGTTGGTTTCCCAATTTCTTTTACACTCATATTTCTTGGGTTTGTTTTTGGTTATTTAGGTTTTGGAAAATTAGTATTTTATTTAATGACCCTGCAATTCTCCATGGTAATGACCGAACAAACTCTCGCCGCCGTTCCGCTCTTTGTGTTTATGGGAATAATGATGGAACAAGCTGGCTTAATGGAAAGATTATTTTCAGCTTTTCAATTAATGTTATCAAAAGTTAGAGGCGCTTTATATTATGCTGTTTTATTTGTTTCAGTAATTTTTGCAGCTGCAACTGGAATAGTAGGTGCTTCAGTAACAATTTTAGGAATAATGGCTGCTAAATCAATGAACAGATCAGGATACGATGTAAAACTTGCTGCAGGTACAATAACAGCCGGTGGTACTTTGGGCATTTTAATTCCACCAAGTATTATGTTAGTGGTAATGGGCCCAATAATGGAAATACCAGTTATTGATTTATTTGCGGCTGCAATTTTACCCGGAATATTACTTGCATCTTTATATGCGGCTTACACAACAATCAGATGTATGATAAATCCCAAATTAGGACCTGTTTTACCTGAGGATATGAGAGCGGTCAGTATGCAAGAAGTGTGGATTGAATTTTTCCTAGGTCTCGTACCGCCTGCTGCATTAGTTTTTGCTGCTCTAGGAAGTATATTATTTGGATTTGCTACACCTACAGAAGCAGCAGGATGTGGCGCAATGGGTGCACTACTCCTATCACTATCTTATAAAAAATTAACTTTACCAAAATTACAAGAAGCTCTTGTAAAAACATTAGAAATTACAGCTTTAATAATGGTTTTAGTTGCTGCATCAAATTTCTTTGGTGCAGTGTTCGCAAGATTGGGTACTCCAACATTGTTAACTGAATTTTTATTAGGTTTAGAAATGAATAAATACCTAATACTTGCAATGATAATGGTAATGATATTTCTATTAGGTTGGCCACTAGAATGGGTTCCAATAGTAATGATAATAATTCCAATTATCCTACCACTAGTTGAAGCTTTAGGATTTAATTTAACTTGGTTTGCGATTCTCGTAGCAGTTAATTTACAGACCGCCTGGCTGTCTCCACCTGTTGCCTTATCGGCCTATTTCTTAAAAGGGGTCGTTCCAGAGTGGGATTTAAAGGATATTTATCTTGGAATGATGCAGTTTATGGTCCTTCAGATAATTGGACTAATCATTATTATTATTTTTCCTAAAATTGTCCTTTGGTTACCTACTGTCTTGTATGGACAGTAATACATATTTGTTTAATATGTAAATGTGAGTTCAGAAAAAGAAAAATTTAATCTTACAAACTGGGAAATAGTTTCAGTAAACCCTGTTGACAAAAATTGGGACTGGAAAGACATGTTTTGTTTTTGGTCTGTGGGACTTCAAAGCATAATGTCTTTTGCTTTAATAGCTTCATTATATTTTGTTTATAATTTAAATTTTTATGAAGTTTTATTTGGAAGTTTGCTAGCTTCTTTATTGGTGGTTTATTTATCTTATATTATCGGAAAACCCTCTCAAAAACATGGAATTCCTTTTCCAGTTTTTCTAAGAGTATCAACCGGCTATCAAGGAGCAAGATTTATAAGTTTGATAAGAGGTCTAGTAGGAATATTCTTTTTTGGCGTTCAAACATATTTTATTTCAAAATCTATTGGATATTTAATTAGAGTTTCTTTATTTCAATTTGACAGCGAGCTACTAAACAACGATATTTTCTTCAACTACTTTATGACCATGAATCTAATTGATTGGGTCAGTTTTGTTTTTACAATTTTAATTCAATTTTTTTTATTTAGCAGAGGACAAAAATTTATAAGAAATTTTATTAATTTCTCAGCTTTATTTGTTTATTTAGGTTTATTACTGTTTTTTGTAGTATTGATAGCTGATTCAGAGTTATTCGTTATGGACACATTTATAAGCAAAATAAATCTTAATAGTGGATTTACTGATTTTCAATTAAAAAATATGATTGGTATCACAGGAACTTTATTTGCGTATTTTTCTATTTTGATTATGAATTTTGGAGACTACTCAAGATATGTAAAAAGCCCCAAAGAGCTTCTTAAAGGAAATTTAAGTTTAATTATAAGTACAATAATTTATTCATTTTTGTTACTGGTTATTGTGATAGGTGCTGACGTTTTTTTTAAAAGTAGCCTTATATCAACACAAAAACTGCTTACAAATCCGACAGATATTGTAGGGAAAATTAACAATACTTACATAACTGTAACAGTTTTAATCTTTATTTTTTTTGCATCATCATCAACTAATTTAATTGCAAATTATTTCCCTTCACAAAACATTTTACTAAATTTACTTCCAAACAGTCTTTCTTTAAAGAGCTCTGGGTTTTTAATAATTTTGTTTGGTTTTTTAATTGGAATTTTTTGGACACCATTCTTCAGTCAAAATGGATCCATGTCGATAATTGATACACTTTCAGCTTTTTTTGGACCAATTTTTGGTGTAATGATTTTTGATTATTATGTAGTCAAAAATAAAGTGGTCATAAATAAAGATTTATTTTCAGCAAGAAAAGATAGTGCATACCTTTATTCTGGAGGATGGCACTTAAAAGCGTATTATTCTTTTTTTATAGGATTCATATTTTCATCTGCATCAATTTGGAATTCAAAATTCATGTTTTTAGATACTTTTTCTTTTATAATAGGCTTTATAATTGCGGGTATTACTTATTATTTATTAGCAAGCGATTGATGAATAAATTTGATTTAAATAACAAAAATGCAATTATTACTGGCGGTGCACAAGGATTTGGACTTGATATTGCAAAAAGATTTCTCCAATCAGGGGCTAAAGTAATTATATGGGACTCTGATGAAAAAGAACTTAAAAAAGCTTCAGAATTAATCAATGATCAAAATCTTTCCAGTGATGTTGTAGACGTATCAGACCCTAAGAGTGTTGATGATGTCGTAAAAAAAATTTCATCTAAAATAAAAATTGATATTTTGATAAATAATGCTGGGATTACAGGCTCAACAACAGAATTATGGAATTATGATTACGAAGAATGGAAAAAAATAATTAATATCAATTTACATGGAACTTTTAACTGTTGTAAGTCAGTTGTACCCCACATGATTAAAAATAATTATGGAAGAATTGTAAATATAGCATCTGTCTCTGGCAAAGATGGAAACGCGAAAGCTAGCGCATATAGCTCTTCTAAAGCAGGGGTAATAGCGCTCACAAAATCTTTAGGAAAAGAGCTTGCAGATAAGAATATAGCAGTCAATGCAATAACTCCAGCGGGAGCTAAAACTAGAATTCTTGATCAAATGTCGAAAGAGCACGTTCAAAGGATGCTTTCAAAAGTACCAAGGGCAAGATTTCTTGAACTAGAGGAACTTACCTCAATGGTTTGCTGGTTATCTTCTGCAGAAAACTCTTTTTCAACCGCCGCTGTATTTGACATTAGTGGCGGAAGATCTACTTATTAGGCTTTTCTTTGGGGATTATAATATTTGTTTCAAAATACTTACTTTTTTCGTTAGCTATAACTGGAGCTAAGATTATAACAGACCAATAAATTAAGAGCATAAAAATGGATAAAGTTTTCAAAGCTTCTCTCCATTATTGGTACAATTTTCTTTATTAATTTTGTTATCAAATGTCTCAAGACTACCTTTATTTATGATCCATACGTATGACTTCTCGTAGGTATTATCTGAAGCTAATTTTGTACATTTTTTACCCAATTTTACTGTATGAGTTGAACAGTTTGTTAACATAATCAATAAGATTAAGGAGATATATTTTTTCATATTATCTTTATATGCCTTAAAAATGTATTTTGAATGACTGAAAATTGTCAAAAGTAAGATTTTAAAAAAAATTTGAATTTTTTTTTTTTTAGTTTATATGAACTTCATGCCCAAAATATTTGTTGCTATTCTAATCTTTCTATCCTCCATATCTTTTAGTTACTCTCAAAATATTGAAGTGTTTAAGTTTACTGATGAGGAGTTAAGTAATCTTAAAGTCAGAAAAGTTCGAGGAGCCAAAAATATGACTGAATACAGCACTTTAGCTGAAGATGGTGCAAATATATTAAAAGCTAAGGTAGAAAATGGCGGTTCAGGATTAGGTAAGGAGGCGCCTATAGATCTTAATCAAACACCATTTTTAAATATCACTTGGAAGGTTGAAAAGGGGCTACCTGGTATCAATGAAAAATCAAAGAAAGGTCATGATTTCGCAGCAAGATTTTTTGTTGTTAAGAAAACAGGCATGACTCCATTATCGAACAAGGCAATAAATTATGTATTCTCAAGTAATTCATCCATAGGAGAAAATTGGCCAAGTCCATATACCAAAAGTTCGATTGATTATGTTTTATCTAGTATTGATAAGAATAAAAATGAGTGGGTTACAGTCAAAACTAACGTAAAGGAAGACTACAAAAGATTTCATAATTTAAACGTTGATATTTTAGATGGTGTCGCAATCATGGTTGATACTGATCAATCAAAATCTCAGGCTATTTCTTACTATAAAAATATATATTTTTCTTCAGAATAAGTTACTTTAAAGAACTAATGAAAACTTTTTCTTTTAAATTAAAAGTTTACTACGAAGATACTGATGCTGGTGGTGTTGTATACTATGCTAATTACCTTAAATTCATGGAAAGAGCCAGAAGTGATGCTTTAGAATCTTTAGGCTTTACTAACAAAAAACTAATCGATGAAAACGGAATTTATATAATAGTTAAATCATGCAATATAAGTTATATGAAATCTGCCTTACTTGAAGATAATTTAGAGATAAAATCGAATATAAAAGAAATCACAAAAACTTCTTTTTTTATGTCTCAAAAAGTATTTAAAGGAAATGATCAAATTACAGAGGCGGAAATTCATTTAGTAACAATTGACAAAAAGGGTAAGCCTGTCAAAATTCCCGGGACATTAAAAGTAGAGCTAGAAAAACTAGTTTAATTTCAATACTCTTTTAAAAAGATTTTTCATTTTCTTTTCATTAATTCTGCCAGTATTAACATTTCTCGGACTCGGGTGATAACAAGCAACTAATTTGATATTTTTTGGAAGTGAATAAATTTTTCCATGTGAAAAGTTAATTTTTTCATTAAAACTATAATTTTTTTTAAAAAAAAGAACACAACTATCAAAAGCAATTTTTCCCAAAGCAACAATTGTCTTAAGATTCTTTAAATTGTCAATTTCATTATTAAAAAATTGAAAACAGTTAACCAATTCATCTCTATTAGGTTTATCACCAGGTGGAACGCATTTAAGCGCAGTTGTTATATATGCATCTGTTAGTTTTAACCCATCATTTATATTGTCTGAATTTGATTGATTTGAAATTTTAACACCGTGTAAGCATTTATAAAGAAAATCTGATGATTTATCACCAGTAAACACCCTTCCAGTTCTTGTACCACCATGGGCCGCAGGTGCTAATCCGACAAAAAGAATTTTTCCTTTTGTATCTCCAAAACCAGTGATCGGTTTGCCCCAATAAATTTCATCTTCATATTGTTTTCTTTTTTCAACAGAAATTTTTTTTCTAAATTTTACTAGCCTTGGACATTTGCCACATTTAATAATAGATTGATTTAATTTTTGAAAATTTAAATTCATAATGAAATATTTTAAAGTAATATTAATCTTTTTTCTATTTTTATTAAACAAGACAAGCTTCGCCAGCGAAAAAGTCTTGGAAATCTTGAAAAAAGAGAACAATATAATATTCATTCGTCATGCTATTGCTCCAGGAAATGGAGATCCCCCAAATTTTGATATTTTGGATTGTTCAACTCAAAGAAATCTAAGCAAAAACGGTGAACAACAAGCATTGAAAATTGGTAAGTATTTTAAAGAAAACGACATAAAGTTTACAAAAGTACTATCGAGCGAATGGTGCAGGTGTAAAGATACTGCCAAAATAGCTTTTGGGTATTATGAGACAAAAAATTTTCTAAATTCTTTTTATGATAAACGATTTTCAAAAAACAAAGATAAACAAATTTTAGATTTTCACAAATTTATTAAAAATTGGGACTACTCTGGAAATTTAGCATTAGTTACTCATTATGTTGTAATTTCTGAAATTTTAGATTTAGCAACAAGCTCCGGCGAGATTGTAATTACTGATAAAAACCTGGAGATTCTTTCATCATTAGAAATTAATTAATCTTCTTTTTTCTCAGCAAGAAAAAGAAAAATTAAAAATAAGGCAGTCCACCCAATACCAATCAACCCTTTTTTGACACTAGTTTCAGCGCCCCACAGATCAAAGAATAATGCACCAATTACAAGACCTAATACATAAATGATAATAACTGTTGTTGACTTACTCACTTTAAACTCTTTTTAAATAAAGATACCCCTTCTTTAATCTTAATATCATAAGATTTTAAAAATGCATCTAATTGCCAGCCTGACATCCTACCTTTTAACTCTTTTAAATTTTTCTTTTTCCATTCATCAGTAGTCTCTGGGTTTTTCCAGGCAATTTTTTCCTCAGTTTTTCTAGCACAACCATAACAATAGCCTGAGACAGGATCTGTTTTACAAATACTTATACAAGGCGAAACAATCATAAATTTTTTTTAATTTTTCTCATAATTGCACAATTATTCTAATTGGACAAATTCATTCTATAAGATATAAATCTTTGTAAATTGGGCGAGTGGCGGAATTGGTAGACGCGTTGGTCTTAGGAACCAATATGGCAACATGTGAAGGTTCGAGTCCTTTCTCGCCTACCATATTTTTATGAAAGTAACAGTAGAAACAAAAAAAGGTCTTGAGAAAAATTTAAAAGTTTTTGTTGATAAAAACACCATCAATAAAGAACTTGATGTGAAGTATGACCAATTAAAAAACGATGTAGTCTTAAAAGGATTTAGACCAGGAAAAGTTCCAAAAGATTTAATTAAAAGACAATTTGGTAAAGCAATATACGGCGAAGTTATAGATAAAATTTTAAAAGAAACTACAACAAAAGCATTAGATGAAAAGAAAATTAAACCTGCACTTCAGCCTAAAATTGATTTAAAACAATTCGGAGAAGGCAAAGATCTCGAATATGTAATTAGCGTTACAGAAATGCCTAAAGTAAAATTAAATACTTTAGATAATATTAAATATAAAGAATATAAAGTAAACTTATCTAAAGAAGAGACAGACAAAAGAATTAAAGAAATTGCATCAAATCAAAAAAATTTTGTTGAAGTTGATGCAGCAAAGGTTGCTAATGAAGGTGATTTAGTTACATTTGATTACAAAGCAACAGTAGACGGAAAAGAATTTAAAGGTAGTGAGGGTAAAAACACACAATTAGAACTTGGAAAAGATTTATTCATAAAAGGTTTTGATAAACAATTATTAAAAGCAAAAAAAGATGAAGAAATAAAAGTTGATGCAGTTTTACCAGAAATCTTTCCAGAAAAGGAGTTAGTTGGAAAAAAAGCAATATTCATGTGCAAAATTACTTCAGTTAAAAAACATAAACCTTTACCCATTGACGATGAATTTGCAAAAAAACTTGGGGCCAAAGATTTAGCCGATCTAAAAAATTTGGTGTCAAAACAATTAAATGACCAATACAAAAACTCTCTTGATCAAATTTCAAAAAATCAAATTTTAGAGGAGATTGAAAATTTTAAAATTGATGAGATCCCTAGCACATTAATTGACCAGGAATTAAACATTCTTAATCAAGGTCTTGATAAAGAGGCAATAGAAAAAAACAAAAGTACGAATTTAAAAAATGCAAAAAAAAGAATTAAACTAGGTTTAATTCTTAATCAAATTGGAGAAGAAAATAATATTAAAGTTGAAAATTTAGAGATTCAATCTGAAATTCAAAAACAAATTGGTATGATGCCCGGACAAGAAAAACTTGTAATGGATTATTATCAAAAAAATCCTGAAGCTGCAGCATCATTACGAGGTAATATTTATGAACAAAAGATAATTGATTTTATAAAATCAAAGGCTAAAAAAACTGTCAAAGAAATTGATAAATCAGAAGCAGAGAAAATTTTAAAAGAGGAAAACGAAAAAAATCTAAAAGCCCAATCATCTTCAGATGTCACTGAAAAGAAGCCCAAGACATCTGAAAAGAAACCAAAAAAAGCCCCAATTAAAAAAAAAGCAAAAAAAGTTAGCAAAAAGTAATTCCAAGTTGTATAAGTGATTGATTCGAAGTTATGAGTGAAAAAATCTTAGAACAAATGAATACTCTGATCCCAATGGTTGTTGAGCAATCAAGTAGAGGCGAAAGAGCTTATGATATTTACTCGAGATTATTAAAAGAAAGAATTGTTTTTTTAGTTGGACCAATAAATGATACTGTTGCATCTTTAGTTACAGCACAACTATTATTCCTTGAGTCTGAAAATCCAAAAAAAGAAATTTCTTTATACATCAATAGTCCAGGTGGTTTAGTAACAGCAGGCTTGGGAATTTATGATACTATGCAATATATTAAACCTGATGTTTCTACACTATGTATTGGTCAAGCCGCATCCATGGGTTCGTTTTTACTTGCTGCGGGACAAAAAGGTAAAAGATTTTCCCTGCCGAATTCAAGAATTATGGTGCATCAACCTTCTGCAGGTTTTCAAGGTCAAGCCACCGATATTGAAATTCATGCAAATGAGGTTTTGTCTTTGAAAAAAAGGTTGAACCAAATTTATTCAAAACATACAGGTAAAAGCGAGAATGAAATTAAAGCTGCTCTTGAAAGAGATAATTTCATGACATCAGAAAACGCTAAAGATTTTGGACTGATTGATCAAGTTGTTGCAAAAAGAACCTAAAACTTTACTAGATGTAGATCAAACTGCATACTCCCCTTGCGTCACTCATATAAGTTATAATATAAAGTATTAAGGTGATTCGTTTTATAAATTTTTAAAATATGAGTAATAATAAAAACATTTTGTATTGTTCGTTCTGTGGAAAAAGTCAGCATGAAGTAAGAAAATTAATTGCTGGTCCAACAGTTTTTATTTGTGATGAATGTGTTGAATTATGTATGGACATAATTAAAGAGGAAAGCAAGGATACATTTGTCAAACACCAAGATGGATTACCATCTCCAAAACAGATTTGCTCAGTTCTTGATGATTATGTAATTGGACAACAGTTAGCAAAAAAAGTTTTATCAGTAGCAGTCCATAACCATTACAAAAGATTAAATTATGAAAACAAAACAAGTAAAAATGTAGAGCTAGCTAAATCTAACATATTATTAATAGGCCCCACTGGATGTGGAAAAACGTTACTTGCGCAAACCTTAGCAAGAATATTAGATGTTCCATTTACGATGGCAGATGCAACTACCTTAACTGAAGCTGGTTATGTAGGTGAAGATGTTGAAAATATAATTTTAAAACTTTTACAATCAGCAGACTACAACGTTGAAAAAGCTCAACGTGGCATTGTATATATAGATGAAGTCGATAAGATTAGTAGAAAATCTGAAAATCCATCTATAACAAGAGATGTATCAGGTGAAGGGGTTCAACAGGCACTTCTAAAGATTATGGAAGGTACTATAGCAAGTGTTCCTCCTCAAGGTGGAAGAAAACATCCACAACAAGAATTTTTACAAGTTGATACAACTAATATACTATTTATTTGTGGTGGTGCTTTTGCAGGACTAGAAAAAATTATATCTCAAAGAGATAAGGGATCGTCAATTGGTTTTGGTGCAGATGTTAAGAATACTGAAGATAAAAAAACTGGCGAATGGATGAAGAGTCTAGAGCCTGAGGATTTATTGAAGTATGGATTAATACCTGAATTCATTGGACGTCTTCCTATAATTGCAACATTAGAAGATCTTGATGAAAAATCTTTAATTAAAATTTTACTTGAGCCAAAAAATTCTTTAATTAAACAATATCAAGAACTTTTTAAATTAGAAGCGGCTAAATTAACATTTAAAGATAGCGCAATTAAAGAAATTGCTCAAAAGGCCATATCAAAAAAAACAGGCGCAAGAGGTTTGAGATCTATATTAGAGGGAGTTTTATTGAAAACCATGTTTGATCTACCTAGCATGGAAAATGTCGAAGAAGTAATTGTTGATTCTGGTGCGGCTAAAGGGCAAAACCAACCAATAATAGTTCACTCAAAAAACGCTCAAAAAGATAAAGATAAGAATAAGACCTCGGCTGCATAATAAATTAGTTAATAATTAATAAAAAGGTATTGCATTATTTAATTTAATATCCATATTTAACATATGGAAATTAAATTTAATTTACCACTTTTACCTTTAAGGGACATTGTAGTTTTTCCAAACATGGTGATACCTCTATTCGTAGGAAGAGATAAATCTATCAACGCTCTTAATGAGGTAATGAAAAAAGAGAAAAAGATAGTTTTAGTTACACAAAAAAATTCTGAAGTTGATGATCCAAGTAAAAATGACGTTTTCACTTATGGTTGTGAAAGTAATATTCTTCAACTTTTGAAACTTCCAGATGGAACTGTTAAAGTCCTTGTCGAGGGAATTAATCGAGTAAAAATTGTAGATTATACTGATAATCAAAATTTCATTACATGTTCTTTTGAAAAAATAACTGATGTTTTATCAAAACAAGAAGACTTGATGCCCATTGCAATGACCGCAGTTAAAAAATTAGAAAAATTAACTTCAATCAACAAAAAAATTTCTAACGAAACGATTAACAACATAAAATCTTTAAAAGATCCTGCGAAAATAGCTGATAACATCGCTTCTCATTTAAATGCCTCAATCTCAGAAAAGCAGCAAATTTTCGAAACAAATGATGTCAAGAAAAGACTTAATTTAATTATCAAGATAATGGAAAATGAAACAAGTATCATTGGTGTTGAAAAAAGAATAAGGGGAAGAGTAAAAACCCAAATGGAAAAAACCCAAAGAGAATACTATCTTAATGAACAGCTGAAAGCTATTCAAAAAGAGCTAGGTGAAATTGAGGATGGTAAAGACGAAACATCTAATTTAAGTAAATCAATTTTAAAAGCTAAAATGCCAAAAGACGTAGAAAAAAAATGTATGTCTGAACTCAAAAAACTTAAGAACATGAGCCCTATGTCTGCTGAAGCTACTGTTGTAAGAAATTATTTAGATTGGATGATTGACCTACCATGGTTCAAAAAAGATAAAGTAGAAATTGACTTGAATAAAGCGCAAAAGTGTTTGGATGAAGATCATTTTGGATTAGATAAGGTTAAAGAAAGAATTATAGAATTTCTTGCTGTTCAAAAAAGAATGAATAAACTTAAGGGACCAATTTTGTGTTTAGTTGGACCTCCTGGTGTTGGAAAAACGTCTTTAGGTAAATCTATAGCTAAGGCTACTAACAGACAGTTTGTAAGAATGTCTTTAGGCGGTGTCAGGGATGAAGCTGAAGTAAGAGGCCACAGAAGAACATATATAGGTTCTTTACCAGGAAAAATTATCCAAATGATGAAAAAAGCTGGGACTAAAAACCCTTTATTTTTATTAGATGAAATAGATAAAGTTGGAAATGATTACAGAGGCGATCCTTCATCTGCATTACTCGAGGCTCTTGACCCTGAACAAAATACGACATTTAATGATCATTATTTGGAAGTTGATTATGATTTATCGGATGTTCTATTTGTAACAACAGCAAACACATTAAATATATTACCACCACTTTTGGATAGAATGGAAGTAATTAGAATTCCTGGCTATACTGAAGATGAAAAGATCAATATTGCAAATAAATATTTATTACCAAAACAAGTTAAAGATAACGGTGTAAAAGAAAATGAAATGAATTTATCAGATGGGACTATTAAGGATATAATAAGATACTATACAAGAGAGTCAGGAGTAAGAAACCTTGAAAGAGAAATATCAAAAATAACAAGAAAAGTAGTTAAGAAAGTCGTCAATAATGAAAGCAAACAAGTTGACGTAAACAATAGCAACTTAAATGAATTTCTCGGCGTTAAAAAGTTTAAATTCGGTGAATTGGAAGAAGAAAATAAAATAGGTATTGTTACTGGTCTAGCATGGACTGAATTTGGAGGAGAAATATTAAAGATAGAAACCGTTAATATGTCAGGTAAAGGAAGAATGCAAATAACAGGTAAACTAGGGGATGTTATGCAAGAATCTGTAAAAGCTGCAAAATCATATGTAAGATCTAAATGTTTAGAATTTGGAATAATACCGCCGGTTTTTGAAAAAAAAGACTTTCATATACACGTGCCTGAAGGAGCAACACCAAAAGATGGTCCATCTGCGGGAATTGCAATGGTGACTTCAATAGTTTCATCCATCACTAAAATTCCAGTTAATAAGGATATTGCAATGACTGGAGAGGTAACAATTACCGGTCAAGTTCTTCCAATAGGTGGTTTAAAAGAGAAATTATTAGCAGCTCACAGAGCGGGAATTAAACAAGTTTTAATACCGAAAGATAACGAAAAAAATTTAGTAGATATTCCAAA
This sequence comes from uncultured Pelagibacteraceae bacterium, assembly GCA_902623785.1. Lineage (GTDB taxonomy): Bacteria > Pseudomonadota > Alphaproteobacteria > Pelagibacterales > Pelagibacteraceae > Pelagibacter. The sequence goes on from CACNVG010000002.1 coordinate 74,713, forward strand.
AAAAGTAAAAGATGATATTAAAATTACCCCCGTTAGAACTGCTGATGAAGTTTTAAAAATAGCCCTTACTAAAGATTTAAAACCTACAGAATGGGTTGAAGTAGATAAAATATCTGAAGGTAAAAAATCTGAAAAAACTCAAGCAAGTATTCAATAAAAAATAATTTACTTTATCTTATCTCTAATGTATTAGTATTGTTCTTTGGAGGGCGGTTAGCTCAGTTGGTAGAGCATCTCGTTTACACCGAGGGGGTCAAAGGTTCGAGTCCTTTACCGCCCACCAAGATGTTTATAAATGGGGGTGTAGCTCAGTTGGTTAGAGCGATCGCCTGTCACGCGATAGGTCGCGGGTTCGAGTCCCGTCACTCCCGCCATTAATGATAATGATTATCATTTTCCCAAATCTTTCAATGAATAAGCCACCAAATACGTGACTTAACTGCACTTTCATTTAATCAAAAAGATTATATATAAATGTATATGTACGAAGATTTTTTAAATAATTATCTAACAATAATAATCTTTTTTGGATTAGCATTATTAATTAGTGTTGGCTTCATTTTTTTAAATTTTGTGGTTGCACCAAAAAAACCTGATCCAGAGAAATTATCTGCTTATGAATGTGGCTTTGAGCCATTTAATGACTCTAGAATGGAATTTGATGTTAGATTTTATTTAGTTGCAATTTTATTTATAATATTTGATTTAGAGATAGCTTTTCTTTTTCCATGGGCTATTTCTTTAGGAAAAATTGGAATATTCGGTTTTGTATCAATGATGATTTTTTTGTTTATTTTAACAGTAGGTTTTATTTATGAATGGAAGAAAGGTGCTTTAGATTGGGAATGAGTTTAAAAGAAAAAGAAAATCAAATTCCAATAGAATTCAAGCAACTTGCCAAAGATTTTGCAGAAAAAGGTTTTATTACAACTTCAGTTGATAACCTAGTTAATTGGGCAAGAACGGGTTCACTACATTGGATGACATTTGGACTTGCTTGTTGTGCTGTTGAAATGATGCAAACATCTATGCCCAGATATGATTTAGAAAGATTTGGTGCAGCTCCAAGAGCTTCACCAAGACAATCAGATGTTATGATAGTAGCTGGAACTTTGACAAATAAAATGGCACCAGCGTTGAGAAAAGTTTATGATCAAATGCCTGAACCAAGATACGTTATTTCAATGGGCAGCTGTGCAAATGGAGGTGGTTATTACCATTACTCATACTCAGTTGTAAGAGGCTGTGATAGAGTTGTCCCTGTTGATGTTTATGTACCTGGATGTCCACCATCTGCAGAAGCTCTTTTATATGGAATTATGCAGTTGCAAAAAAAAATTAGAGATCAAGGCTCTATAAACAGATAATGTTAAATAATATAGACTTAGAAAAAAAAATTAATTCAGAGCTTAATACCAAGATAAGCACGTCAAAAATTGTGCACAGTACATTAAACATAACTATAGAAAAAGATGATTTAAAAAATGTATTATTATTTTTGAAAACAAACCCGGATTTGAAATTTAAACAGCTTATAGACATTACTGCAGTTGATTATCCAAATAAAAAAAGTAGATTTAGAATGATTTATCTTTTACTAAGCCATGAACTCAATAACAGAATTATTATTGATTTTTCTTTAAACGAAAATGAAAAAGTTTTCTCGATAACAAATATTTTCCCTTCAGCAAATTGGATGGAAAGAGAAGTTTTTGATATGTATGGAATTGATTTTCAGGATCATCCAGATTTAAGAAGAATCTTGACAGACTATGGGTTTCAGGGACATCCATTAAGAAAAGATTTCCCAATTACCGGTCATACAGAAGTTAGATATAGTGAAGAGAAAAAAAAAGTAATATATGAGCCAGTAAAACTAGAACAAGACTATAGAAATTTTGACTATAATAGTCCATGGAAAGGTACAGAATACATAAAAGAAATTAAAAAAATTAATGAGTAAACAAACAAAAACATTAAATCTTAATTTTGGCCCACAACACCCAGCTGCGCATGGTGTTTTAAGATTGATATTAGAACTGGATGGAGAAATTGTTGAAAAAGCCGATCCTCATATTGGTTTACTTCATAGAGGTACTGAAAAGTTAATTGAAAACAAAACATATTCCCAAGCAATACCTTATTTTGATAGACTTGACTATGTAGCTCCAATGAACCAGGAACATGCTTTTGCTTTAGCTATCGAAAAAATTTTAGATATTGAGGTACCAATTAGAGGTCAGTACATAAGAGTTATTTTTTGCGAAATTGGAAGGATATTAAGTCATATACTCAACATCACTACACAAGCTTTAGACGTGGGTGCATTAACTCCCTCACTATGGGGTTTCGAAGAGCGAGAAAAACTAATGGAATTTTACGAGCGTGTTTCAGGATCAAGATTACATGCAAATTATTTTAGACCAGGAGGTGTTCACCAAGATCTGCCAAGAGGACTCGATACAGATATTTTAAAATTTTGTAATGATTTCCCCAAAATAATTGATGATTTAGAGACTTTACTTACTGATAATAGAATTTTTAAGCAAAGAAATGTAGATATTGGAATAGTTTCAAAAGACGATGCGTTAGATTATTCATTCTCAGGTGTTATGATGAGAGGCTCAGGTATACCTTGGGATTTAAGAAAATCTCAACCATATGATTGTTACGAACAAATATCATTTAAGGTGCCGATAGGAAAAAATGGAGATTGTTATGACAGGTACCTTTGTAGAGTGGAGGAAATGAGAGAAAGTATAAAAATAATTAAACAATGTTTAGAACAGTTACCAAAAGGACCTGTAAAATCTCAGGATAATAAGATTACTCCACCACCTAAAAAAGAAATTAAAGAGTCAATGGAAGCATTAATACACCATTTTAAACTATTTACAGAGGGTTATAGAGTAAAAAAAGATGAGATTTATACAGCGGTGGAAGCACCAAAAGGTGAATTTGGTGTTTATTTAATTTCTGATGGCTCAAGCAAACCTTATAAATGTAAAATTAGGGCACCTGGCTTTTCTCATCTTCAAGCAATGGATTATTTGATTAAAGGACACATGTTAGCTGATGTACCGGCTGTATTAGGTTCATTAGATATCGTGTTTGGAGAAATAGACAGATGAGTTTAAAAAAAATTTCAAAAGATCAACCTGAAAAATTTGAATTTAATCAACAAAGCCTTGAAGCTGCAAAAAAAATTTTGTCAAATTATCCGAAGGGAAAAGAAAAAAGCGCTGTAATGGCTTTACTTTATATTGCTCAAAGACAAAACAATAACTGGATACCTTTATCAGCAATCAAATATATTGCTAAGTTTTTAAATATGCCTTACATCAATGTCTATGAAGTAGCTTCTTTCTACTCAATGTATAATCTTTCACCTGTAGGAAATTTTCATGTCCAAATTTGCACCACAACTCCCTGTATGATCAGAGGGGCATATAAGATTGTAGATGTATGCAAAAAGAAAATATCTGAAAAAGAAAATGTAGTATCTGAAAATGGAAATTGTTCTTGGACGGAGGTAGAATGTCTTGGTGCTTGTATAAATGCTCCAATGATGCAAATTAATAATGATTATTATGAAGATTTAGATATTAAACAAAGTGAAAAAATTATTGATGATGTGCTTATGGGTAAAAAACCAAAGCCAGGATCATACAGGGGAAGAATAAATTCGGAGCCTGAAAACAACAGAAAAACATTATTGGATATAAAAAATGCTTAAAGACGAAGATAGAATATTTAAAAACTTATATAATGATCTAGGTGCTGACTTAAACTCTTCAAAAAAAAGAGGTGATTGGACAAATACTAAAGAGTTATGTGAAAAAGGTAGAGATTGGATTATTGATGAAGTTAAAAAATCAGAATTAAGAGGCAGAGGTGGGGCAGGTTTTCCAACAGGCTTAAAATGGTCATTTGCACCCAAAGAGGTTGGATCAAGGCCTCACTACCTTGTAATTAATGCAGATGAGTCCGAGCCAGGAACTTGCAAGGATAGGGATATTCTAAGATTTGAACCTCACAAACTTTTAGAAGGTTGTTTGATAGCAGCTTACACTGTTAATTCTCATAAATGTTATATTTACTTAAGAGGTGAGTATTACAACGAGGGTGTAAGATTGCAAAAAGCAATTGATGAGGCTTATAGAGATAATTTAATTGGTAAAAATGCATCTGGGACTGGTTGGGATTTAGATGTTTATATTCATTACGGAGCCGGAGCTTACATATGTGGTGAAGAAACAGCTATGCTTGAAAGTATTGAGGGTAATAAAGGCCAACCAAGATTAAAACCTCCTTTTCCGGCATTAGTTGGACTATATGGTTGTCCAACTATAGTTAATAATGTTGAAACTGTTTCAGTAGTTCCTACAATTTTAAGAAAAGGGTCTAAGTGGTTTGCATCATTAGGCAAACCAAAAAATACAGGTACTAAAATTTTTTGTATATCGGGAAATGTAAACAAACCTTGTAACGTTGAGGAAGAAATGGGTATTCCTTTAAAAGATTTAATTGATACTCATGCTGGGGGAGTAGTAGGAGGATGGGAGAATTTACAAGCGGTAATACCTGGCGGTTCTTCTATGCCTTTATTAAATAAAGAAATTTCAGAAAAGATAACTATGGATTTTGACTCATTAGTAGAAAATAAAAGTGGGTTAGGAACCGCGGGAATAGTCGTTATTAATAAAGATCAAGATATTATTAAATGTTTTGCAAGAATAGCTCGATTTTATAAACATGAAAGTTGTGGTCAATGTACTCCTTGTAGGGAAGGTTCGGGTTGGATGTGGAGAATTTTAGAAAGAATGGCTAAAGGCGAGGCATCGAGAGAGGAAGTTGAAATGTTGTTTGATGTCACAAAACAAATAGAAGGTCATACTATTTGTGCTTTTGGCGAAGGTTCTGCTTGGCCGGTGCAAGGTCTTTTGAGAAATTTCAAGAAAGAGATAATCAAAAGAAATAATTTCGATCCATTAATTAAATCAAACAAAGATATTCCATACCTGGTAGACCAACATTTATTAGAAAAAGATAATGCCCAAAATAAAAGTTAACAACAACGAACTAGAAGTAGAAGATGGCCTAACAGTTTTGCAGGCATGTGAGCTAGCAGGAGCTGAAATACCAAGGTTTTGTTATCACGAAAAACTTTCAATAGCAGGTAACTGCAGAATGTGCCTGGTTGAGATTGAAAAAGCTCCAAAACCGGTTGCTTCTTGCGCGATGCCTGTTTCAGATGGCATGAATATTAAAACAAACACCGAACTTGTTGAAAAAGCAAGAAAAGGTGTGATGGAATTTTTATTAGCAAACCATCCACTTGATTGTCCAGTTTGCGATCAAGGAGGTGAATGTGATTTGCAAGATCAATCAATGTTTTATGGAATTGATAAATCAAGATTTAAAGAAAATAAAAGATTTGTTCCCGAAAAATATATGGGTCCTCTAATTAAAACTCAAATGACAAGATGTATTCACTGCACAAGGTGTATAAGATTTGCAACTGAGGTCGCTGGTGTTTCTGAGATAGGTGCTATTGGCAGAGGAGAAGATACTCAAATAACTACATACTTGGAAAAATCTATGGAGTCAGAACTTTCAGGTAATGTTATAGATTTGTGTCCAGTTGGCGCATTAACTTCGAAGCCATACGTTTTTGAAGCAAGACCATGGGAATTAAAAAAAACAGAGTCGATCGATGTTATGGACGCAGTTGGTTCAAATATAAGAATTGATACATATGGTTGGGAAGTTAAGCGTATACTTCCAAAGATTAATGAATACATAAATGAGGAGTGGATATCAGATAAAACTCGATATGTATGTGACGGTTTAAAGTACCAGAGACTTGATACACCTTATATAAAATCTAACAATAATTTCAAAAAAGTCTCTTGGCAGGAAGCTTACAGAACTTTGATCGATAAAATAAAAGTTACTAAATCTGAGAAAATTGGATGTATTACAGGCGATCTTACAAATATGGAGACTTTATTTTCTGTGAAAGATTTTTTTAATAGAATCTTAAACTGCAAAAACTTGGACTCTAGGTCTGAAAAAACGTATGTGAATAACAGTTCTAGATCTAACTACATTTTTAATACACAAATTTCTAATATTGAAAAATCAGATTTTATCTTATTGATTGGCACCAACCCGCGACATGAGGCAACAATACTAAATTCAAGAATACGAAAAAGTTATTTAAAAAACAATACTGAAATTTATTCTTTAAATGATGTTGGAGATTTAACATATCCATATAAAGTCATATCAAATAATACCGATGAACTAAATAAAATAATTTCAAATGAGCATGAAGTCTCCAAAAAAATAATTTCTGCAAAGAAACCTGTTATAATTTTTGGACAATCAGCGCTTAAACTTAATTCATCGGGATACTTGTTTGAAGGAATGAAAAAATTTTTATCTGAGAACAATAAAATAAATGATGACTGGAACGCTATTAACGTTCTTTCTAATAACGCGTCAACTGTTGGTTCATATGATTTAGATATTATAGATAACGAAACTATAGATAAGGTGTTGTCAAATCAATTTGAATTGATTTTCTTATTTGGTCAAGACAATTTGAATATCAAGAAGAAAAATGAATTTATTGTTTATGTAGGAACTCATGGTGACAAAGGAGCAGAAATGGCAGATCTAATATTGCCAAGTGCAGCATATACAGAGCAAGATGGATATTATACTAATCTTGAAGGTAATTTACAATTAGCTTTTAAGGCTTCTTATCCACCTGGTGAAGCGAAAGAAGATTGGGAAATTGTCAATGAATTATCAAACAAACTTAAAGGCAAAAGTCTTTATACTAATAAGCAGGAACTAATAGATAATTTTTTAAATTATCTTAATCAAAAAACAAAAAAAAATGATGAATTGATAAAAAATGATTTTTCAAAAGAAGAAATTTTTGTGGATAAAATCGATTATTATTTTACTAATGTAATCGCTAGATCTTCTAAAACGATGGCAGAATGTAGAAACTTAAAACTTGCTTCTTTGAAAACTGGAACCGATGGTTAAATGGAAAAAGTAATTTTATTATTTTCTGAAGTTTACAAAATTCTCTACGTTTTAATTCCTCTTCTTGTATCTGTGGCAATGATTGTGTGGCTTGACAGGAGAATTTGGGCTTTTGTACAAAAAAGAAGAGGACCAAATGTTGTAGGTCCTTTCGGTTTATTTCAAACTTTAGCAGATGCTCTAAAATACATATTCAAGGAAATCATAATACCTGCAAGCTCAAATAAAATTATATTTATTTTAGCTCCAATAGTTACAATGACTTTAGCCCTTATTGCATGGGCCGTAATTCCTTTCAGCGAAGATTATGTTCTGGCTGACATCAATGTTGGTATTCTTTATATATTTGCAGTTTCCTCTTTGGGTGTTTATGGAATAATAATGGGTGGTTGGGCCTCAAATTCAAAGTATCCTTTTTTGGGCTCAATAAGATCTGCAGCACAAATGGTATCTTACGAAGTTTCCATCGGAGTAATAATTATTAATGTTTTATTGTGCGTTGGTTCATTAAACTTAAGTGATATAGTTCTAGCTCAAGAGAAAATTTGGTTTGTAATTCCTTTATTCCCAATGTTTGTAATTTTCTTTATTTCATCTCTTGCAGAGACAAACAGACCACCATTTGATTTACCTGAAGCAGAGGCTGAATTAGTTGCAGGTTATCAAACAGAGTATAGCGGTATGATGTATGCAATGTTTTGGTTGGGTGAATATGCAAATATTTTGCTGATGTGTGCGCTTGGATCTATTCTTTTTCTAGGAGGCTGGTTAGCACCAATGGACATCCCATTGTTTGACATGGTGCCTCCACCGGCGTGGCTAATATTAAAAATTTTATTTTTGTTTATTTTGTTCGCACTTATAAAAGCTATCGTTCCAAGATATCGATATGATCAACTTATGAGGCTTGGATGGAAGGTTTTTCTGCCTTTCTCTTTAATTTGGGTAGTATTAACTTCTGGTTATTTATTATATTTTGACTTATTACCTGTATATTAAACTATGAATATAATTCGAATATTTAAAACAATATTTTTAATAGATTTTTTGACAGGTTTACTGATAGCTATCAAGGAGTCATTTAAACCAAAAAAAACTATCAATTACCCCTTTGAAAAAGGTAAGATTTCACCTCGATATAGGGGAGAACATGCTTTAAGAAGATATCCAAACGGGGAGGAACGATGCATAGCATGTAAACTTTGCGAGGCTGTTTGTCCTGCTCAAGCAATTACAATAGAGTCTACAGCAAGAGAAGACGGAAGTAGAAAAACGACAAGATACGATATTGATATGTTAAAATGTATCTATTGTGGTTTGTGTGAAGAGTCGTGTCCGGTCGATGCTATAGTGCAAGGTCCTAACTTTGAATTTGCAACACATACTAGGGAAGAACTTTACTACAATAAAGAAAAGCTTTTAGAAAATGGAGATAGATGGGAGAATGTTTTAGCTGCAAATATAAAAGCTGATAACCCGTATAGATAATAGTAAATGTTAGCACACGCTATATTTTTTTATTTTTTTTCATTTGTTGCAATAATCTCTGCAATAATGGTAACTGCCTCAAAGAACACTGTTCATTCTGTTTTCTTTCTTATATTAGATTTTATATCGATTTCATGCCTTTTTATTATGATAGGTGCAGAATTTTTAGGAATGATAATGTTAATTGTTTATGTTGGAGCAGTTGCAGTTTTATTTTTATTTGTAGTTATGATGTTAAATGTTGCTCAGCAAAAAAATCAATGGTTCAAATCAAGTGAAACAAGCACTCATATACCTGTAGGACTAATTGTAAGTTTGATTATTTTTTTTGAATTAATAATCGTAATTGGAGGATGGAAATACAAACCTGACATTATCAAAAACTTTTCTGATAGTCTGATTTCAAATTCTACAAATACTCATACTATAGGGAGCGTATTATATACAGAATACATTCATCTATTTCAAATTTCAGGGATGATATTACTTGTGGCCATGATTGGAGCAATTGTTCTCACATTTAGGAAAAGAGAAGGAGTTAAAAGACAAAATTATTTTAGCCAAATATCTAGAGAAAAAAATCAAGGTGTTGAGCTAGTAGAAGTTAAATCAAATGAAGGGGTTAAAATAGATGTTTGAAGTTTCCCTAGGGCATTATCTGACATTAGGGGCAATCATTTTTACTATTGGTATAATTGGAATATTCTTAAATAGAAAAAATGTAATTGTTATTTTAATGAGTATTGAATTAATATTATTGGCAGTAAATATCAATCTAGTATCTTTCTCAATATTTCTTCAAGACTTATCCGGTCAAATATTTACTTTATTTATTTTAACTGTTGCAGCAGCAGAAGCGGCTATCGGTTTAGCAATAATAGTAGTCTATTACCGTAACGCAGGAACAATAAGAGTCGAAGAAATTGAAAATTTAAAAGGTTAATATGGAATATTTCATAGTTTTTTTACCATTGCTTGGTGCATTTATTGCTGGTTTTTTTGGTAATAAATTTGACCAAAAATATTCCCAATTTATGACAAGTCTTTTTGTTAGTATTTCTTCTATCCTTTCAATAATAGTATTTTTAAAAGTATTAAATTATGGATACTCAAATAATTTATTAATTTCTAGTTGGATAAACTCAGGTACATTAAATGTAAATTGGTCCATAAAAGTAGATGCACTATCCTCACTCATGATGGTTGTGGTAACGCTTGTTTCAGCGTTGGTTCATATCTACTCAATTGGTTATATGTCTCACGATCCTCACAAACCGAGGTTCATGTCTTATTTATCTTTATTTACATTTGCAATGTTAGTGCTGGTTACTTCAGATAATTTTTTACAATTATTCTTTGGGTGGGAAGGAGTAGGTCTCTGTTCGTATTTTTTAATTGGTTTTTGGTTTAAAAAAAAAGCTGCTAATGCGGCCGCTATTAAAGCTTTCGTCGTTAATAGAGTCGGAGATTTTGGTTTTGCTCTTGGTATTTTTTTAATTTTTTATTATTTTGGAACAGTTAGTTACGATGAAGTATTCAGTCAAATTCAAACCTTGAATGCAAAAAATATAAATTTTCTTGGTTTTGAATTTAAATCAATAGATTTAATTTGTATATTGTTATTTATAGGTGCGATGGGAAAATCAGCCCAGATTTTTTTACACACTTGGTTACCCGATGCAATGGAAGGACCAACACCTGTATCAGCATTAATCCACGCTGCAACAATGGTTACAGCAGGTGTTTTTTTAGTTGTAAGATGTTCTCCTATTTATGAGTATTCAGATTTAGCACTCAATATAATTACTGTTATTGGAATGAGTACAGCTTTTTTTGCTGCTACAATTGCATTAGTCCAAACCGATATAAAAAAGATAATTGCTTATTCAACGTGTAGCCAGCTTGGATATATGTTTTTTGCAACTGGTGTAGGCGCATACAACGTTGCTATGTTTCATTTATTTACTCATGCTTTTTTTAAGGCTTTACTTTTTTTAGGAGCTGGTTCTGTAATACACTCTTTCAAAGATGAGCAGGATATCGAAAAAATGGGCGGGGTATATAAAAAGATCCCTTACACTTATGCCTTAATGCTGGTAGGCACATTAGCTTTGACTGGCTTCCCTTTTTTATCTGGTTTTTATTCTAAAGATGCAATTATTGAATTTGCGTATTTAAGAGGAAACGTAACTGGTATTTATGCAGCTGGTATTGGAATTGTTACTGCTATGTTAACAGCAATTTACTCATGGAGATTATTTTTTAAAACTTTTCATGGAAATTACAACAATAAAGAAGTCAAATACGAAAAAATTCATGAGTCACCAGCGGTGATGATTTTGCCACTTATAGTTCTTGGTTTAGGGTCAATTTTTGCCGGTTTCTTTTTCAAAGATCTATTAATAGGCAATCAAAGTAGTATTAATTTTTGGGGAGAGTCTATTAAATTTTTAGAGCCATTAAGTGAAGATCATCCACCGCTGTGGTTTATTTTGTTAACCCCGACTATAGTTACTTTAAGCATACCGATTTCTTACTACTTATTTTTGAAGGATAAAAGTGTATTAGAAAATTTTACAAAAACTAATTATCCATTAATAAATTTTTTAAAAAAGAAATGGTATTTTGATGAGCTTTATTCTTATATCTTTGTAGAACCTTGTAAAAAATTAGGTCTATTTTTTTGGAAAAAGATTGACGGTTTAACAATAGATAGATTTGGACCAGATGGTATTTCAAATCTTATTAAAGGCTTGTCGATTAAGGCGGTTAAATTTCAGAACGGTTTTATTTATCAATACGCATTTATAATGTTGATTGGCTTTTCTTTAATACTAACTTACCTGATTATTAAATGATGAATTTCCCAATTATTTCTTCACTAATCCTTTTGCCTTCAATTGGCGCATTATTTCTTTTTTTCATTAATTCAAAAAATATTACAGGCATCAAGTATGTTTCTTTATTTGTATCAATCATTAATTTTTTAATATCTATTTACTTATGGTTAATTTTTGATCAGTCTAGTTATGAATTTCAGTTTGTAGAAAGTAAAGTTTGGATTAAAGATTTTATTAATTACAAAGTTGGAGTAGATGGAATTTCAATATTATTTATCATTTTAACTACTTTCATAACCCCACTTTGTATATTCTCAGTTAACTCATCTATAAAGAATAGACTTAAAGAATTTTTAATAGCAATCTTATTAATGGAAACTCTAATGATTGGAGTTTTTTGCTCTTTAGATTTGGTAATTTTCTACTTATTTTTTGAGGGAGGTTTAATACCTATGTTTTTAATCATTGGTATTTGGGGAGGTGAAAGACGTGTCTATTCTGCATTCAAGTTTTTTTTATTTACTCTTCTTGGTTCAGTTTTAATGTTAATAGCTGTAATATCTATTTATTGGATAGCAGGCACAACCGATGTAGAAGAACTTTATAAGTTAGGCATTGATCCAAAATATCAAAACTTACTCTGGTTAGCATTCTTTTCATCTTTTGCAGTAAAAACACCAATGTGGCCAGTGCATACTTGGCTACCTGACGCTCATGTTGAAGCACCAACTGCAGGTTCAGTTTTATTAGCAGCAATCTTACTTAAAATGGCAGGATATGGATTTATAAGATTTTCAATTGGACTATTTCCTGTTGCGTCAGAATATTTTGTTCCGTTTATTTTTGTTATTAGTTTAATTGCAATTATTTATACTTCATTAGTTGCCTTAATGCAGGACGACATGAAAAAACTAATTGCCTACTCATCTGTTGCTCACATGGGTTTTGTAACATTGGGTTTGTTTACTTTCACTCAACAAGGTATTGAGGGAGGAATATTTCAAATGATTAGTCATGGTATTGTATCTGCTGCACTCTTTTTCTCGGTAGGTGTTGTTTATGACCGAACTCACTCAAGACGTATCAATGATTATGGGGGCTTGGTAAATGTAATGCCAAAATATTCTATTTTGTTAATGGTGTTTGTTTTAGGGTCTTTAGGCTTACCAGGAACAACTGGTTTTATCGGTGAATTTTTAATTTTAATGGGAACATTTAAAAAAAGTTTTTTAGTGGCAGCAATAGCAAGTTTGGGTGTAATTTTAGGTGCAGCATATATGTTATGGCTTTACAAAAGAGTTGTATTTGGAGATCTGACAAATCAAAAATTATTAAAGATAATTGATTTAAACAAAGTTGAGTTATCTATTCTTACATTATTAGCATTGAGTATAATCTTTTTTGGCTTCTATCCTGATCCATTTTCAAATACATATTCTGTATCAGTCGAGAACTTTTTAAATGAATATAATGATAAACTAAATAGCTATAACCTACAAAATCAATGATAAATCTTTTTTTTATATCTACAGAAATTTTCTTATCATTATCAATTCTATTTCTATTATTGATTGGTGTATTTAAAAAAAACAGTGAATCATTTATTTACAATTTTTCTTGTATAATTTTACTTGTGGGACTTGCGATAAATATTAATTTAAATCCTCAATTCCCAATAGATCTATTTAATAATAGTTATAAAATCGATTATTTCACGACTTTAATCAAGTCAGTAATACTAATTTCTGCATTCCTTGTAATGCTATGTTCATTAAATTACGTCAAACAAAATGATATTTTAAAAATTGAGTATCCAATTTTAATTTTATCTTCAATTCTTGGTATGCTCGTAATGGTAAGTTCTAACGATTTAATAGTTTTTTATGTTGGTCTGGAACTACAATCTCTAGCATTATATGTGCTCGCAGCCTTCAAAAGAGATAACATTCTTTCTTCTGAGTCAGGCTTAAAATATTTTATATTAAGTGCGCTATCATCAGGATTATTACTGTATGGATGCTCTTTAATATATGGTTTTTCAAGCTCTACAAACTTTGATTTAATATATCAAAATAGTCAGTCAATCGAATACGGTATAATTTTTGGAATAGTGTTTGTTTTAGTTGGGTTAGCATTTAAAATTACTGCCGTACCTTTTCATATGTGGGCCCCAGATGTTTATGATGGATCACCTACATCTGTCACAGTAATATTTGCAATTCTTCCAAAGATCGCTGCACTAACAGTATTTATAAATTTCTTATACGGACCTTTTCTTGAAATGTTTGACCAATGGCAAGCAGTTATAATTTTTTTATCAATCGGTTCAATGGTGTTTGGAGCCGTAGCTGCGATTGGACAAAAAAAATTGAAAAGACTAATTGCTTATAGCTCAATAAGTCACATGGGGTTTGCACTCGCTGGTTTGAGTGTTGGAACAAACGAAGGTATTCAAAATTCAATAATATATTTAATTATATATCTAATAATGAATATAGCATTCTTCTGTTGTCTATTTATGCTTAAAAGAGAAAATCAATATTTCGATAAAGTTGAAGATCTTTCAGGTTTATCAAAGAATCATCCTTTATTATCACTTTCAATGATGATCATTTTATTCTCATTAGCAGGGATTCCTCCATTAGCAGGTTTTTTTGCAAAGTTTTATATTTTTACGGCTGTCATTGAGCAGTCTATGTATTTTTTAGCAATTGTAGGTTTGCTCTCAACGGTAATAGCAGCCTTTTATTATATAAGATTAATAAAGGTAATGTACTTCGATGAGCAGAGAGAAAAATATGACTTAAATCATAGCTTTGGTCTTAAAATGATACTTGTGGTCTCATCTACAATTATTCTTATTTATTTCATAAACCCAAACATAATTAATAATTTTGTCTCAAATATCACTATAATTTAATGAAGTTAAAAATTTTTAAATACAAAAAAGTAAAAAGCACTAACGATATTGCTATTAGAAAAATAAGGTCAGGTATTAAAAATGGAATAGTTACTAGTGATCTTCAAAGCTCTGGCAGAGGCAGACATGGAAATAAATGGGTTTCCTATAAGGGCAATCTTTTCCTAACTATTTTTTTTTCAATTTCAAATAATCTAAATTTAAATAAGTTTAATTATAAAAATTGCCTTATAATAAAAAAAGGTTTTATCAAGATATATAAAACACGATCTAAAAATAAAAAAACCAAACGACATTTTGTTTAAACAGTATAAAATTTGTGGAATTTTACAGGAAACAATTTTTTACAAGAATTTAAAATATTTAT
>CACNVG010000003.1 GCA_902623785.1 uncultured Pelagibacteraceae bacterium
AGTTCTAAAATCCCATCATACACTAGCGTTTTTGCGAATACCTTAATTAAACACGCTGAGAGAGATAGTAAAATAATTGGTATTACTGCTGCGATGCCATCTGGTACTGGAATGGATTTATTTGCAAAAAAATTTCCAAATAGAATGTTTGATGTTGGTATTGCAGAACAACACGCGGTGACATTTTCTGCTGGTTTAGCCACAGAAGGATTTAAACCTTACGCAGCAATTTACTCTACTTTTTTACAAAGAGCCTACGATCAGGTTGTTCATGATGTTGCAATTCAAAGTTTACCTGTCAGATTTGCTATAGACCGGGCAGGTCTTGTTGGTGCAGATGGTCCTACACATGCTGGATCTTTTGATATAACCTATTTATCAACCTTACCTAATTTTGTAGTTATGGCTCCAAGCGATGAGTCGGAATTAGTTAAAATGATTAACACTTCAGTTGACATTAATGATAAACCGTCAGCTTTTAGGTATCCTCGTGGAACTGGTATTGGGATTAAACTTCCTGAAATTAACGAAAAAATTGAAATTGGAAAAGGCAGGGTTATTAAAGAAGGTAAAGAAATAGCTTTAATTAATTTTGGTGCCCGTTTGCAAGAATGCCAAAAAGCTTTAAACAATCTTGAAAAAAAAGGTTTAAATCTTACTTTAATTGACGCAAGATTTTGTAAACCAATAGATGAAAATTTAATGTGGAATACAGCAAAAAATCATGAAGTTGTTATTTCAATTGAAGAAGGTTCAATTGGAGGTTTTGGATCTCATTTAAGTAAATTTTTATCAGAAAAAGGCTTATTAGAAAAAATTAAATTTAGGTCGATGACTTTTCCTGACAAGTTCATTGATCAAGATAAACCTGATCAAATGTATCAGATTGCTGGCTTGGATAGTAAAGCTATCGAAGAAAAAGTTTATGAGGTTTTAGACTCTAAAATTGTCGTTCAGAAAAAAAATTAAGAATCGCACTGGGCTTTGTGCATCAAAAAATGATCCAATAAAACACAATGCATCATCGCTTCACCTATTGGGACAGCTCTAATTCCAACACAAGGATCATGTCGACCTCGTACTGATATATTTGTATTTTTCCCAAATTTATCAATAGTTTTTCTTGAGTTAAGAATTGAAGATGTCGGTTTTACTGCGAAAGATACTTTTATTTGTTGACCACTTGAAATACCACCAAGAATTCCACCCGCATTGTTAGATTTGAAAACTGTTTTATTCCCTTTTTGTCTTATCTCATCAGAATTCTGTTCACCAGTTAATTGCGCAACATCCATTCCAGTTCCGATGTTGACACCTTTTACAGCATTGATACTCATCATAGCTGAAGCTAAATCCATATCTAATTTTGAGTAAATAGGTGCACCTAGGCCAGATGGTACTCCGTTAGCTCTTAATTCTATGACAGCCCCGCAAGATGAACCAGACTTTCTGATTGCCAACAAATATTTTTCCCACAATTTTAAAACTTTTTTGTCAGGACAGAAAAATGGATTTTTTTCTATAAATTTGTTGTTCCATGCAGATACATCACAACCTAAAATTCCAAGTTGGGTAACGGCACCTTTAACGTAATATTTTTTACCAATTTTTTTTTCTAAAACTTTTTTTGCAATTGCACCTGCTGCTACTCTTGCTGCTGTCTCTCTAGCTGATTGCCTACCACCCCCTCTGAAATCTCTGATACCGTATTTTTTAAAATAAGTTAAATCAGCATGTCCTGGACGAAATTTATTTTTGATAGTCTCATAATCTCTTGATTTCATATCCTTATTGTAAATAATCATTAATATTGGTGTACCAGTCGTCTCACCATTAAATACTCCTGATAAAATTTCAACTTTATCATCTTCTTTTCTTTGAGTGGTGAATTTAGATTGACCAGGTTTTCTTTTATTCAGTTCTTTTTGTATGTCTTTTTCTGATATTTTTATTCTTGGAGGACATCCATCAACTACACATCCAATAGCAGGACCATGAGATTCACCCCAAGTGGTGAAACGAAATAACTTTCCAAATGTATTAAATGACATTATTCTATTATATAAATTATTTTGTTAAAATTATGAATGAAAAAAATTCACTTGGACTAGATATTTGTTTTAAAGATGAGGATAACCCAGTAAATCTCTTCAAAGAATGGTTTAAAAAGGCTGAAACTACCGAACCTAATGATCCAAATGCATTATCATTAGCAACAGCTGATAAAACCGGAAGACCTAAAGTGAGAATGGTTCTGTTAAAAGGCTTTAGTGATGATGGTTTTACTTTTTACACAAACTTCAATAGTTCTAAAGGCAAGGATCTTAAAGAAAATCCTAAAGCATCAATGTGTTTTCATTGGAAAAGTCTTTTAAGACAAATAAGGATTTACGGTAATGTTGTTCAAGTTCCTGACAAAGAGGCTGATGAATATTATAATTCAAGAGCATATGGGAGTAGAATAGGAGCCTGGGCCTCAAATCAAAGTGAAGTTTTAGAAAGCAGAAAGTCACTTGATGACTCAATTGAAAAATTCAAAAAAAAGTTTAGTGATGAGAAAAAAGTTCCAAGACCACCTAATTGGTCTGGATGGAGATTGGTACCTGAAGAAATTGAGTTTTGGCGTGATGGAGATAACAGAATTCATGAAAGATTGAAATACGTTAAGAGTAATGGAAAAGGCTGGAAAAGATTTTTATTAAATCCTTAAAAAGATCTTTCAATACTAAAAGATGTCAAATTTTTCAGAATATTTTTTTGTTCAGAACTTTCAAAGATGTTTAAAGAGCTAGATGCTAAAGAAATAAAATGATCAGCTTTTTTGTAACATTGTTTAATAACATCATATTTTTTTATTAAATCTAATGTGTATTTCAAATCGTTTTCAGTCCTTTCTTTCTTGGAAAAAAATTCTTTAACCATATCTCTCTCACCACTTTTACATTGTTGGTTTAAAATTATTATAGGTAAAGTGATTTTACCTTCGTAAAAATCTTTTCCAATTGTTTTTCCAAATTTTTTCAGATCAGAGTTATAATCTAATGTATCATCGGCTATCTGAAAAGTTACTCCAAGATTTTTTCCATAAGAAGATAATGCTTCTTTTACCTTTTCATCTTTATTACCCAATATCGCTCCAACCTTACATGCAGCAGAAAATAATGCTGCAGTTTTAGATGTGATAATTTTTAAATATGTTTCTTCAACTGTATCTATTTCTGATTTATGTTGAAGTTGCAAAACTTCACCTTGCGCTATTTTCGCAGAGGTCATTGATAATAACTTTAGGACCTCTAAATTTCCGTCTTCAACCATCATTTCAAAACATCTACTCAAAAGATAGTCACCAACTAAAATTGACGCGTGGTTTCCCCAAATTGAGTTTATTGTTTTTTTTCCTCTTCTGATCTCTCCGTTGTCGAGAACATCATCGTGCATCAATGTTGCGGCATGAATTAATTCTACACATGCAGCTAGATTTATATCTCGACCACCTTTTAAATACCCACAAAGTTTTGAACTACTTAGAGTCAACATAGCTCTTAATTTTTTTCCACCCGTGTCTAGATTGTAGTTAGTCATCTTCTCTACCAAAGACACATCACTTATAAGTCTGTTTTTTATCTTCTCTTCAACTAGAATAATCTTATCATCGACCGAATTTTTTAAATCGAGATACGCGTTATTAACTTTATTTTTTAATTGAATTACTGAACCCATTACAAAGAAACTATTATAATAGTAGATATTTTATACTTATCAATTGACGCACCTAAAACTTCAACTATAAGTAGACTTTATATTAATCCAAAAATTCTATAAGCATACTTCATGTTATCTTTTTTCAAAAAAAAAAAAATCGTTCCTCATATAAGACTAACTGGTGTCATTGGAAATGCAGGGAGATTCAAACAAGGAATTGATTTTGCTGGACAAGAGGAATTGATAAAAAAAGCATTTTCAATAAAAAAATCTTTAGCTGTTGCAATATCTATAAACTCCCCCGGCGGTTCACCAGTTCAATCACACTTGATATACGATTTTATAAGAGCTCAAGCCAAAAAAAATAAAAAAAAGGTAATTGTTTTTGCAGAGGATGTAGCTGCTTCAGGAGGTTATTTAATTGCGTGCGCGGGAGATGAGATTTATGCAAACTCAAGTTCAATTGTTGGTTCAATAGGTGTAATTTATGCCTCTTTTGGTTTTAAGGATCTTATTCAAAAAGTAGGTGTTGAAAGAAGAGTTTATACTGCAGGAAAAAACAAAAGTACTTTAGATCCCTTTGTGGATGCGAAAGAAGAAGATATTAAAAGATTAAAAAATATTCAACTTGATTTGCACAAAGATTTTATAAATGTAGTGGAGACAAGCAGGGGTGCAAAACTTAAAAAAGATAAAGGAATAGAATTATTTTCTGGAGAGTTTTGGTCCGGGTCTAAATCAAAAGAACTTGGCTTAATTGACGGTATAGGAAATGCAAATCAAATTCTAAAAGATAAGTTTGGTGATGATGTCGTTATTAAAAAGTTTGAGAAAAGTAAAGGATGGTTGGCAAAAAGAATTTCATCAGAGAATCAAATCGATAAGATAGTAAATGTAATTGAAGAAAGATCTATCTGGCAAAGATATGGCCTCTAAAAAAGAAAATTCGAAAATACAAACTTTTCAAGATACAATTTTTAATTTGCAAAAATTTTGGGCAAAACATGGTTGTGTAATTTTACAACCATATGATATGGAAGTTGGGGCTGGTACATTTCATCCTGCAACTACTCTAAGATCTCTTGGTCCTAAACCATGGAGATCTGCTTATGTGCAACCTTCGAGAAGACCAACTGACGGAAGATATGGAGAAAATCCAAATAGACTACAACATTATTATCAGTTCCAAGTGATTATAAAACCATCACCAAAAAATATTAAAAGATTATATCTAAGCAGCCTTAATGCCATTGGAATAAAACATAGTGATCATGATATAAGATTTGTTGAAGATGATTGGGAAAGTCCAACACTTGGTGCGGCTGGACTAGGCTGGGAAGTTTGGTGTGATGGAATGGAAATAACTCAATTTACTTATTTTCAAAAAATGGCTGGGATAGATTGTAAACCAATTTCTGTGGAGCTTACTTATGGTTTGGAACGATTATGCATGTTTACCCAAAAGAAAAAAAATGTATTTGACTTAGTATGGAACGATGAAGGTGTTCTTTATAAAGATGTTTTTTTACAAGCTGAAAAAGAATTTTCATCTTACAATTTTGATTTTGCAAATGTTGAGAGCTTATTTAAATTTTTTGATATGCTAGAACAAGAAACCAAATCTTTATTAGAAAAAAAACTCTCACTTCCTGCATATGATCAGTGTTTAAAAGCAAGTCATGTTTTTAATATTTTAGATGCCAGAGGAGCGATTAGCGTAGCGCAAAGAGCGGAGTTTATTGCTAGAATTAGAGATTTGACTAAAGGTGTTGGTCAAGTATGGGTAGATAGCCAAAAATAAAATGTCTGAATTTTTTTTAGAATTATTTAGTGAAGAAATTCCTGCAACTTTACAGAAAACAGCTAGAGAAAATCTCCAAAAAAATTTTGTAGATTTTTTGAAAAAAGAGGAAATTAAATTTAAAGATAGTATTTCTGTCCTATCAACTCCAAATAGGTTGATTATTTACTGCGAAAACATTTCTCAAAAGATTATAAAAGCAGAAGCCGAAATAAGAGGTCCAGGTGTAAATGCGCCTGAACAAGCGCTAAATGGTTTTATTAAATCTAATAATATTACTAAAGAAGAAACTTTTATAAGAAAAACAGATAAAGGAGAGTTTTATTTTTTTAAAAAGCCCACTCAAAAAGTAGACACAAAATCTATTTTGCAAAAAAATTTACCAAAAATTCTTGATGAAATCTCCTGGAAAAAATCAATGAAATGGGGTGATCATGATTTGTATTGGGGCAGACCATTAAAATCCATTCTTGCTTGTTTTGATAATAAAGTTTTAGAATTTAATTATCATCATTTAAGTTCATGCAATTTTACTTACCTGGATAAAGACTTTGAGGAGAAAACAAGTAAATTTTTAAGTTTTAAAACTTACAAGGAATTTTTCAAGAGCAAGGGCATTATATTGGATCATGATAAAAGAGAGGAATTTATTGAAAATCAAATATTAAAAAAAACTAAGTTAGACAGTTTGAAATTAACCCCAAACAAAAAATTATTAAGTGAAGTAACAAATATTGTTGAAAAACCCAACATAATTAAATGTAAGTTTGACAAAAAATTTTTAAAGATTCCTAAAGAAATATTAGTTACAACTATGGAGGTTCATCAAAAGTATTTTCCAACTTTTGATAATAAAGATAATTTAACAAATACTTTCTTTGTAGTTGCAGACAACAAAGATCCAAAAGGTTTAATTAGATTAGGAAATGAGCGAGTAGTTGAAGCTCGTTTGAATGATGCTCAATTTTTCTGGGATAAAAATAAAACAAAAAATTTAGTTAAAGGAATATCAGATCTAAAAAATGTAAACTATTTTGAAGGATTAGGAACTTACTTTGATAAAACTCAAAGATTAAGAAAACTTGGATCGCTAATATCTGATGAACTTTTAATTAGTAAAGAAAAAGTTGAAGTGGCATCTTCTATTTGCAAAGTAGATTTAGTGTCTGACTTAGTGGGAGAGTTCCCTGAACTTCAAGGTGTAATGGGTGGACACTTTGCTAAAGCCCAAGGTTTTGATAACGAAATTTGTTTGGCTATTAGTGAACATTACCTACCGATAGGCCCAGAGACAAAGACACCAAAAAAACCTTACTCAGTTACTTTAGCTTTAAGCGATAAAATAGATACCCTGGTTGGTTTTTTTACAATTAATTTAAAACCATCAAGTTCCAAGGATCCGTTCGCATTAAGGAGGTCGGCAATTGGTCTTATAAAACTAATAATAGAAAATAAATTAGAGATTAAATTAAAAGATATAATAAATTTTTCTTGTAATTTGTTTGCTGAGCAAGATTTAAATTTTGATATTAAGACTGTCCAAAAAGATCTATTAAATTTTTTTTCTGAAAGATTAAAATTTTATATGAAAGAAAAAAAAGTAAGACCAGATATTATAGAATGTTCAATAAATAGTTATAATGCTGATCAAATTTATAAAATTTATAACAAGGCTTTTATTTTAAACAAATTAATCAATGGAAATATTGGTCAAGATGTAATTTTTTCTTACAAAAGAGCATCCAATATTCTATCAAACGAAATATCTAAGAATAAGATTGAGCTGGAAAATTTGACTGATCCAGGTTTATTCAAAAACGATTTTGAAAAAAAACTTTACAAAAAAATACAAGAAATAAGAAAATATTTTACAAGCCTCGGTAGTCGTGAGGACTGCAAAAAAACTTTAGAGGTTTTAGCTGATGCAAAAACTGATGTTTCTAACTTTTTTGATAATGTGGTCGTAAATGATGAAGATGAAGCAATCAAAAAAAATCGTTTGGAACTTATGCATTTGTTATGTAAAACGTTCAATAATTATTTAAATTTTTCTGAAATTGAAAGTGCAAAATGAACAATTTAGTTTTTAATTTTAAATCTAAAAAAATAAAAAAGATAAAGACTCCAAAGTTTATCCTAGGGGGCAAAGGAGCAAATTTAGCCCAAATGGGAAAACTTGGTTTACCTGTGCCACCTGGATTTACAATATCAACAGAGGTCTGCAAAATATTTTACAAAAATAATAAAAAACTAAATTCAAAACTTGTTAAATCTATTAAGCAAGAGCTAAAACAAATTGAAAAAGAATGTGGAAAAAAATTTGGTGATTTGGAAAATCCATTACTAGTATCAGTAAGGTCAGGTGCAAGAGTTTCAATGCCTGGGATGATGGATACAATTTTAAATTTAGGTTTAAATGACGAAACAGTCAATGCTCTTGCAAAAAAAACATCTAACATGAGATTTGCAAAAGATAGTTACAGAAGATTTATCCAAATGTATTCAAATGTAGTCCTTGGAGTAGAAAGTTATAATTTTGAGGAATTGATTGAAAATTATAAATTATCAAAAGGTGTTTTATTAGATACTGATCTAGATGAAAATGATTGGGATGGTCTTATTAATGATTTTAAAAATGTAATTAAGGAAAAAACTAAAAAACAATTTCCTCAAAATGTTTATGAGCAATTATTTGGAGCTATTTCAGCAGTTTTTTTGTCTTGGGAAAGTAACCGCGCAAAAGTTTACAGAAAATTGAATCAAATACCTTCTGAATGGGGAACGGCTGTGAATGTTCAATCAATGGTTTTTGGAAACATGGGTAATGATTGTGCCACAGGAGTTGTTTTTACTAGAAACCCATCTAATGGAAAAAATGAAATTTACGGAGAATATCTTATTAATGCTCAAGGGGAGGATGTGGTAGCAGGTACAAGAACTCCTAATTACATTACAAAAAAAGCAAATAAAGATTCGAATTCCGATGGTACGTCAATGGAAGAAGCTATGCCTAAAGTTTATTTCCAACTTAAAAAAATTTTAAAGCTCTTAGAAAAATATTACAAAGATATGCAAGATGTAGAATTCACTGTTGAAAATTCTAAACTTTGGATGCTTCAGACAAGATCTGGAAAAAGAACAGCAAAGTCAGCAGTTAAGATAGCTGTGGATATGGTTAAAGAAAAATTAATTTCTAGAAAGGAGGCTGTATTAAGAGTTGATCCTAATACTTTAGACACCCTTCTTCACCCAACTCTTGATGAAACAAAAGAAGTTAAAACAATTGCAAAGGGTTTACCTGCTTCTCCAGGCGCAACAAGTGGAAAAGTTGTTTTTTCATCTGATGAAGCTGAAAGATTAAATGGTATGATGCAAGACACTATACTTGTTCGAGTAGAAACCTCACCAGAGGATATACATGGAATGCATGCCGCTAAAGGTATTTTGACTGCTCGTGGAGGAATGACCAGTCATGCTGCTGTTGTTGCAAGAGGCATGGGCAGACCATGCGTATCAGGTTCAAGCGAAATTGATATTAACTATGAACAAAAAATATTTAAGACATCTTCAAATGTAGAAGTAAAAGAAGGGGACATAATTACAATTGATGGATCTACCGGTAGAGTTATTTTGGATAAAGTTCCAACACTTAAACCAGAGATCTCAGGTGATTTTTCAAAGTTAATGAGTTGGGCTGACAGTTTTAGGAAATTAAAGGTTAGAACTAACTCTGAAACTCCTCTTGATACAAAAACTGCAAGAGAATTTGGAGCCGAAGGTATCGGTCTTTGTAGAACTGAGCATATGTTTTTTGATGAAGATAGAATTTTGTCTGTAAGAGAAATGATTTTATCAAAATCTATTGAGGACAGAAATAAGGCTTTAGCAAAATTATTACCTCACCAAAAAAATGATTTTATACAAATTTTTGAAATAATGAATGGTCTTCCAGTAACGGTAAGGTTACTTGACCCACCTTTACATGAATTTTTACCAAAAAATGATAAAGAAATTGGTGACTTGAGCACTGTAACAGGTTTGAGTCCTAGCGAAATAAAATCTAGAACAGAGGAACTGCATGAACATAATCCTATGCTCGGACACAGAGGGTGTAGATTAGGAATTTCTTTCCCAGAAATTTACGAGATGCAATGCAGAGCAATTTTTGAAGCTTTAGTTGAATGTAGAAAAAAGAAACTCAAATCTACAATGCCAGAAATAATGATACCCCTTGTATCAACCGAAGCAGAAATTAAAATAATGAAAGATCTGGTGATCAGGGTTGCTAAAAAAGTACAATATGAAAATAATACTAAAATAAGTTTCTTGGTAGGAACAATGATTGAACTGCCAAGAGCGGCCATTAAAGCGAAAGATATTGCAAAACATGCCGAATTTTTTAGTTTTGGTACCAATGACTTAACCCAAACAACTTTTGGAATAAGCAGGGATGACAGTGGAAAATTTTTAAATGATTACATTGAAAATAAAATATTTGACATTGATCCCTTTGTTTCAATAGATGAAGGTGTGGGAGATCTAATCGAAATAGCTACACTAAAAGGCAGAAAACAAAATAAAAAAATTAAACTTGGAATTTGTGGAGAACATGGTGGAGATCCTAAAAGTATAAATTTCTGTTCAAAAACTGGTTTGAATTATGTCTCTTGCTCACCTTACAGAGTTCCAGTTGCACGTCTGGCTGCCGCTCAAGCTGAACTCAAAAAATAAAAAATTTAAATTTCTAGTTTGAAATCCATAGCCGGAGCGCTGTGAGTGATACTTCCAACTGAAATTCTATCAACACCTGTTCTTGAAACTAATTTAATATTTTTAAGAGTTATATTTCCAGATGCCTCAGTTTCATAATATTTTTTTGCAAGTTTTAAACCCTCTTTAAGATTTTTGATATTCATATTATCAAAAAGTACAGTATTAAATTTTAATCCCAAAATTGATTTTAGTTGTTTTAAATTGTCGACTTCAACTGTTATTTTTCGTCCTTTTTTATTTTTGATTGCCTTTTGAACTAAAGATTTTAGATCTGAACTCGCGATGTGATTATCTTTAATTAAATACTCGTCACTTAGATTAAATCTATGGTTAGTGCCACCACCCAATTTAACTGCATACTTTTGTATTACTCTTAAGTTTGGAATTGTTTTACGAGTACAGCAAATCTTACTTTTACCTTTAGCTTGTTTAACAAATTTATTTGTGTAACTAGCTATACCTGATATATGAGAAAGAAAATTGAGTGCCACTCTTTCACAAATTAAAATATTTTTTGAATCACCTTTGACTATAGCTATAATTTGGTTCTTTTTAATTTGAGAACCATCTTTTTTTTTAATATGAAATTGAGTCTTGTTATCAAAAATTTTGAATGTACTTTTAGCAAATTCTATTCCTCCGATTATTCCGTTTTGGTTTGCTATTATTTTAAATATTTTGACACTACTTTTCTTTATAAGATTTGATGTGATATCTCCACTTGGATACAAATCCTCATTTAATGCAAGCTTAACGGAATTATTTATGAAGCTTTTACTTAAAATTATTTTGGACACAGATACTATCTGCCTATTTCAGCCATTTTCTCTACAGACTTTCTAGCTTTTTCGATTGTTTCATCTGACATTAAAATTTCATTCGTCTCGTTTTTTAAACAATCTAAAATTTTGGGAAGTGTAATTCTTTTCATGTGAGGACATAAGTTGCATGGTCTTATAAACTTAACATTTGGATTATCTACTTGAACATTGTCGCTCATGGAACACTCTGTCACCATCATGACTTTTTCTGGTTGATTATCTTTTACATATTTTATCATTCCACTTGTTGAACCTGTAAAATCACTTGCGTTAATTACATCTGGTGGACATTCAGGATGAGCAATAACTTTAATTCCAGGATTGTTTTTTCTTATTTCGTTTATCTCTGTATCGTTAAACTTTTCATGCACCTCACACGTTCCTTTCCATGAAATAATTTCAACATCGGTTTGTGAAGCCACATATTTAGCAAGATAATCATCTGGTAAGAAAATTACTTTTTTGACACCTAACGAATTTACAATTTTAACTGCATTTGCTGAAGTACAACAAACATCAGTCTCCGCTTTTACGTCAGCTGAAGTATTTACATATGAAACGACTGGAATACCTGGATATTGTTTTTTTAATTTTCTTACATCATCACCCGTAATTGATGATGATAAAGAGCAGCCTGCTCTCATATCTGGCAACAATACTTTTTTATTAGGGCTCATTAGTTTTGCGGTCTCAGCCATAAAGTGTACTCCACACATTACAATGATGTCAGCTTTAGTTTTTGCAGCCTTGATAGCCAAAGCAAGAGAGTCTGCAGAAAAATCTGATATCCCATGGTATATTTCTGGTGTCTGATAATTGTGAGCAAGAATAACAGCGTTCTTCTCTTTTTTTAGTTTATTTATTTCATAAATATATGGAGCGTGGGTAGACCATTCAATTTCAGGAATAGTCTTCGAAATTTTTTGATAAATTGGCTGAGTTGCTTTTTTTATTTCAGGAGTAAATTCCATAATTCAAATGTATCAACTTGAAAGATAATTGTCATTCAATTAATGTGACGCATAAGGCGGCCATGCTGAAATTGGTAGACAGGCACGGTTGAGGGCCGTGTGGACCTAGTCCATGAGAGTTCAAATCTCTCTGGCCGCACCATTTATAAAGCTTTATTTTTTTTTCTTAAAAATACTAATAATAAACATCCTTTTTTAGAAAAAGACGAGTGTTGAGAACCTGGTTTATAAGAGATAAAATCCCCTTTATTAAAAGTTGTATTATCTTCATCAATTAACTCTCCTTCCAAAACATAAAATTCCTCATAGTTTTGATGTTTATGGTTTAAACTTCTAGCGCCTGGAGCCATCTTTAGAATATAACTTCCTGCTCCAGTATTTTTATCATAAGATATTTTGTGCCAACTCATACCTGAAATTGGTTTTCCATAACTATTAAATGGAATAAATTTTAATTTAGTTGGATTTATTATTTTCCTGTTTTTCACTAGTTTAACCAATTAGGTTTTAATATTTCGATATTTGCTTCTCCACACTTAAATTCTTTATTAAATTCAAACTCTTTATCTTTAAATTTGATTAGGGCAAAACTAAATTTATTTGCTATCAAAACTTTACCAATTTCTATATTATTAGATGTAATTGGATCATTGTTATTTATCGAACCCTTTTTAACTTGAAGTGGTAATAACCTTTTGTTTAATTTATCTTTATTTTTTATACGTGAAGTGTTTTCTTGACCCACATAACATCCTTTTTTAAAATCAATTGCATTAAGTTCCACAAAATTGCACTCTATTCCAAATAACTTCTCTTGTAGCTGATCCATGTTACTTTGAGGTATTCCTAGCTCAAAGCTTAATTTGTAGTATTCATCGATTTTTGAAGATTTAAGTTTCATCTTTTTTAGGGACATATACAGTTTTTCAAGATTAGCAATTATTCTACCTCCCAACTTTTTATTTCTTGGATCAAGAAGAACATGGTCTTCATTATATTTAATGGTATGTCCCAACTCATCTTTAGCGCCTTCTATTGACAAGAATTTTTCATGATTAAAAGCAGCTACTACAAATTCGTTGCTAAGATTTAAAATCTCTACCTTTGATTTAAGTTTATACATAACTAATTTTTTATACAGTTGATCAACTATTCTCTTTTCACAATCTAAGAAGTAGCCATCTTTGTGCTTGACGACTATAAAATCAAATAAAAACTTTCCCTGAGGTGAAAGCAAAGAGGCAAAACAACTTTTACTTTCATTTACTTTTTCAACATCATTTGAGACAAGATTTTGTAAGAATTTTTTAGAGTCTGGACCATTAATGTATAAGATCCCTCTGTCTTCTAAAATGTAAACTTTTTCTGAATTCATAATTGATTAACATATAAATATAATATATCTACTACTAAAACAATGTTTGATCTAATCATTAAAAACGGTCAATGTTATATAAACGGTAATCTTGAGAAAAAAGATATTGGAATATCTAATAATCAAATTGCTGAGATTGGCGTCCTGAAAGATAAATCCAAAGAAACATTTGATGCAAAAGGATTGACTGTTCTGCCTGGTTGTATTGACACTCAAGTTCATTTTAGAGAGCCGGGATCTACTGATGCAGAAGATTTAAATTCAGGAAGTAAAGCAGCAATAATTGGAGGAATAACCTCCGTATTTGAGATGCCAAACACTAATCCACCCACAACAAATTTTGAAGAGTTCGATAAGAAAATTCAACTAGGAAAAGGAATGTTCTGCAATCATGCATTTTATTTTGGTGCAACTGCTGAAAATTATTCAACGTTAGAAAAACTAAAAGATTTAAAAGGGTGTTGTGGGATTAAACTTTTTGCAGGCTCATCAACAGGAAACTTATTGGTTGATAAAGAAAAAGATATAGAAAAAGTTTTTGAACATGCTTCAAAAGTTGTAGCAGTTCACTCTGAAGATGAAGAAATCCTAAAGGTAAGAAAAAAACTAATTGAAGAAGGCAATGTGGCTAGTCATCCAATATGGCGGAATGAGGAAGTTGCAATGTCTTCAACTAGAAGAATTGTTAAAATTGCGAAAAGATTCAATAAAAAAGCACATGTACTTCATATAACTACAAAAGAAGAAGTAGATTTTCTTTCTCAAAACAAAGGGCTAATTACTTTTGAAATCACACCTCAACACTTAACAATTTATGCGCCTGATTGTTACAATAAATTAGGAACATATGCCCAAATGAATCCACCTATTAGAGATAAGTCGCATTATGATCGTCTATGGTATGCAATAAGAAACAACTATAATGATACCATTGGTTCAGATCACGCGCCCCATTTGAAGATTAATAAGGATAAAAAATATCCTAATTCACCCTCAGGAATGCCAGGAGTTCAAACTCTTCTTCCTGTAATGTTGGACCATGTAAACAATAAAAGATTGCAATTACAACAATTAATGAAACTCATATGTGAAAACCCAGTTCAAATATTTGGGATACAAAATAAAGGATATATAAAAAAGGGATATGACGCTGATTTAACCATAGTAGATCTTAATAAAGAAATTGAGATTAAAAATGAAAATATTCAAAGCAAATGTGGATGGTCGCCTTTTCATGGTGAAAAGTTTAAAGGGTGTCCAATAGCAACAATTGTTAATGGAAAAATTAAAATGAAAAATGGAGAAATCTTAGGCGATCCAGAGGGAAAACCTTTGACTTTTGATATTACTTAAGTTTAAAAAATTTTTTAGATTCAATTATTACTCTCTTCTGTTCGCTTGTTTTTAAACCTGGATACAAAGGCAGTCTTACCAATCCATTATAAATTTTTTCAGTGTTAGTCATTTTAGTTTTTTGAAATTTTTTACCAAAAGATGACATGTGAAGTGGAAAATAGTGAAAATAACAAAAGATCCCTTTTTTTTTCATATATTTGATAAATTTTTCCCTCACTATAAAGTTTCTGAAAATTATTGAAAAAACATGATAAGCACTTTTATTTCTTTTGTTTTTTGAGAATATGGTAAATACATTACTATTAATTTTACTGAAATTCTTAAAATAAAAATTCCACAATTTCGCTCTTTGAGATTGGATTTCTTGATTTTTTACCAGTTGAGAAAAAAGTAATGCTGATGGTAATTCTGCAGACCTGTATTCTGATCCTATCCCTTTCCAAGAATAGTATTTTTTTTTATTATTTATAATGGCTCTATCAGTCCCTTTATCTAAAACTATATTTACTTTATTTAGAAAACTTGCATTATTTACCGAAAGGGCACCACATTGACCACCTACAAAATTTTTTGTTTCATGAAAACTAAAGGCTCCAAAATCACCTATGGTACCTAGATATTTATTTTTAAATTTTCCTAAAAAACCATGGGCAGCGTCTTCTATAATAATAATATTATATTTTTTTTTAATTTTTATGAACTCATCCATATCACATGAATTCCCGCCGTAGTGGACTAGAATTATCGCTTTGGTTTTTTTATTGATTTTTTTTTTTACAGAATTTGGATCAAGGTTTGCATCTTCAAGATTTATATCAGCAAAAACGGGCTTGGCACCACTTAAGAGTACCGCATTAGCAGTTGATGTAAAAGTATAAGAAGGCATGATCACTTCATCGTCTTTCTTTAAATTTAAAAGTAGTATAGCAATTTCAAGGGCGCTCGAACAATTTTGTGTTAAAGCAACAAACTTTGATTTAATTTTTTTTTTTATTAGGTATTCACACTTCTTTTGAAATATACCATCTGTAAATTTACCATTTTCAAAAACTTGATTTATATATTTTTTATCAATTTTACTTAAATATGGTTTGTTAAATAAAATTTTATTGTTCATTTTTTATTTATATAAATTCAGTATTATATTCGTCATTAAATAATCTAAATTTTTATTAAGATCTTTACTTCTTTTTAATATTTTTTTCAAATATTCAAAAGACTCTTTTCTTCTAAAAATCCAATTTTTACCAAAAAAAGAATATTTTTTGGATTCACCTAGGCTTTCATAAAATGTCAAATTTTCATTGAGAGTATAAAATTTTTTTTTGTAAAAATAAGCATAAACACCAAGACGAAATCCAAACCATATATCTGGAAACTTATTTTTAAATTTATGATTGATTTTTTTAAACTTTATCATCAAATTTCTCCTAAACGATATACAGCTTTCTGGAGCTAGGTAAGGCCAAAAACTTAAAGGATTATTTTTGTTTTTCTTTTTTTTAATTTTTTTCCCATTTTTTATACTTGGCAAATTTTGAATAAATTCGATATTTTTTTTCTTTTTAAATTCATTTACAATTTTTTGAACCTTCAATTTGTCGAAGTAATCATCGCTGTCTAGTAGACAAATAATTTCACCTTTGGATTTATCAAACAACTTATTATAACCATTCATAGCATCTAAGGCAGGAACACCTTTTTTTTTATTTTTATTAAAAAAAACTTTTATTTTTTCATTTTTTTTTAACTCCATTAAAACTTTTTTTGATTTATCTGTTGATTTATCGTCAAAAATCAAAATTTCTATTTTTTTATAACTCTGAGATAAACAAGAGTTTATTGCACGAGTTATAAGTTTTGCATTATTAAAATTTATAACTAATATAGAAACTAAAGAATTTTGTTTTTTCATCTGAATAGGTTTATATAATTTAAGAAATATAAAACAATGAAACGAAAAAGACTAATTATTTTTATGCCCTCTATTGAAGGAGGGGGAGTAGAAAAGAATCTTTTCATAATTTCAAGATACCTCGTTAAAAAAATAAAAGATATATCCTTAATTACAGTCTCTAATAGTTACAGAAAAAAATTTGACAAGAAAATAAAATTTATTTCACCTAAAAATACTTTCTGGGATAGTATTGGCAGAAGAAAAAAGTTTTTCATAAGTTTATTAATACTATTCTTTGAAATTCTCAAAAATAGGAATGCCCTAGTTCTTTGTTTTCAAGGAAATATTTATTGTACCTTTCTCTGTAAAATTCTAGGAATAAAAATAATAGTGAGGTCAAATTCTGCTCCAGATGGATGGTCTCAGAATTTTTTTAAGTATTTATGTTTTAAATATATCTTCAGATTCTCTGATATTATAATTGTTAATAGTGAAGAATTTAAAAAAAAATTTAAAAAGAAATTCGATTTAGATACGGTTTGTATTTATAACCCTTTAGATAAAAATAAAATAATTCAAAAATCCAAAATTAAGAGCCCATTAAAATTTGATAAAGAAAAGATTAATTTAATTAATGTAGGAAGATTTACTGATCAAAAAGACCAAATAACTTTATTAAAAGCTGTCAAATTAATAAAAGATAAAATCAGTTTACAATTGACTATTGTTGGTAGAGGAAAAGAAGAAGAAAATTTAAAAAAGTTTATAAAAAATAATAATTTAAATGGTTTAGTAAGACTTGTTAACTTTACAGATAATCCTTATAATTTAATAAATTCATCTGACATATTTGTATTGTCATCTCTTTACGAGGGTTTACCGAACGTATTGCTAGAATCTCAGGTATTAAAAAAATTTATTATATCTACTGATTGTCCCACTGGACCAAAAGAAATTCTTATGAATGGAAAGGCTGGTTTTTTATTTAAACCAAAAGATTATAGAAAACTCGCAAAATTGATTGTTTATGCTTCTAAAAATAAAAATAAACTAAAAA
The DNA here is from genome assembly GCA_902623785.1 of uncultured Pelagibacteraceae bacterium. GTDB lineage: Bacteria > Pseudomonadota > Alphaproteobacteria > Pelagibacterales > Pelagibacteraceae > Pelagibacter. The sequence continues at coordinate 17,754 of CACNVG010000003.1, forward strand.
AAATGTCTAATTTGGGATATAAAAATTTATTCAGATTTGATTATAACACAAATACTAAAAAATATTACTCAACAATAAATTCTATTTTGTAGTTTTTTTATTTTAAGATATTGTTTTTGATCAAATCATTTTTAATTTCATCAAGTATAGCAGGATCGTCGATTGTAGCAGGCATTTTGTAATCTTCTTTATCTGCAATTTTTCTGACTGTTCCTCTGAGAATCTTTCCCGACCTTGTTTTTGGAAGCCTATTTACAACGATGGCAGTTTTGAAAGCAGCAACAGGGCCAATCTTATTCCTTACCATCTGAATACATTCTTTAGATATTGTGTCATTATCTTTGTCTACACCGGCCTTTAAAGTAAGTAATCCAATTGGTAATTGACCCTTAAGTTTATCAGCTATACCAATTACAGCGCACTCAGCAACTGATTTATGTTCTGACAGAACCTCTTCGATTGCACCTGTTGAAAGTCTATGACCAGCAACATTAATTATGTCATCTGTTCTTGACATTATCCAAATATAACCTTCCTCATCAATATGTCCGGCATCATAAGTTTGATAGTATCCCTCATAGTTAGACATATAATTATCTTTATATCTTTTGTCGGCGTTCCATAAAGTAGGGAATGTTCCAGGAGGAAGAGGTAGTTTCACGACTATGTCACCCATTTCATTAGCTTTAGCAATAGATTGATCTGGCTTAATAATTTTAACATCATATCCGGGGACAGCTTTACAAGCTGAACCATATTTTGTTTTCATCATTTCGATACCAGTACAATTTGAGCTTATCGCCCAGCTTGTCTCAGTCTGCCACCAGTGATCAATTACTGGAACTTTAAGTAAATTTTCAGCCCACTTAATTGTATCAGGATCTGCACGTTCTCCAGCTAAAAACAATGACTTAAAAGAGCTTAAATCATATTTTGAAAAAAATTTTCCTTCGGGATCTTCTTTTTTAATAGCTCTAAATGCAGTTGGTGCCGTAAACAAAGATTTAATTTTATAGTCTGAAATCATTTTCCAGAATGCACCAGCATCTGGAGTACCAACTGGTTTTCCTTCAAACAAAACAGTTGTGCAGCCCTTAAATAAAGGTGCATAAACAATATAGGAATGGCCGACTATCCAACCAATATCACTTGCTGACCACCAAACGTCATCTTCGTCAATGTTATAAATATTTTTCATTGTCCATTTGAGGGCAACTATGTGACCCCCTATATCCCTTACAATTCCCTTTGGCACACCAGTGGTTCCTGATGTATAGAGAATATATGCATATTCATTAGAATTCATCTCTATACAATCAGTGTCTTTTGCGTTTGATAAAGATTCATCCCAGCTAATCTCTTTTGGAGCGTTCAGTTTTACTTCATGACCTTTTCTTTGAAAAAATATGACTTTGTCAACTGAGTGTTTAGCAAGTTTTAAGGCCCCGTCTACAAGCGGTCTATATTCTACCGTTCTTTCAGGTTCAAAACCACATGACGCAGTTATTAAAATTTTAGCTTTACTATCATCAATACGACTTGCAAGTTCATTAGAAGCGAATCCTCCGAACACAACTGAATGAATGACACCTATTCTTCCACACGCCAACATAGCAATAACGGCCTCAGGCACCATTGGCATATAAATGATAGCTCTATCACCCTTTTGAAGCCCTTGATTTTTTAAAGCTCCTGCAAATTTTGAAACTTTTGACCTAAGTTCATTGTATGTAAATTTTGCTTTGTTACCTGTAATTGGGCTATCGTAAATTAGTGCAGTTTTTTCTCCTAAACCGTTATCAATATGGAAATCTAGAGCATTATAACAAGTGTTTGTAGTTCCATTTTCAAACCATTTGTAGAATGGGGGATTAGTTTTGTTTAAAATCTTAGTTGGTTTATTAAACCAGAATATATCTTCTGATATTTCACGCCAGAATTCCTCAGGTTTAGTTATAGAATTATTGTAAATTTGCTCAAATTTCTTGCTCATAATAAATGACTCAAAATCCTGTTATTTAAGGCTTTTTCTACGTGTTAGTTGCATTTAATTTCAAAAAGTCAGTAAAATCAACCTAAATTAGTCCTAAAAAACTCTTCTAATAACTCTTTATATTTGATATTAGGACCCCAACTTTGATCTAAATTGAATTTAGGTCGTAGTTTAAATTTAAACTAACAAAAAACTAACTAAAGAGGGAGTTTTTTATGAATAAACTAAAATTGTTTGCATTAGCAGCATTAGCTCTAGTGGGCTTTGCTGGTGCGGCAAACGCAGCAGACACTGTTCTGTTAGCTACGGATGACCTTGTAGGAATATCGTTTTGGTTAATTTCTATGGGTATGGCTGCAGCAACTGTCTTTTTCTTCATGGAAAGAGGTTCAGTAGCTGGTGGTTGGAAAACATCTATAACAGTTGCAGGTCTAGTAACAGGTGTTGCATTTGTTCACTACATGTACATGAGAGAAGTATGGATCATTACAGGTGACTCACCAACAGTGTACAGATACATTGACTGGTTAATTACAGTACCGTTACAAATGATTGAGTTTTATCTAATATTAGCAGCGATAAGAAAAGTACCTTCAGGAATTTTCTGGAGATTACTAATCGGATCGGTAGTAATGCTAGTAGGTGGATACTTAGGAGAAGCAGGTTACATCAACGCTACACTTGGTTTCGTAATCGGTATGGCTGGATGGATCTACATCTTATATGAAGTATTCTCAGGTGAAGCTGGTAAAGCTGCATCTAAGAGTGGTAACAAAGCACTTGTTACAGCTTTCGGTGCAATGAGAATGATCGTAACAATCGGTTGGGCAATTTACCCATTAGGTTACATTTTTGGTTACCTAACAGGTGGAATTGATGCAGCTTCATTGAACATCATTTACAACTTAGCTGACTTTATTAACAAGATCGCATTCGGTCTAGTTATTTGGGCAGCTGCAGTTTCAAGTACACCAGCAAGAGCTAGATAATTAAAATTATCTTAATTTTAAAATAGGGCGAGTTTAACCACTTGCCCTATTTTTTTTTGTGCTTATATAAAAAATATGACAAAAATTACTTACATTGAACATAATGGCAAAAATCACAAAGTTGATGTTGAAAATGGCTTGACTGTAATGGAGGGAGCTGTGCAAAATGATATACCAGGTATTGACGCTGATTGCGGTGGGAGTATGGCTTGCGCGACGTGTCACGTTTATGTCAAAGACGAATGGTTTAAAAAGATAAATGAAAAAAACGAAGGTGAAGATGACATGTTAGACCAAGCTTACGAACCTAAAAGCAACAGTCGATTAAGCTGTCAAATTATTGTGTCAGATGAATTAGAGGGACTGGTAGTAAACATGCCAGAGAAACAAACTTAATGATTAAAACAGATGCATTAATAGTAGGAGCGGGACCAACAGGTTTATTTACGGCACATCAATTAAAATTAATTGGTTTAAATTGTGAGGTTGTTGATAATTTAGATAAGATAGGTGGACAATGTATCGAGCTTTATCCTGACAAACCTATTTACGATATTCCAGCAGTTCCAGAATGCACAGGTGAGGAGCTAACAAATAATTTAATAAATCAACTAAAACCATTCGATATCAAATTTCACTTATCTGAAAGAGTTGATGAAGTAAAAAAAGATGGCGACATGTGGATTGTTAAAACTAATAAAGGAACTTCATTTAATACACCAAATGTTATTATTGCAGGTGGCGTAGGGTCATTTGAACCAAGAAAGTTTTCAGTCGAAGGACATGAGAAATTTGAAAATAAATCAATTTTATATTCAATTAAGGATAAAAATATTTTTAAAGGAAAAACAGTTTCAATTTTTGGTGGCGGCGACAGTGCTCTAGATTGGGCTGTTGAATTATCAAATAATTGTAATGTCAATCTCATACATAGAAGGGATGAATTTAGAGGAGCCCAGGCAACAGTTAATAAAGTACATGAGCTTGCAAAATCTAAGAAATTAAATCTTTTTACTAAGTTTCAATTAAAAAAACTTAATGGTTCAAATGAAATTGAAAGTATAGACATTGAGGATGATGTTAAAAAAATTGTAAATTTAAAAACAGATTATGTACTTGGTTTTTTTGGGCTTGTTATGCAATTAGGACCAATTGCAAATTGGGGGCTTAATATTGATAAAAAAACAGTTGAAGTTGATACTGAAAAATTCGAGACAAATCAAAATGGTATTTACGCTGTAGGCGATATTTGTAACTATCCTGGAAAATTAAAATTAATTTTATCAGGTTTCCACGAAGGGGCTTTAGCAGCGAGAGCCTGCTTTAAATTAGCTAGACCCAATGAGAAATATCGCTTTGAGTTTACGACATCCTCAAAAACTATAAAAAATAGACTTGGCGTTAAAGGTGATTGAGCTTTTTACAGCTGATACACCTAATGGAAAAAAGATCTCAATTATGCTTGAGGAAATTCAATATGAGTACAAAGTTACGAAGGTCAATTTGTTTAAAAATGAACAATTTAACCCTGAGTTTAAAAAGATAAGTCCATTTAGTAAAATCCCAGTAATTAAAGATCATGAGAATGGTAAAACAATTTTTGAGTCCGGTGCGATCTTGATCTACCTAGGTAATAAAAGTGGTAAGTTTTATGACGAAAAAAATAGAGACCAAATTAATCAATGGTTAATGGCCCAGATGGGTTATGTTGGACCAATGCTAGGCCAGCATCATCAGTTTCATCATTATAATCCAGGAAAAAGTAAATTTGGGGAAGATAGATATTTCAAAATTTCAAAGGCAATCTATAACGATTTAGATCTAAGATTATCTCAATCAAAATTTTTAGCAGGTGAAGGGTACTCAATCGCTGACATAGCTACATGGCCCTGGATTGCTAGACATGACTGGCATGATATCGGATTAAAGAAATATAAAAATTTAACAAGATGGTATTGTGAAATTGCAGAGAGAGAAGCAGCTCAAAAAGGTTATGATTTTATGAAAAGAGGAGAAAAAATACCAAAACCTTAAATATCATCGGCGTATACTTTTTCTTCCTTTTCGTGTTTTTCTTGAGCAGCAATACTAAGAGTCGCAACAGGTCTTGCAATTAATCTTTTTATTCCAATTGGCTCCCCAGTTTCTTCACAAAAACCGTAAGTACCGTCTTTGATCCTTCTCAAAGCTGAGTCAATTTTTGAAATTAATTTTATTTGTCTGTTTATTGCACGCATTTCAACATTTTTTTCTGTATAAGAACTTGCCTGATCAACAATATCAGCCGAAGTGCTATTATCGTCCATGGAGCTATTGAATAAAGCATTATTATTTGACCTTACAAGATCTTTTTTCCATTCAGATAGTTTATTTTTAAAATATAGTTTATGTTTTTCACACATATATTTTTCCGATTCTTTAGGGATGTATGTTTTTGAAATTTTAACCATTATAATAATAAAAACGATCGCAGTATATTCAGCAATTAATTAGTGTCAAGAAACCATTAATTGTATAAATATGGTAAAATGTTTATAAAAAAGAACATAAATAATTTATTTTATTTTTTTGTTATCGTTCATCTGGTAATTTGGACTTTGGTTCCTACCCTTACTAATAAAAATTTACCTCTCGATGTAATTGAGGCTCTTGCTTGGGGGAGTAATTTGGATTGGGGCTTCACAAAGCACCCTCCTGGAAGTGCTTTTTTTCCTGAGATATTTTTTCAAATTTTTGGATCACAAGATTGGGCATTTTATTTATTAAGTCAAATATTTGTAGTCTCTTCATTTTATATTGTTTGGCTTTTTGCTAATGAATTTTTCAAAAATAAGATTTTGAGTCTTTTATCAATTGTTATATTGGAAGGAATATATTTTTATAATTTTACTACACCTGAATTCAATGTAAATGTATGCCAAATGCCTTTTTGGGCCTTGACAATTTACTTGTCATGGAAAATTTTAATTAAAAAAGAATTAAATATTTTTTTTCCAATTGGTTTAGGACTTGTTGCTGCAATTGGTTTTTTATCAAAATATTTGTTTATTTATCTTTTGTTATCTATTTTTTTAATATCCTATTATTTGTTTTTCATTAGAAAAAAAATAAAATTTAATTTTAAACACTACATACCTCTAGAAGTTTTTTTTGTGGCCTTAATTCCACACTTGATTTGGCTTTTTCAAAATGATTTTATTACAATAAAATATGCCTTGAGCAGATCAGGAATAGATGATTATAATTTTTTAGATCACTTTAAATATCCTATAATATTCTTTGTAAAACAAATTGTAGTACTTATACCTTTTTTTGTTCTGGTTTATTTTTTGATTAAAAGAATAAAAATAAGAATTGATTTGAAAGATGATAAAAATCTTTTCTTAATAGCAATAAATATTATACCAATCATGCTAATATTGTTTACCTCAATTATTTTCGGTTCAGAAATAAGAACAATGTGGATGGCACCCTTTTATCTTTTTTTTGGAGTTTTAGCACTAAGCTTATTCGAAATCCATGAAAACAAAGAAAAGCTTTTAGATTTTTTAAAACCTCTTTTAATTCTATTTTTTTTATCACCTATTACATATGCTGCGATATCTTTGATTAAAGATGACAAAAGAACAGACTACGATGGACATAACGAGTCAATTGAGGTGGCAAAAGTTTGGGAAAAAAATTTTGAACTACCTATCAATGTAGTTTTAGGTGATGAATGGCACGCTGGTAATATATCTTACCATATGAAAAGTCGACCTATATGGCTTGGTGAAATAAACCAAACAAATGTTGATAAGTTAGATGTCTATATTTGTGTTAAAAAAGTTTGCGTAGGTCATAGATGAAAAAGATTATAATTTTGATACCTGTGTTTAATGATTGGAAATCATTAGACAAATTAATTGAAGAAATTAGGATTATTGCAAATAATTATGATGATAAATTCTCCATAGTTGTTGTTAACGACGGTTCTACAGAAAAATTAGGGTCAAATAATCAATTATTTTCACAAGAAACCAAAGTTAAAATATTAAATTTAATGCAAAATGTTGGGCACGCTAGATCAATTGCTATAGGTTTAAAACATATTTATGAAAAAGAGGATTTCGATTTTGTTATACCAATGGATGGCGATGGAGAAGATAGACCAGAGGAAATCGGTTTTTTTATTGATAATATTTCATACTTTGATAACAAGCCCATAGTTGGAGAAAGAGTAAAGAGATCTGAAGGTAATCTTTTTAGGTTTTTTTATTTGATACATAAATTTGTAACTTTTACTTTTACTGGTAAAAGTATAAAATTTGGTAATTTTACTTGCCTTCCCAGAGATGTAGTAAAAAAGTTAGTTTATGAAAAATCTACCTGGAATAGTTTCTCTGGAGCCTTAGTTAAAATTCAAAAAAATTTTGGAACTATTAAATCTACGAGAGGTAGACGTTATTTTGGCCCTTCAAAAATGAGTTTTTTAAATTTAGTCAAACATAGTTTAACCATTATGTCAGTTTTTAAAGCTAATGTTTTTTTTAGATCTGTCTTATTTTTTTTCCTATACTTTTTCCTTATTTCTAACAAGATTTCTTTTTTAACATCTATTCCTCTGGTAGGAGTTTTTATTTTTCTGTTAATCATTCTTAATTTGTCTAAAAGAGAAAACTTAGAAGATTATAAAAACTCCCTTAAAAATATTCGTGACATTGAATCTAATTAGTTTGCCAATATTTTGGGCAAACAGTAAAAATCTGCCGTATCAATTTTCGAGGAATATTGTCTTCTCATACTCCATTTTTTACTTATACCTGCACTTGCTAAACTAATTGTTGATCTTCCATATCTATAATTAGTATTATCAATGGATTGCATTAGGCTTTTAATTTTTTCGTCTTTTGTAGACTTAAACAAATTATTTCCTTTTTCAGAGTCGGATAAACCTGATAAAATTATACCAGCTTTTTGATATTTGAATCCATCTTTGTATATTAGATCAAGACCTGTGAGAGCACTTTTAACTATTTCAATACTATTGTTTGTTGCAATAGGAAAATCGATTGTCTTTGAATTTGAATAAAATATACCTTTATTTTGAAAAGGACTTGTTCTTACAAAAATCGTAACAGATTTACAGACTAGTGACTCGGATCTAATTTTTTCTGCTGCATTTAAACAATAGCTTGTTACAGACTCTTTCAATTCTCTGAGTTTTTCTACTTTCTTTCCAAATGATCTCGATACACAACAACTTTTTCTTTTTGTTTGTTTAGTTTCAATTTCAATACAAGAAACACCTCTAAGCTCCATAGCAGTTCTTGAACTAAGAACATTTTTTGTTTTTTTAATCCAAGTGTTTGAGGCATTTTTTAATTGTTTTGCATTGTAAATTCCATTTTTGATATAAAACTTTGATAGTTGTTTTCCAACTCCCCATATATCTCTTACTTCAACCTTTTCCAATATTGGGTCTAAATCCTTAATATTGACCAAACTCACAACACCTGACTTCTGTTTTTTTGCTATGTGATTTGCAACCTTGCTTAAAGTTTTAGTTTCAGCTATTCCGATACTAGTCGGTATACCAGTCCACTGTAAAACAGTATTTCTAATTTCTTTACCAACATCTTTTACTTCTTTATCTGAAAAATTAGACAAATCTAAAAAAGCTTCATCAATAGAATAAACTTCTATTTTTGAGTTAAATCTTTTTAGTGTTCGCATTACTCTTCTTGATATGTCCCCATACAGAGAATAGTTTGAAGAAAATACCTGAACATTATTTTTTATAATAATATTTCGTGCTTTAAAATAAGGCTCTCCCATTTTAATTCCCAAAGCTTTAGCCTCATTAGATCTTGATATTATACACCCATCATTATTAGAAAGAACCACTACAGGTAACTTTCTTATTTTTGGGTTGAATAATCTTTCACAAGAAACATAGAAAGAATTACAATCTATCAATGCAATTTTTTTAGTATACAGAGTGGATGACATAAGTTACGACCCCCCAAACAAAAACTTCTGCTTCTTCGTTTATTAAAATTCTATCCTCAAATTTTTTAGATCCAGAAGTTAGAAATTGTTTATCGTTTTCTTTGACAAAACTTTTAACAACAAGTTCGTCATGAACATTTGCTATAACAGTAGAAAAATTTTTAGGCTTTAGGCTTTTGTCTACAACTAGTAGATCTCCGTCATAAATTCCAGCGTTGACCATAGATTTTCCCTGTACCCTAATTATAAATGTTGCAGGAACATTCTTTATGAGGTGAACATTTAGATCTATGTCTTCCTCAATGTAGTCTGTAGCTGGCGAAGGAAAACCTGCTCCAGCTTTATGTAAATAATAGGGTATAGTTAGCTTCATAAATGTTCTTATTTTGTTCTTTTGTAATTAATAGCTTAATAAATCGATATAGTCAAATAGGTTGTATTTTGAGTCTGAAATTGAATCAAAAGTGAATCAAAACGAGAACATCGAAACTACATTTTGATACGTTGTGGATAACTTTTACAAGGGATAGAGTAAAAAAGAGATGAAAAAATTAACATGCCACTGCGGAACAATAGAAATAAAAATAAAATTGAAAGAAAAATCAAATGATTACTACAGATGTAACTGCTCTATTTGTAAAAGAAAAGGCTCGATCACAACAGTAGTGGATACGAAAGATTTAGAAATAGTTAAGGGTGCGGAAAAAATTAAATGTTACCAATTCAATACAAAAGCAGCAAAGCATTTTTTTTGCTCAGTCTGTGGAATAAATACACATAATTTAAGAAGGAGTGATCCAAATACATATGGAGTGAACGTTGGATGTTTAGAAGATATCTCAACCAAAGAATTATTTGAACTTAATGTAAGAGTAAACGATGGTAAAAATCATAAGATGGATAGAATTGAAAAATGATTAAAAAATTAAGATGTCATTGTGGTGAAGTTGAAGCTGAAGTAAATATACCTGAAACAGGTATTGAAAAATTCATGAGATGCAATTGTTCTTTATGTAAAAGAAAAGGATACATAATTGGTGTAATAGGGGAAAACGATTTCAAATTAATTAAAGGTGAAAAAATATTAAAACTTTACCAATATTATACAAAAGTTGCCAAACACTATTTCTGTTCTATATGTGGTATTCATACTCACAATAGACCAAGAATTAATCCAAAAATTTATGGAATAAACATTGCATGTATTGACGAAATAGATACTTTTGCTTTAAAAGATGTTCCAGTCAATAATGGTGAAAATCACCCATTAGACCAAAAAAAATAAGATGCAAAATTATAGAGAGTGTTTTGAAAAAGTAAGGAAAGATTGTGTAAAATACATACAGTCACAAGAAACAAAAAAAGAAAAGTTTAAAAACAAAGATCAAATGATAAAATCTCATATAATTCCTTTATGTTTTTGGATTAACAAAAAAAGGAAAAATAAAAAAACTTTGCTCGTGGGTCTTGCAGGAGGCCAGGGGACTGGAAAAACAACAATTTCAACTTTATTAAAATTGGTACTTATCAAGTATTTTAAATTACAAGTTTTCAAAATTTCCATAGATGATTTTTATAAAACTAGAAAAGAGAGAATTTTATTATCAAAAAAAAAACATCCTCTATTGCTAACAAGAGGGGTTCCAGGAACGCACGATATACAATTAATGATTAATCTTTTTAAGAAAGTTAAAAAAAATACATTTAGATCAATTAATGTTCCAAAATTTGATAAGTCAATTGATGATAGGTGTAAAAGAGATAGTTGGTTTAAGTTAAAAAAGAAACCAGATATTTTAATTTTAGAGGGTTGGTGTGTTGGTGCTAAACCTGAAAATAAAAAATCTTTAAATAGACCAATGAATATTTTAGAAAAAAATGCAGACAAAAAAAAGATTTGGAGAAGTTATGTTAATAATCAACTTAAATCGAAATATTCAAAACTCTTTGATCAACTAGATAGTCTGTTATATTTAAAAGCCAAAAATTTTAAATTGTTAAAAAGATGGAGATTGAAACAAGAAAAAAAACTGAAAATGAAAAGTGGAACGAAAAAAAACTCTAAGATAATGAATGAGAAAGAAGTCGAAACTTTTATGATGACTTATCAAAGAATAACTCAAAATATGTTTAAGAATGCCCCAAAATATTCTTCAGCAGTTATTGATCTTAATGAAAACCATCAAATTAAAAAGGTAAAATTAAAACATGCTTAATTTTTTGAGAATAATATTTTTAATTTTATTTTTTTCGACACAAAATTTGTATGCAGCAGATTTTTATAAAGCATTGCAAGATGCTTATTTAAGTAATCCAGAACTGAATGCAGAAAGAAAAAATATTTCAGTCTCTGAGGAGGATTTAAAAATTTCAAAAAGTGAGTTTTTGCCGTCTGTTACAATAACTGGAACCAAAAGTGAAGCAACCACTAAAAAATTAACAGATCGTGATGGAACTAGTGCTGCTATTACTGATGTAGATACCGAAACACAAACTGTTACGATAGAGCAAAAAGTTTTTCAGGGTTTAGGTGGAAAGGCAGATCTTGAAAAAAGTAAAATTGGAATAAATTTAGCAAAAGCAAAATTATTAAAGAAAGAACAAGAAGTTATATTAAGTGCTGCTGAAGCTTTTACAGGAGTTATCTTAGCTAATAAGAAATTTAAGATAAATAAAGAAAATTTAGATTTATTAGAAAGACAAGTCGAGACAGATCAAAATAGACTTGAGAGCGGAATAATAACTTTGGCTGACTTAGCCCAATCTGAGTCATCTTTAGCAGGAGCACAAGCTCAATTTATCAGTTCTCAAAACGATTTAGTTACTGCTAAACTTCTTTATGAAAAGATTATAGGTCCACTAGATGATATTGATAGCTTAGGCGAAGATGTAAACATAATATTTGAAATTCCAACATCCCTTCAAAATGCAATTCAAATTTCAAAAGGTAATAATCCAGATCTTACAATTGCTAAGCTAGAATATGATCAATCTGAAAAAGATGTTAAGATTGCTCTTTCTGAATTTTCACCTTCAGCAACAATTTCAGCTAAGTCTTCAAAGTCAGATGATTTTAGCTCATCATATGATGAAAGAGAACAAGAGACATTAAGTGCTGAAATTTCATGGCCAATATTTCAAGGAGGAAAAAATTCAGCGTCTCTTGAAAGGAGTAAGAATTTACAAAATCGAAAACAATTACTTTTAGATAATGCTGTTAGAACTAACGAAACAAACGTTGCTAGTGCCTGGTCTAAGTTTCAATCTTCAGATAGTTTATTATCTTCAGTTCGTGCGCAGGTGAAAGCTGCAGAAATTGCTCACGAGGGGATCACAGTTGAGTATGAAACTGGACTTGGAAGAACCACACTTGATGTTATTCAATCAAATACAATTCTTTTAACTGCTAGAATCAATCTAGCTAATTCAGAAAGAAACCTCCTATTGTCACAGTTAGAGCTTTTAAAATCAGTAGGTCTTTTGAACGCAAAATATCTCAATATTATTAAGTAATTTAGAACTTTTTATTTAATCCTTGCCAATGAGAACAAAATGTGTACATTTAAAAGCATGATTCGTATGTTAACAATTAATAAAAAAGAGGCATCAAATGACAAAAAATAACTTAAAAGTGGTTAAAACCGCGAAAGATAAAGACTTGGAAAATAAAGAAAAAAATAAAGCTTTAGACGCAGCTATCAGTCAAATTACTGATAACTTTGGAAAAGGTTCTGTAATGAAGCTTGGCCAGAAAAAAGCTATGGATATAGAGTCTATTTCTACAGGCTCTCTAAGCTTAGATTTAGCGCTAGGTATTGGTGGATTACCAAAAGGAAGAATTATCGAAATTTATGGTCCAGAGTCATCTGGAAAAACAACACTTGCACTTCAAGTAGTCGCTGAGGCTCAAAAAGCTGGTGGAATATGTGCATTTGTTGATGCAGAACATGCTTTAGATCCAGTATATGCAAAAAAATTAGGTGTCAATACAGAGGAATTATTAATTTCTCAACCTGATGCTGGTGAGCAAGCACTAGAGATAGCAGATACACTTGTTAAGTCAGGTTCTATTTCTGTAATAGTTATTGATTCAGTTGCAGCATTAACACCAAGAGCTGAAATTGAAGGGGATATGGGTGATCATCACGTAGGTCTTCAATCAAGATTAATGAGTCAGGCTTTAAGAAAATTAACTAGCTCAATATCAAACACAAACACAATGATGATTTTCATTAACCAAATCAGAATGAAAATAGGTGTTATGTTTGGAAGTCCTGAAACTACATCAGGTGGAAATGCATTAAAATTCTACTCATCTGTAAGAATGGATATTAGAAGAATTGGTGCGATAAAAGATAAAGATGCAATCATTGGTAACTCTACAAGGGTTAAGGTTGTTAAAAACAAAGTATCTCCACCATTTAAAGTAGTTGAGTTTGATCTAATGTATGGAAAAGGAATTAGTAAAGTAGGTGAATTAATTGACCTTGGTGCAAAAGCAGAGATTGTTGAAAAATCTGGCGCTTGGTATGCATACAAAGGCGAGAAAATTGGCCAAGGAAGAGAAAATGCCAAAATCTACTTAGAACAAAATCCAAAAGTTGCCGCTGAAATAGAGATGGCAATTAGAGAAAAAGCAGGTGTGATTACTAAAAAAATTGAAGGTAACCCACTTGACCAGGAGAAAATAGAAGCGAGCCAAAAAGAAGAGACTCCTCCTGCAAAAAAGAATTAGCTAAATAGTCATTATTAGTTAAGAAAAGGCGCTGTAACAGGCGCCTTTTTCCCCTTAAGATTATAGACATCATTTAAAAAAGCTGTATTTTAAAAATATGGCCCAAAAAACCTTAAATGAAATAAGAAATACTTTTCTCAAATATTTTGAGAAAAATGATCATAAAATAGTTGAGTCCAGTAACCTTGTTCCTAATAACGATCCAACATTGATGTTTGCAAATTCTGGAATGGTTCAATTCAAAAATGTTTTTACTGGGTTAGAGAAAAGAGATTACAAAAGAGCTACCACTTCACAAAAATGTGTTAGAGCAGGTGGAAAACATAATGATTTAGAGAATGTCGGATACACACCAAGACACCACACATTTTTTGAAATGCTTGGAAACTTTTCTTTTGGAGATTACTTTAAAGAAAGAGCAATAGAACTTGCATGGAATTTAATAACTAAAGATTTTGGATTAGATAAAAATAGACTTTATTTTACTGTTTTTAACAAAGATGAAGAAGCATTTAAACTTTGGAAAAAAATATCAGGCTTAAATGAAAATAGAATAATTAAAATTTCTACTTCAGATAACTTTTGGTCAATGGGTGAAACAGGTCCATGTGGACCTTGTTCTGAAATTTTTTATGATCATGGAGATCATTTAAAAGGCGGACTTCCTGGAAGTAAGGACCAAGATGGTGATAGATACATTGAGATTTGGAACTTAGTCTTCATGCAATATGAACAAGTTTCAAAAGATAAAAGAATAGATTTACCTAAACCTTCAGTAGATACAGGTATGGGTCTTGAAAGAATGGCAGCTCTCCTTCAAGGAACACATGATAATTATAAAACTGATCATTTTTTAAAATTAATAAGTTCAATCTCTGAAACTGTAAAAGTAAAACCCGATGAAAATAATTTATCAAGTTTTAGAGTGATAGCTGATCATTTAAGGGCGAGTTCGTTTCTACTTGCTGAAGGTGTGTTACCATCTAATGAAGGAAGAGGTTATGTACTTAGAAGAATTATGAGAAGAGGAATGAGACACTCACATTTACTAGGATCTAAAGAACCAATTTTTTTCAATATTTTCAAAACTCTTTTAGATGAAATGTCTAAAAATTATCCAGAATTAAAAAGAGCAGAGTCACTTATCAAAGAAACCTTGAAAATGGAGGAAGAAAAGTTTTTGGTTTTATTAGAGAGAGGCATGAAAATTCTGGATGATGAAATCTCAAAAATAGATAAGGTTCTTCCTGGAGAAGTTGCTTTCAAACTTTATGATACTTACGGATTTCCGTTAGATTTAACTGAAGATATTCTTAAGAACAAATCTCTCAAAGTAGATAACAAAAAATTTGATGAGATGATGAAAAAAAGTAGGGAACTAGCAAAAAAGAATTGGAAAGGTTCAGGTGACAGTTCAGTCAGTGAAATTTGGTTTAATCTTAAAGAGAAAATTGGTCCTACTGAATTTTTAGGTTATGAGACCAACCATGCTGAGGGAAGTATTACTGCAATTGTTAAAGATGATAAAGAAACTCAACAATTAAAAGAAGGAGAAGAAGGGCAAATTATTTTAAATCAAACTCCTTTTTATGGTGAGTCTGGTGGTCAGGTTGGTGACAAAGGTACGATAACTTCAGGTGAAAATGAATTTGAGGTAAACGATGTTCAAAAAAAAATTGGAAACTTATTTGTCCACTTTGGTAAAGTTTCAAAAGGAACAGTTAAACTTAAAGATAATGTTGAATTAAAAATAAACACAGAAAGACGTCAAAACATAAGAGCCTATCACTCAGCAACTCATTTATTACATGAATCTCTTAGAAGAACTTTAGGAACACATGTAATGCAAAAAGGATCATTAGTTGCGCCAGATAGATTAAGATTTGATTTTAGTCACATGAAACCAATTACAGATGATGAAATGAAAAAAATTGATGAAAATGTAAACAAGTTTGTAAACTCGAAAACGGAAGTTGTTACACGACTAATGACTCCTGAAGAGGGAATTGAACAAGGGGCAATGGCTTTATTCGGAGAAAAATATGGAGATGAAGTTAGAGTTGTGTTTATGGGTGAAGAAGGTAACAAATATTTTTCAACAGAACTATGTGGCGGAACACATGTAAAAAACACTAGTGAGGTTGGTAAATTTAAAGTAATCAGTCAATCATCAATAGCAGCAGGTGTTAGAAGAGTTGAAGCATTAAGAGATAAACAACTTGAAGAATATCTAAAGTCAAAAGATAAGATGTCTAGTTTGTCTTCTCAAAAAAATGAAGAAACTATCAAATCGTTATCAAATGAAATTACAAAACTTGGAGGAAAACCAATTAAAAAATCAGATGACCTTAAGATTACAATTAAGGAGCTGACAAAACAATTAGAGGAAATAACAGTAAAGAGTATTTTATCAGATAAGAAAAAAAATGTTGTCAAAGACCAAAATATTAAAAAGATTAATATTAGATTTCAAAAAATAGATGACTTACCTTTTAAAGAATTAAGAAGACTTGTTGATCAAGGTAAGAAAGATATCAAAGAGGGAATTGTAGTTATATATGCAATTAAGGATGATAAAATAGGTTTAGCAGTAGGAGTTACAGATACTTTAACTAAAAAGTACGACGCAATAAAATTTGTAAAATCTGGTTCAGAAATTCTTGGTGGAAAAGGTGGTGGAGGTAGATCCGATTTTGCCCAAGCTGGAGGAGTTCATTCAAATAAAATAGAAGAAAGTTTTGAAAAGATTAAAAGCTTAATTTAACTTCTTTTTTAAATTGCCATCAATTGCATCAAGAAATTGATTTGTAGTAAGATATTTTTGATTTGTATCTATTAAAATTGCCAAGTCTTTAGTCATTGATCCAGTTTCAACACAATCAATACAAACCTTTTCTAACGTATTAGCAAATTTTATAAGCTCATCATTTGCATCTAATTTTCCTCTATGAGCAAGTCCTCTAGTCCAAGCAAAAATTGATGCTATAGGATTTGTTGAAGTTTCTTTTCCTTGTTGATGCATTCGATAATGTCTCGTAACAGTTCCATGAGCAGCCTCTGCCTCCATTGTCCTTCCATCTGGTGCGAGCAAGACACTTGTCATAAGTCCAAGAGAACCATATCCTTGAGCAACAGTATCTGATTGAACGTCACCATCATAGTTTTTACAAGCCCAAATATATTTACCGCTCCATTTCATTGCACAAGCAACCATGTCATCTATAAGTCTATGTTCATAGGTTAAATTATTCTTTTCAAATGAAGATTTAAATTCTTTTTCAAAAACATTTTGAAATATATCTTTAAATCTTCCATCGTAAGTTTTTAAAATTGTGTTTTTTGTTGATAGGTAGACTGGCCACTTTTTAATCAATCCATAGTTAAAGCAAGATCGAGCAAAATCTTCTATTGATTTATCTAAATTGTACATTGATAAAGCCACCCCTGATCCAGGGAAATTAAATACCTCGTAATTTTTAGTATCTTTACCGTCTTCAGAAGTCCATTTAATTTCAAGTTTTCCTTTACCGGGAACTTTAAAATCGGTTGCTCTATATTGGTCACCAAATGCATGTCTTCCAATGATTACGGGATCTGTCCATGATGGTACCAATCTTGGAACATTTTTACAAATTATAGGCTCTCTAAATACAGTTCCTCCAATGATATTTCTAATTGTACCGTTTGGAGATCTCCACATTTTTTTTAAATTAAATTCTTTTACTCGCGCTTCATCTGGAGTAATTGTTGCACATTTAATACCTACACCATTCTTTTTAATTGCATTCGCACAATCAATGGTTATTTGATCTGAGGTATCATCTCTGCTTTTCATACCAAGATCGTAATATTCAATACCTAAATCTAGGTACGGTAATATCAGTTTATTCTTAATAAACTCCCAAATTACTCTTGTCATTTCATCGCCATCCAACTCGACGATTGGATTTTTGACCTTAATTTTGCTCATATTTATGTATAAATCTTAGTAATTGAATTTCTGCTTTTTATATACATATTAATCAGAAATTATCAAATAAAGGATTATGATAGATAAAGTTTTTCCGAAAATACATAACGAGGGTTATAAGTTTTTAGTAATCTTTGGACTTGGAACACTTGTTTTATATTTAATAAGTGGTTTCTTAGGTTTAATAGGTGTTATTCTTACAATATGGGTTTACTATTTTTTCAGAGACCCGGAAAGATTCCCAATTAATGATGAAAATTATCTTGTAAGTCCGGCTGATGGATTAGTGATAAAAGTAGAGGAAGTTAATGGTCCTTCAGAACTTTCTTTAGAGAATAAAAAATTTACCAAAGTAAGCGTGTTCATGAATGTTTTCGATTGTCACGTAAATAGAATTCCATGCAGCGGTGAAATTGAAGAAATTTTATATAAACCTGGCAAGTTTTTAAATGCATCTCTAGACAAAGCCAGCGAAGACAATGAAAGAAATTATTATAAAATTAAAAATAGCAATGGTGATCAGGTTTTAGTTGTTCAGATTGCTGGTTTGATTGCTAGGCGTATTGTTACTGAGACAAACAAAGGAGAAAAACTAAACCAAGGTGACCGAATAGGAATGATTAGATTTGGTAGTAGGGCAGACATTTATTTTGAAAATTACAAACCTTTGGTAAAAGTAAACCAAAGAGCAGTGGCTGGCGAGACATTAATTGCAAAAAAATAAAATGGAACAACAAAATAAAAATTTCAAATTAGTTGCGAACAAAAAAACAAGATCAATTTTACCTAATATGTTTACACTAGTAGGCGTATGTATAGGTTTAACGTCTATTAAATTTGCTTTTGATGGTAGGTTTGGTTTTGCAGTTTTAGCAATATTAGTTGCAGGGATTATAGATGGTCTTGATGGAAGAATTGCACGACTTATTAAAGGAACATCTGAAGTTGGTAAAGAACTTGACTCTTTAACAGATGTTATAAGTTTTGGAGTTGCTCCAGCATTTATAATGTATTTTTGGTCCTTAAATAATCTTGGAAGAGTGGGGTGGTTAGTTTGTTTGATTTATGTAATTTGTGTTGCTTTAAGATTGGCTAGATTTAATATTACTTCAAATACCAATTCAAAGTGGAAAGATAATTTTTTTGAAGGTGTCCCTTCACCGGCTGGAGGTATTTTAGTTTTATTTCCATTAATTTATAGTTTTAGTGAACTTCAGTTTTTTTCGATCGAAAATGAATACCTAGTGCCTGGTTTTTTTATTTTAACTTCAATATTATTAATCAGCAAGATACCAACTTATTCTTTTAAAAAGATTGTGGTACCAAGAAGATTAACAATTTTTTTATTATTTACGTTAATTTTATTTTTTGGTTTGTTATTAATTTATACTTATAACGTTATAGTAGTATCAACGCTAATATACTTACTCCTTATACCAATTAGCTTTTTCCATTTTCGCAAGCTATCTAAAAAATTCAGTCATGCCAATCAAGATGGCGAAGATCAAGAAGATGTCCTTTAAATGAAAAAAAGCGCTATAGTTTCATTAGCAGATGAAAAGTATTTTGATTTGTTAATTGAATTAATTGATTCAATTAAAAAGAAACCTGAGAGTAAAGATACAGCAATTTGTGTACTCGATGCAGGAATGAATGACAATCAAAGAGAACAATTAAAAAATAAGGTTGATGAAGTAGCAAAGGCAGAGTGGGATATTGAAGTTTCAAATTTAAAAGTAATAGGAAAAGAATGGCTCAAAAGTCAAGTGTCTCGAGCATTTCTACCAAAATATTTTCCAAAATACGATAAGTATCTTTGGATAGACTGCGATGCATGGGTCAATGATTGGAAGTGTATAGAATTATATTTCAAAGCATGTGAAAAAGGAAAATTAGGAATAACTCAAACAATGGGCCCAGGCTACAAAGTAATGTCAAAAGTTAAATGGTTACTTGGAAAATTAGCGATTGTTAAAAGCCAAAATTTCAAACATGCTCTTTCATCAAATATTGATATATCAAAATCAAGAAAACTTGCATTCGCACCCCACATTAATATAGGTGTTTTCTCACTTCAAAAAAATTCACCATGCTGGGAGGTATGGCAAAAAAATTTAAGACAAACTTTAAAAAGTGGAAAAATTTTTGGCTCAGAGGGGTTAGCAATAAATCTAAGTGTTTACATTGACGAAGTAGACACAGAATTTTTACCTTTAAATTGTAACTGGATTGCAAGCAATTTACTTCCAAAATACGACAGTATCCAAAAAACATTTGTAGAGCCTTACCTACCGAATAATAAAATCGGTATTATGCATTTAGCTGCTGGAATTTGGAAAAATAATGTTGATATGAGATTAGATAAAAATATAAAGATTGATATTTATAATCTTCAAGATCAAAAAGAACTAAAAAGCTTAAGGTTTAACAATAGTTGAAAAAGAATAAGATATCTAAAAGTTGGGTTATAAGACAAAGAAAAGATAAATATGTTCGTCAATCAAAGTTGGAAGGTTATAGGTCGAGAGCAGTATATAAACTTAAAGAGTTAGACGAAAAATTTAAAATTATTAAAAATAATTTAAATATTTTAGATATAGGTTCTGCACCTGGAAGCTGGACACAATATCTATCTGAAAAATCAAAAGGCTCAAAAATAATGTCTATTGATCTTAAAGAAGTTGAGAAAATAAAAGACGTTTATCATATTGTCGGCGATTTTTTGGATGATAAAAACCAAAAAATAATTTCAGATTATTTTCCAAAAAAAATAGATCTCGTAGTCTCTGATATGGCAGTTAATACAACTGGAAATAAAAATTTAGATTCAATTCAAACGGGTGAACTTTCTTTAACGGCAATGGACTTTGCTGTTGGTATGCTGCGACCAAAAGGAATTTTTCTATCGAAAATTTTTATGGGCTCAACATTTAATGAAATTGTTAAAAATGCAAAAAAAAACTTTAAAGAAAGCAAAATCTTTAAACCACCTTCAAGCAGAAAAGACTCGAAAGAAAGCTTCATCATCTGTAAAAATTTAAGATAGTCACTTTAAAATTTTCAGGAATCGTATATAAACTATTATGGATCCTATAAAAGAAGCACTTACCTTTGACGATGTCACTTTGGCGCCAAAGTATTCTTCTGTGCTTCCTTCGGAGGTCAATACTTCTGTCAAACTGTCAAAAAACTTGAATCTCAAAATACCTTTGCTTTCATCTGCCATGGACACAGTCACAGAGTCTAAAATGGCAATCGAAATCGGAAAGGCAGGGGGTATTGGAGTTATTCACAGAAATCTCTCCATTAGTGATCAGATATTAGAAATAAAAAAAGTTCAAAAAAAAGGTTTAGCAGTTGGAGCAGCAGTTGGGACTAATGATACCGAACTATCTCGAGCAGAGAAAATTATTAATTGCAAAGTAGATTTAATTGTTGTTGATACAGCGCATGGCCACTCTAAAAGAGTAGCAAATATAATCAAATTTATTAAAAAAAAAAAATCGAACAAAACAACCCTATGTGCAGGTAACATTGCAACAGCCGAAGCAGCAAAATTTTTATGCAAACTCGGAGTAGATATAGTAAAAGTGGGAATTGGACCGGGATCGATTTGTACAACTAGACTTGTTGCTGGTATCGGTGTTCCCCAGTTAAGTGCATTACTAGATGTAAAAAAAGGTTTAAACAAAAATGTTAAAATGATTTCAGATGGAGGAATTAAATTTTCTGGAGATATTGCAAAAGCACTTGCAGCAGGTGCAGATGCTGTAATGGTAGGATCAATGATTGCTGGTACTAACGAGGCTCCAGGCAAAATTATAAAAAAAAATGGAAAACTATTTAAAGTTTTCAGAGGAATGGGATCAGTTGGAGCAATGAACAAAGGGTCTGCTGACAGATATTTCCAAAAAAAACAAAAGGACAGTTCAAAATATGTCCCAGAAGGAGTAGAAGGATTAATCAAATACAAAGGTGAAGTATCTAAGATAATTTTTAAACTTATTGGAGGGCTGAAATCATCAATGGGTTATTTGGGCTCAAAAAATGTTATTAAACTTAGAAATAAACCAAAATTTGTAAAAATAACAAAAGCTGGATTTTATGAGAGTATGGTTCATAGTATAGATGAGGTTAAAAAAAACAGCCAATATTTATGAGGAATATATATAAATTTTTTTTAATTTTGATTTTATTGATTTTTAAAACAACTGCTTATGGCTCAGAAAATTTTTATGACGAAGCAGTAGATAAATTTAATGCCAAAAAATTTGATGATTCTAAATTTTTGTTTCATAGAAATATTGTGTTTAATCCGACAGACGCTAAATCCTACTTATATTTAGCTAAGATTTTTAATTCAGAAAAAAACCAGAAAGAAGAGGAAAAAAATTTAAATACTACTCTTCTACTTGAACCAAATAATGAAGAAGCAATTTATATGCTAATAAAAATCAATCTTGATAAATCAAATTTTTCTAAAGCAAATGAATTGTTAACAAAACTAGATATAGTTTGTAAGGATTTTTGCTCCAAAAAAAAAGAAATTGAAAAATCACTTGAAAATCTTGAAGCAAAAAATGAAAAAAAACAATAGAACTAAGAAAATTCTTATAATTGATTTTGGTTCTCAATATACTCAATTAATTGCTAGACGCGTAAGAGAGCTTGGTGTTTTTTCAGAAATATCAAACCACAAACAAGTAAAAAATGTTAATTCAGAGGAAATCTACGGTATAATTTTATCAGGGGGTCCATTAAACGTTTATGAAGATAAAAAAATAAATTTTAATAGAAAAATTTTAGATTTAAATATTCCCATATTAGGTCTTTGTTTTGGTCATCAACTAATTGCAAGACATTATGGTGGCAAGGTTATAACAGCAAAAAATAGAGAGTTCGGGTTAGCAACTATTAGGAAAAAATCAAATTCTAAGTTAACCAAAAATTTTTTTAACAATCAAGGACAACGAAATGTGTGGATGAGCCACGCAGATCATGTAGTAAAACTTCCAAAAGGTTTTAAAGGAGTGGCATCAACAAAAGGTTCAAAATTTACAATAATTGAAAATGATGCAATTAAGAGATATGGTATCCAATTTCATCCTGAAGTAACTCACACAGAAAAAGGAATTTCATTACTTAAAAATTTTGTTTTTGGAATATGTAAATCAAAAAAAAATTGGTCAACAGATCATCAAAAGAAAACACTAATTAGAAACACACAAAACCAAATTGGTAATAAAAAAATCATATGTGCACTCTCTGGCGGCGTTGACAGCAGCGTTGTAGCACAATTATTAAATAAAGCAGTTGGTAAGCAACTACATTGTATATTTGTAAATACAGGATTGCTAAGACTGAATGAGGAAAAACAAGTAGTGAACACTTTTAAAAAAAAACTAAAGATGAATTTGATATATGTGAACGCAGCAGATGAATTTTTAAATAAATTAAAGAATATTACAGAGCCTGAAAAAAAGAGAAAAATAATTGGAAATTTATTTATTAAAATTTTCGAACGATATGCAAAAAAATTAAGGAATGTGAAATTTTTAGCTCAAGGAACTTTATATCCAGATTTAATTGAAAGTAAGTCAGTCACTGGAAGCCAAACATCTAAAATTAAATCACATCATAACGTTGGTGGTTTGCCAAAAAAAATGAAATTAGAATTATGCGAACCACTAAGATTACTTTTTAAAGATGAAGTAAGAAAACTTGGAATAAAATTGAATTTATCTAAGGACATAATAAGTCGCCACCCATTTCCTGGTCCAGGACTAGCAATTAGAATGCCAGGCAAAGTTACGAAAGATAAAATAGAAATTTTAAAACTTGCAGATAATATTTTTATTTCTGAACTTAAAAAAGAAAAATTATATGATAAAATTTGGCAGGCTTATGCCGCTTTGTTACCTGTAAAAACTGTAGGTGTTATGGGTGATAATAGAACTTATGAGTATATTTGCTTGCTAAGAGCAATAACTTCTCAAGATGGTATGACAGCAGATTTTTTTGATTTTCCTAAAAATTTCATACAAAATGTGTCTAATAAAATTATTAATAATATTAGAGGAATAAACAGAGTAGTTTATGATGTCACTTCAAAGCCACCGAGCACTATTGAATTAGAGTAATGAACAATAAAATTAAAAAAATTTTAAAGAAAAAAAATAGATCAAAGATTGTCTGTCTCACTGCCTATTCCAAAAATATTGCAGAAATAGTAGATGATCATGCAGATATAGTTCTAGTCGGAGACTCTCTAGGGTCAGTACTATATAATTATGATACAACAAGAAAAGTAAGTTTAAATATGATGATTGAACATACAAAGAGCGCGAGAATGGGTGTTAAAAAAAGCCTTTTAGTTTTTGACCTTCCTTATAACACTTATAGAAATAAATCTGAGGCACTTAAAAATTCTAAGAGAGCAATAAAAAAGACAAAATGTGATGCTGTTAAAGTTGAAGGGGGAACAAGAGTGAAAGAAATCGTAAAATATTTGGTTAAAAATAGAATACCAGTATTAGGTCATATTGGTGTAACACCACAAACAACTAAAGGAAAATTTAGATCTAAAGGTAAAAATGAAGGAGAAAAAAGAAAACTTTTAAAGGATGCTCAAGATCTAGAACAAAGTGGAGCTTTTGGAATTGTTTTAGAATGTATTTATAGCGATGTCTCTAAACAAATAACAAGCTCAATAAATATACCAACAATTGGAATTGGTGCTTCAGTAAATTGTGATGGTCAGGTTCTTGTAACTGATGATTTAATTGGTTTGAATGAGACTAAATTTAGATTTGTAAAAAAATTTGGAAACATTAAAACAAATATAAAAAGTGCAGTTATAAGATATAAGAATTCAGTAAAACAAAAAAAATTCCCTTCAAAAAAAAACAGCTATTAGTTAATAGTCATCTTTGCTTTTTTGTCTTAAATTTTCCCTTCCTGATTTCTTTTTCTAAAAAAGATCCGTATGTTTCTCCATTACTATCAAGCTCAATATTTGTAACACCCTCATAATTAATTTTTCTTCCTTTTTGAATTAGCTTTAATCCTTTTTTTAATTCACCCACATAAATCTTTATACCTGGCGAGTTTGAAACAGACATAATCCCATCTGATAAAGACATTCCAGGATTGTGATTAATTTTTTGCAATGCC
Organism: uncultured Pelagibacteraceae bacterium; assembly: GCA_902623785.1. GTDB lineage: Bacteria > Pseudomonadota > Alphaproteobacteria > Pelagibacterales > Pelagibacteraceae > Pelagibacter. The sequence continues at coordinate 42,605 of CACNVG010000003.1, forward strand.
AATAATAAAATTGATGCTGCGTCATAAGTTTCACTAACAAAAGGGCTCGATGGATCAATTTTATTTTTTTTAGCAGTTTTATAAAATATATTTAGATTTTTTGAGTTTGAACCAAGTATTAATCCAAAGGAACTGTCCAATTCATTGTCAATATTCTTGAGAATTTCATAATCTATCATCCTATCTGAAAAAACAAATTTTTTATATACGCCAGAGTCGATTAAAGCTTGTAAAATTTCTTTACCACCTAATTCTGCTTCACTTATGATAGCAGCTGCATCTCCACCCGCAGTAGCCATGAGTGATGCTTCATCTGAATAATCTTTTTTGTTTGGTTCATGTGGAATATTAATTGTAATCCGAATCCCGTTTTTTTTTAGAGCCCTTATAAAATTTATTTCAAATTCTTTGTTATAACTTGTATCAAGATAAGTTATTGCTAAACTTTTTACCCCTCTATCTTTAGCAATGTCAGCTAATACTTCGGCATCTCTCCTATTAGAAGGTATAGTTCTAAAGAAAAGTTTTTGGTCATCAATCATTGTTAAAGTTGAAGAACTGGCAGCTGAGGAAATAATTGGAATATTTTTTTTATTAGCTACATTTAGAAGAATACTTTCAGAAATACCTGGACATGCTGCTCCAAGGATCGCAACAATCTCTTCCTGTAATAATTTATTACTTACTTCACCGATGTTTGATTTGTTGCATTTCGTATCAACCTTAAGCTTTTTTAATTTTTTATTTTTAATAAACGATCCGGAACTTAAAGCTTCATTAAAAGCAAGATCTGCTGATAAAGACATATTCTTTACTATTTTTTCAGCTGGACCAGAAAATCCTAAGACTATTCCAATATTAATTTCCTCAGCATTTAATTTATGTAGATTTTGATTTACAAAAAAAAGGATTAATAAAGTAACAAAAATTTTTTTCATTATATACTGAATTTAAATTACCTTATTTTTTGAAGAATAAAAACTGATCCAATTATAACTAAACCGCCTAAAGTCATCATTAAACCTGGTGTCTCTTTAAAAACAATAAATGTTTGTATTAATCCAAAAACAGGAAACAAAGCATAAAAAGGGAGAACTTTTCCCACAGGGTAGAATTTATAAAGATAAAATAAAGACATATGGGCACCTATCGATACAACCAAACCAGAGTAAATTATGAAAAACCACATATCTAATGGAATAATCTTTAAAGTAGACACTATATTTCCCTCTAATAAAAAAGATAAAAAAATTAGCGCGACAAAACCAATCAAAGCCATAAAAAAATTTGTAGTAACAATGTTTAGTTTATTTGTATCTCTGCTTGCTACGTTTGCAACGGCGTAAAAGAATGCCATTAAAGCTGTTAGGACAAGTGCAAAAATATTGTTAATTAATTCTGGATCAAAACCAATTAAAATAATACCAAAAAAAGATGTAATTACAAAAAACCATTTATTTAAACTAAATTTTTCATTTAAGAAAAAATTACTTAAAATAATTGCAAATGGAATAGCGAGTTGAGATCCAATTATAACAGGTGAAACTATATTGGACTCTTGCAAAGACAAATAAGTAAAACTTGTAACACCAACTCCCATAGAAAAAGAAAAAATAAATAAAGATTTTAAATTTTCTTTTGGTATTTTATAATTAAAAAAAGGCAATAAACAAATGAGGACAACTAACATTCTTAGAGACCCAAAAAGCAAAGGAGGTACATTTGTATTTAAGACAAGTTTACCAAAAACAAAGGCACTTCCAAATAGTGCCATGATTAGTATAATTAGTAAGTAATGTTTAATCGTCAAAAAAATCCAATTTTAAATTGATTTATAGAATGACATTCATATTTTTTAAGTTATCCTATGTCAAATAATATGAATTCAAAAAAGATTAAAGCCCATCTTGCAAAAGAGACTAACCCAAGAGTAGGTTTAATTGTTTTATCAACTGACAACACGATAGAAAAAGATTTCTCAAAAGTCTTAAGTGATAAACCAGTCGATTTATATGTTAATAGGATAAGAAATTACAATCCTGTGACAGCTGACAATTTAAAAAAAATGTCAGAAAACATTACTTCAGTTGCGGACAACATTTTACCTGGTGAAAAAGTGGATTGCGTTGTTTTTGGTTGTACATCAGGAACAATAGTATCTGGTTTTGATAACATAAAAAAAAAAATTAATTTAGCTAAACCAAATGCATCAGTTACTGCCCCAAGCACCGCAGCTTTAAGCGCACTTAAGAAAAATAACATAAAAAGAATATCTATAGTTACACCATATATTAAGTCTTTAAATGATGATGTTGTAAATTTTTTTAAAGAAAATAAATTTGAAATAGTTTCAAATACATATTTTGATATTAAGTCAGATGTAGATATTGGGAAAGTAGACCAAGATAAATTGTTCGAAATATTGTCCGAAATTGATCATAATCAAGCCCAGGCATTATTTGTTTCTTGCACTTCACTACCAGTTTTAAACATAATTGAAAAACTCGAAAAAAAATTAAATATGATTGTGTTATCAAGTAACCAAGCACTAATTTGGGAAACTCTAGAAAAAATAAATGAGAACAAATCTGTAACTGGATTTGGAAGCTTATTTAATTAATTTTATATATGAATTTCACAGTCAAAGAATATAAAAATCGTCTTAAAAAAGTTCAATCAGAAATGCAAAAAAAAGGAATTGAACTTCTTATTTCACAGGATACTGCAAACATAAACTATCTGACAGGATATGATGCTTGGTCTTTTTATTATTCTCAATGTGTAATAGTTCATGTGAATTCTGATGAGCCCCTATGTTTTGTGAGAGCACAGGATGCTGGTGGAGCTTTTATAACTACCTACCTTAAAAAAGAAAATATTATTATTTATGATGAAAAATATATTCATACCTGGCCGACTCATCCCTATGATGCGTTAGTTGATTTAATAAAGAAAAAAAAGTGGGATAAAATTAATATAGGAGTAGAAATGGATGCCCATTATTTCACAGCTTATTGTTACGAAAAGTTAAAAAAGGGATTACCAAATGCAAAAATCTTAGATTCAGAAAGATTAGTTAACTGGGTGAGAGTAGAAAAATCCATCGCTGAAATTGAATATATGAAAAAGGCAGCAACTATTTCAGAGATGGCTATGAAAACCGCAATGGAAACAATAAGTCCAGATGTAAGACAATGTGATGCGGTTGCAGAAATTCAAAGAACTTTATTTAAGGGTACCCCGGAATATGGTGGTGAATATGCAAGTATTGCAACTTTACTTCCTACTGGAAAAGGAACATCTGCTTCACATTTAACTGCTAGTGATAAAAAATTTGTTAATGGGGAAGCGACAATTATTGAGTTATCAGGTACATATAAAAGGTATCATGCCCCAATGGCAAGAACTATAAATTTAGGAAAGCCAGATCAAAAAAAACTTGATGCAATGAAAGCAACTAATGAAGCTTTAGAGGAGGGTATTCACGCTAGTAAACCAGGTAATACCGCCAATGATGTTGCAGAAAAATTTTGGAGAGTCTTAGATAAGTATGGAATTAAAAAAGAGTCCCGAACAGGTTACTCTATAGGTGTTGGGTATCCACCAGATTGGGGCGAACATACTTTAAATATCTACAAAGGAGACATGACTGAATTAAAACCTAATATCTGTTATCATATGATTGCTGTTATGCAATTTGGTGATTGGGGAGTTGAGTCATCGGAGTCTATAAGGATAACTGAGAGTGGAAACGAACTTTTATGCAATTTTTCAAGAGATTTACACGTAAAATAAGCCCTTGAAAAAAAACTCTACAAATGTTTTAAACTTTACTTTATGCCAAATAACTTAGATTTCGTTAAATTCGACAAAGTTGACAAAAGTTACGATGGAAAAGTACTTGTTGTTAAAGATTTAAACTTAGATATTGCCGAAGGCGAGTTCATAACTATGTTAGGGCCATCTGGTTCAGGCAAGACAACTTGTTTGATGATGTTAGCTGGTTTTGAAACTCCTACAAATGGAGAAATTTATTTAGATAAAAATCCAATTTCAAATATACCTCCCCACAAAAGAGGAATAGGAATGGTATTTCAAAACTATGCATTATTTCCACACATGACAGTGTATGAAAATCTTGCTTTCCCTTTAAGAGTAAGAAAATTTCAAAAAGACGAAATAGATAAAAAAGTTGATAAAGCTCTTTCAATGGTATCTCTGACTGGTTTTGAAAACAGAATGCCAGGGCAATTATCTGGTGGTCAACAACAAAGGGTAGCAGTTGCAAGATCCTTAGTGTTTGATCCTCAATTAGTTTTAATGGACGAACCGCTTGGAGCTTTAGATAAAAATTTAAGAGAGAGTATGCAGTATGAAATTAAACATATTCATGAAAGTATTGGAGTTACGGTAGTCTACGTAACACATGACCAAAGTGAAGCTTTGACTATGTCAAATAGGATAGCAGTGTTCAATGATGGAAAAGTTCAACAATTATCTTCGCCAGATAAACTGTACGAGGAACCTGTAAACTCTTTTGTAGCTGAATTCATTGGAGAGAACAATACTTTTGCAGGTCAAGTAACAAATATGTCGAAAGATCAGTGTAAAGTAAAATTGAGCGATGGCTCAGAAATAATTGCTAACCCAGTATCTGTAACATCTAATGGTGATAAGACAACAGTATCGTTAAGGCCTGAAAGAGCTTTAATAAACACAAAAGAGAAAATGGACAACAATTTCAAAGGAAAGATTGAAGAAGTTATTTATCATGGAGATCATACTAGAGTAAGACTTGATTTACTCGGAAACAAAGAATTTATATTAAAAGTTCCAAACAGCTCGGCTAATATGGACATTAAGATGGGAAATCAAATAAATGTTAGCTGGAATAGTCATGATGCTAGAGCATTAGATCCAAAATAAACCTCAGGTTTAATTTTCAATTATTTAACTCAATAAAGCCCTATTTTAGCTAAATGTCAGGTTGACTCTGACTTATTATCTTGCTGTAATTAGACTTTATAAAACGTTTAAACGGAGGAATAATGAAAAAACTAAGTAAACTATTACTTGTTCTATCTTTTGCACTTTCTATAACTTCATCAGCATTTGCAGTAACTGCTGTTTCTTGGGGTGGAGCTTATACAGAGTCACAAAAGTTAGGATACGGTGATCCAACTGCTAAGAAGCTTGGAATAGAGATCAACTGGGTCGACTATTCTGGTGGATTATCAGAAATTAAAGCACAAAAAGAGGCTGGCAAAATTACGTGGGATATAATCGACGTTTTTGCTATGGACACTATCACGGGATGTGACGAAGGTTTATTTGTTGAATTTGATTTCGACAAAGACTTTCCACCAGCACCTGATGGAACAAAAGCGAGTAAAGACTTCTTTGCTCCTATGCCAAGTAAATGTGCTGTAGGAAACATTCTATACTCTTGGAACTACGCTTATAACACTAAAAATGTTAAAGGTACTCCAAAGACTATAAAAGATTTCTTTGACACTGCAAAATTCCCTGGAAAAAGAGCTATCTACAAAAGCGCTCTAACGAACTTAGAGATTGCTTTAGCTGCAGATGGTATCAAGCCAGGAAAAGGTGGAAAGAAAATCTACAAAGCTCTTAACACAGAAAAAGGTGTAAACAGAGCGATGAACAAGATCAAAGCATTATGCACAGACCCTAACGGCGGATGTGTATTTTGGTCAGCAGGTGCTCAACCACCAGAACTATTAGTATCTGGAGAAGTTGTTATGGCAACTGGTTGGAACGGAAGATTCTTCAATGCTGAAATAGCTGAAGGTGCTCCAATCAAACAAGTTTGGGATGGCCAAGGTCTTGACTACGAATACTTTGTTCTAGTTAAAGGTGGACCAAACGAAGCTGATGCTAAAAAAGCTCTAGCAATGATGACAAGTACTGAAATGTTAGCAGGAAGTGCTAAGTACATTGCATACGCTCCATGGAGAAAATCTTCTCTTAAAGTTATGGCAGCAGGAGAGCCGTGGTACAAAGATGGTAAAACAAACATGGTACCACAAATGCCAACTGCACCAGCTAACACAAAAAATTACTTCCTAGTAGATCCATTATTCTGGGCTGATAACGGCACAGAGCTTGGTGAAAAATGGGAAGCTATGAAAGCTGGTCTATAATTTTAAGTTTTAAAGACTAAAATTATATATTATATTAAGGGCGGTTATTTATAGCCGCCCTTTTTATTTATGAGCAGTGAAGAACAAAAAATTTTAACAACTGACGGGATACCTCTTGAGGTAAGCCTTAAAAAAGCCGAAAGAAAAAATAAGATTAAAGCTTTTTTACTTGTTGCACCCTTACTTTTATTTCTACTAATCACTTACGTATTTCCAATAGGCGATATGCTTATGAGAAGTGTTGATGATAAAATGGTTACCAAAATGCTTCCTAAAACTTTCAAAGCAATGGAACAATGGGATGGAAAAGAGCTACCCCCCGAAGAAGTTTTTGAAGCATTTTATTTTGATTATAAATTATTAGTTGAAGAAAAAACTTTCGGAAAGCTGTCAACTCAACTGAACTATACAAAAAATGGATTTAAAACCATTCTTAAAAAACTTCAGAGAAAAATGAAAAAATTTGAAGAAGGGAATTACAAAGAACAAATTATGGCTGTTCACCCGAGATGGGAGAATGTTGAATATTGGAGAGCTATAAAAAGAAGAGCACCAGCATATACAAGTCAAAAATATTTAAAAGGTATCGATATGTATAAAAATGAAGATGGTGAAATCGTGAATGTTCCAGAGGATAGACAAATTCATAGAGTGCTGTGGTTAAGAACTTTAGAAATTGCTTTTTTTGTAACACTTCTATGTTTTTTGATGGCATACCCAATTGCTCACTTATTAGCAACGTTACCAATGAAGTACAGTAACCTTTTAATGATATGTGTGCTGCTTCCATTTTGGACTTCGTTATTAGTTAGAACTGCAAGTTGGATGATACTCCTGCAACAGCAAGGAGTTGTTAATGATTTCTTTGTTTTCATAGGACTAGTCCCAGACGATGCAAGACCTGAAATGATGTTTAATAAAACCGGAACTTATGTTGCAATGACACAAATATTATTACCTTTTATGGTTTTACCTTTATATAGTGTGATGAAAACTATATCTCCAAGTTTAATGCGAGCAGGTAAGTCTCTTGGAGGAACACCATTTGTAGCTTTCTGGAAAGTATATTTTCCTTTAACAATACCCGGTATCGGAGCAGGTTGTTTACTTGTCTTTATATTAGCGATTGGATACTACATAACACCTGCACTAGTTGGTGGCGCTTCAGGTACTTTAATCAGTAACCAGATAGCCTTTCATATGAAAAGCACCTTAGACTGGAGCTTTGCATCTGCAATGGGCTTAATGCTTTTAGCAGGAGTTCTAGCGATCTATTGGGTTTATAACAAATTAGTAGGTATAGATAACATTAAGTTAGGATAAATAAACATGGCTTTACCCAAATATACAGAACCACATTATAGAATTTGGCATTACATTTACCTTTTTATTTGTACCTGCGTATTCTTTTTTTTAATTGCACCTTTATTTGTTATTTTTCCTTTATCATTTAACGCAGAAGAGTTTTTGAGTTTCTCAGATGGTATGAAAAGACTTGATCCAGATGCCTTTTCTTTGAGATGGTATAAGGACATGATTTATGGAACAAAAAATCCATGGGGTCTTGCAGCAAAAAATAGTTTTATAATTGCAATATTTGCTACTTTAGGATCGGTTCTTCTTGGAACTGTAGCGGCACTTGGATTAAGTAGCAGACATATGCCTTATAAAGGATTAATTATGGCTACTTTAATTTCACCAATGATAGTGCCATTAATCATTTCTGGTGTTGCAATATTTTTCTTTATGGCAAAAGCAGGACTTGCTGCTACACATACTGGAATTGTATTAGCACACATAATTTTAGGAACACCTTTCGTAGTAATTACTGTAACAGCAACTTTATCAGGCTTTGACCACAGTGTTACTCGAGCTGCATCAAGCTTAGGCAGTGATCCAGTAAATACATTTATGAAAATTACACTTCCATTAATTCTGCCAGGAGTAATATCTGGAGGCTTGTTTGCTTTCGTTACATCTTTCGACGAAGTCGTTGTGGTTTTATTCTTAGCTGGACTAGAAAATACAACAATTCCAATTCAAATGTGGACGGGACTTAGAGAACAATTAAGCCCAACAATATTAGCTGTTGCGACATGTTTAATAATTTTATCTACGTTAATTCTTGTTACAGCTGAGCTATTAAGACGAAGATCTGAAAGGCTCAGAGGAATAAATAGATAAAAAATGGAAATCAAGAAAGTTGTTGTAATAGGCTCTGGAACTATGGGTAGTGGAATCGCTGCTCATTTATGTAATGCGAATGTACCAGTTACTTTATTGGATCTTACGACTGACATAAGCACCAACGCAAGAGAGCGAATTCATAAATCGAGACCGCCATTATTAATTGATAAATCAAAAATTAATAATATCAAAGTTGGCAATATTAACGATGATTTTAATGTTGTAAAAGAGGCAGACTGGATAGTCGAAGCTGTGGTTGAAAGAATAGACATTAAACATCAAATTTATAAAAAAATCTTTGATAATAGAAAAGATGGAGCGATTGTTTCATCTAACACTTCCTCAATTCCAATCAAAATTCTATCCGAAAATATGACTGATGATCAAAAAAAAGATTTTTGTATAACACACTTTTTCAATCCAGTTAGATATATGGGTTTGTTAGAGATAGTAAAAAATGAGAATAATGATTTAAAAAAAATTAATTCCTTGAAAGTCTTTTGTGAAAGTGAACTTGGTAAAGGAGCAATTGTTTGTAACGATACGCCAGGCTTCCTCGGTAATAGAGTAGGGGTTTATGCAATGCAAGTTGCTATGACCGAAGCATTCAAAATGAATTTGACTATTGAAGAGGCTGATGCAGTTTTTGGAAGGCCTATGGGAATACCTAAAACTGGAGTGTTTGGTTTGTATGATCTAATTGGCATTGATTTGATGGCAGATGTTTTAAAAAGTTTTGTAAAAGAACTTCCAGAAAAGGATAAATTTCAGGCAGTTGCTAAAGAGATACCACTCGTAAAAAAATTAATCGAATCTGGATATACTGGAAGAAAAGGTAAGGGTGGCTTCTATCGAATGAAAAAATTAGAAAACCAAAAAATTTTGGAGGCAATTAACCTTAAAACTGGAGAATATTCTGAGTCTAAAAAAATTGATCTCAAAATTGATACTGTAGACCTTAACACTATCATTAACAGGAAAGATAAGTATGGAGAATATGCTTGGTCAGTAATTTCTCAAATCATCAAATATGCATCATCTTTAGTTCCAGGTATAACTAACAAATTCAATGACATTGATGAAGCTATGAGATTAGGATTTAACTGGGCTATGGGACCCTTTGAAATGCTTAAATCAATTGGTGTAAAAAATTTTTTTAACCGTGTTGATGAATTTAAGGGAAACAAATTTTTAGAGGAACTTTCAGTGAAAAAAGATGAAAACTTTTATGGTGAAAGACAAATTTACACTGAAATAGAAACTCTTGGCAAAGTGAAGCCCAAAGCTTTAAGTTTGGATAAAAACAAGTCAGCGGAGATTTATAGGTTTAAGGATTTTAACATTGTAGAGTTTACCACTAAAGCATGTGCACTAGATTATGACTCTATGGACAGTTTAAAAAAAGCAACAGATAAACCTTTGATTATTATAAATGAAAGTATGCAATTTTCTGCTGGTGTTAATTTATCGTATACAATGAACTTTGCTGAAAAAGGAGATTTCAAATCTATAGAAAAATTTATTAAATATTTTCAAGATACTTGTAAACAACTTAAGTATTCAAAATTTCCTGTGGTCTCAGCACCTTCTGGGCTTACGTTAGGCGGTGGATTTGAAGTAATGGTTCAAAGCAATTTCGTAACATCACATACAAATATAGTAGTAGGTTTAGTCGAAACAATGGTTGGTCTCGTGCCTGCTGGTGGGGGATGTAAAGAGATGTTGTGGAGATGGGCTCAAGACGAAAAATCAAAAAAAGATATTGATTACGCACCTCTTAAAGTTTTTGAAATCATAGGTTATGGCAAAACTGCATCTTCTCCAGTTGAAGCCGAGCCTCTAAAATATTTGTTACCCACTGATAAGAAAATTATGAATAGAAATAGTTTATTTTCAGAGGCAAAAAAAGTTATAGAAGAAAATATAAATTTTAAACCAAATACTGACTGTACTTTTAAATTATCAGGAAAATCAGTAAAGGAAAAAATGTTTAAGGTTTTAGAAAATCTTTATAATGATAAAATTATTTTTGATCATGGCATGACAGTCGGAAAAGAACTTGCAAATGTTTTAAGTGGTGGTGATACAAATTCAGAAAAAATACTGTCTGAGGACGATATTTACAAATTAGAATTAGATTCTTTTATGAGATTAATCGAAAACAAAAAAACTCAAGATAGAATTAAACATACACTATCTACTGGTAAACCATTAATTAATTAGATGTTTCTGAAAGTAATTTTAGAGAATTAATAAAATCAGGCCTTAATACATATTCAGAATTATTTCCAGTTTTGATCTTTGAAAGAGCTGCAAATCCATGGGTTACTTTTCCAAGAGGAGTGTACTCACCTTCAAATAACGGCGCATCTGAAAGTAGTATAAAAAATTCACTATCTTCCATGTCCCCATTCTTACTTTTCGCAAATCCAACAGAACCTTTTTTAAAATCAAAGGGGTTTCCCTTTTCTGGTTTGATTAAACCATAATTTGATTTACCACTTCCAAGCAGCGCATAATTTAAGTTATTTCTTTTTCCAAACTCTAAATCACCAGCTTGAACAAGAAATCCCTCAACGACTCTATAAAATGCGGCATCATCATATTCTTTATTGGAAACTAAAGTTTTGAACCTTTTTACAGCGTTTGGTGAAACCTCAGGCATAAGTTCAATTACAACATTCCCACAATTAATATTCATTATTAAAATATTTTCAGGGTATTTAAAAATAAGCTTTTCCAAATTTACTTTTTTTACAAAAAAGCATTTATTTTTTATTAAAAAAAGAGAGGAAAATGAAAAAAAAGCTAATGATATTAGAAAAATTAATAAAATTTTTTCGGATTTAGATTGTTTTATTTTTACTAACATGGATGGGCAATTTAATAGTATTAATTTTTTTTGCTATTGTGACATTTTTATCACTAAAAAAGTTAAAATATACAGTATTTTTCTCATTTACAACTTGTGGTCATCAGTTCAAAATCATAAAAATTATACATTTTCTGATTTTACTGGTATAGACACCCTTGTAATTAATTAATTAATAACAAAGAAAGAGCATAACATGAAAAAACTAGTTTTAAGCATTCTTCTTTTGATGGGCTTTGTAACTAATTCATACGCTACTGGTTCGGTAGGTGTTACATTTAGTAACGCTGATGTTAATTCAACTGTAAAAGATGATATTGACAACAACGGTTCAACTGACACTACTAAGAATTTAAGCAATGATGTTACATTTGCATCAATTTTCTTTGAAAAAGCACTTAATGATAGCATGAGTGTTGGTATTGATTTTATACCATTCGAAGCAGAATTTGAAAGCAGATCTACAACACAGGCGTCGATCAAAGGTAAAACAACTTCATCAACTTCAGGAACTAACAAAGGTACTGCGGATGTAAGTAGACATTTAACATTCTACGTACAGCCACAAAAAGAAATAAGAGATGGCCTTAAAGTTTTTGGAACATTTGGATTAGTAAAAGCAGATGTTGAATCATTAGTTCAATCAGTTTCATCAACAAATAAAACTGTTGAGCAAAGCTTAGATGGAATGAAATTAGGCCTAGGTCTTAAAAAAGAAACAGGTTTTGGTTTTATAAAACTTGAGTACAGTGAAACAGACTATGATGATATTGAAGCTACAACATCAAATAACACGAAAGTAACAGCAGATATTGATACAGACATTTTAGCATTATCTGTAGCTAAATCGTTCTAAATATTAATCTTAGAAATATTTAAAAAAACCCCTCATTAAAACTGAGGGGTTTTTTTTTATCGAAATTTAAAATCATTATTAATTTTTAGAATATTTTCTTTAATCAAATTTGTTTTATTTTTTAATACAGAGTCCTTTTTAATCTTTTTTCTTAAATACTCGTTATTTAAAACTAGGAAAGAAAATGTTTCTGCCATATCCTCAGGAACACTAGTTTTCGCATAGTCGGTAAAAAATCCTTCAGTAAAATTTAGAGGAGATAAACTAAAATATTCTTTACATGTTGAACATGCGGAATATTTAAATCCAGGTTTATTAAATTCTATCCATTTACTCTCACTAAAATAATCATTAAAATTTTTATGAATTATGTGAAATATTTCATGATGCAAAACTCTTTGTAAAATTTTATCTTTTGTATTAATATTTAAGATAATTGTTTTCATCTCAGGATTTGCAAAACCTATTGCTGGAATATCTGATACAGTTAAATTTTTACAGATAACGATGAATTTTAAATTAATCTTTTTCACGAATTTTTTATCGTAAAAATCCATATTTTTTTTGATTAAAGAAAATTTTCTTTTAAGTTGATCTTTTTTAGTTTGTTCGCAATTTACACTATTAATCCCCACACCGGCAGAAAAGTTTTTACCTGCAATTAAGTACTTTATACCTTTTGAGTCTGTTTCATAAATTTCTAAATTTGGTATTTTAATAAGTTCATATATTTGGTCAGATTTTGCATGAAAAGGTATTATAAATAGAAGTATTAGTAGCAAGTTTAATTTCATTTATTGAATAAGATAATATTAGAATTAAACAAAATATGATATAATATTTTTATGAAAAAAAAAAAATCATCTGATTTTAAATCAGTACCAAACTTATTTACAAGCAAGTATATATTTTATTATTACGGTTTTTTTTGGTTTGTATTAATTTTGATTGTCTTTTTTTCATGAAAAAAAAAAATAAAGATCCGATTCAGCCTATAAGTGGAACCGTGGTTCCAAGATTTGCCGGTTCAAGTACCTTCGCAAGATTACCGGAACTAAGGGATGTAAGTAGCTGCGATGTAGCAATAGTTGGTATACCTTTTGATGCAGGTACAAGTTATAGACCCGGTGCTAGATTTGGTCCTCAGAGCATAAGACAGGCTTCAAGGCATTTAAGGACAAATTACCATCCAAATTATGATGTTGAACCATTTAAAGTTCAGCAAGTTGCTGACGCTGGGGATATTACCTGTAATCCATTTAATATTGATGAAGCAATAAAACAAATAGAAAAAGGAGCTTATGATTTACTTAAAAAAACTGGGAGAATTATAAGTATGGGAGGAGATCACACGATAGCATTTCCACTTTTAAGAGCTATTAATAAAATTAATGGAGGACCTGTAGCACTTGTTCATTTTGATGCACATTTAGATACATGGGATACATACATGGGTGCCCCTTATACTCATGGAACTCCTTTTCGAAGAGCTAGAGAAGAAAATTTATTTTTAGATGATGCATCAATGCACGTTGGCATAAGAGGGCCACTCTACAGCAGAGATGATCTTAAAAACGATGAAAGTTTTGGATTTAAAACAATTCATTGCGATGAATTCCAAAGTGAGGGAGTTGATAAAATTGTTCAAAGAATAAGAAAAAGAGTAGGTGACAATCCATTATATTTATCAATAGATATAGATGTTCTTGATCCAGCATATGCACCAGGTACGGGAACACCTGAGATAGCGGGTATGTCTACAAGAGAAATGGTAAACGTCATAAGAGGATTATCAGGAATGAAACTGATTTCGGCGGATGTTGTGGAAGTCTCCCCTGCTTACGATCACGCTGAGGTAACATCATTAGCTGCAGCAACAATAATCTATGAAATCACTAATTTATTTGCAAAAGTAAAAGGATAAGTTAATTTCCCATCATGTCTGACAAAAAAAAATTTTATATTAATGGTAAATGGGTTTCACCAAAAAGTAATAAAAGTATTAAAGTAATAAATCCCGCAACAGAAGATGTATGTGCAGAAATATCTTTAGGTTCAAAAGAAGATGTTAATGATGCAGTTTTGTCTGCAAAAGATGCTTTTAAAACATGGGCATTCTCTTCAAAAAAAGAAAGACTAGAACCACTAGAGAAATTATATGAACTATATAAAAAAAGATGGTCAGATATAGCAGAGACTATAACTACAGAAATGGGAGCTCCAAAAGATTTTTCAACAAAATTACAAGCTGGAACAGGCGCTGCTCATATTAAAACATTTATTAGATATCTTAAAGAATTTGATTTTGAGAAACCATTAGGGGAACACGCAAAAAACCAAAGACTTATTTATGAACCCAAAGGTGTATGTGCTTTAATAACACCTTGGAACTGGCCAATGAACCAAACCTGTTTGAAAGTTATGCCCGCTTTAGCGTCAGGATGCACTATGATACTAAAACCATCTGAAGTAGCACCGTTATCAGCTATGATATTAACAGAATTAATTGATGAAGCAGGTTTTCCTCCAGGAGTTTTTAATTTGGTTAATGGAGATGGTGCAACAACTGGAGATGCTTTAACAAGCCATCCAGATATAAATATGATCTCATTTACAGGATCAACTAGGGCTGGAGCTTTAATATCGCAAAATGCTGCTAAAGATTTCAAAAGGGTTAGTCTTGAACTTGGTGGAAAAGGAGCAAATATAATTTTTAAAGATGCAGACCCTGAAGCTATCGAGAGAGGAGCTTTGAGGTGCTTTAGAAACTCAGGGCAATCATGTAATGCACCAACAAGAATGCTTGTCGAAAAAAGTATGTATGATGAGGCGGTTGAAAGAGTAAAAAAATTTGCGAATAGTATGAAAGTTGGAGATCCTAAAAAGGAAGGTGAACACATCGGCCCAGTAGTATCTGAAGTACAGTACGAAAAAATACAGTCGCTTATTCAAAAAGGTATCGATGAAGGTGCTAAACTTGTTGCAGGGGGAGTGGGAAAACCTGATGGATTAGATAAAGGTTACTTTGTTAAACCTACAGCCTTTGCCGATGTTAATAATCAAATGGAAATTGCAAGAACTGAAATTTTTGGTCCAGTACTTTCAATTATACCTTTTGAAAATGAGGAAGAAGCAATAAACATTGCAAATGATACTGATTACGGTCTAACTAATTACATTCAAACTAAAGATAAAGAAAAAGCCAATAGAGTTGCAAGAAGGCTTAGATCTGGAATGGTAGATGTTAACGGAGCTGGTATAGCGGTCGATGCACCGTTCGGAGGATTTAAACATTCTGGTATAGGTCGTGAGGCAGGAAAAGAAGGCTTATTGGAATTTTTAGAAGTTAAATCAGTTGGTGGGTGGGCTAATTAGATTTTGATTTTTCTTTTACACCATCCAAAAATTTAAGACATTTTTTTAATTCTTCTAACTTAATAAATTCATCAACTTTGTGCGCTTGCTCAATTGATCCAGGTCCACAAACAACTGTGCTAATTCCAATTTCTTGAAAAAGACCTGCCTCTGTACCAAAAGACACAACTTCACGTAAATTATCTCCAGTAATGCTTGATACAAACTCACAAGCTTCGGAATTCTTTTCTCTATCAAAACCTATGATTTCCCCAATTATTTCCTTTCGTATTTCAGATTTTGGATAGACTTTTTGCATTTCTGGAAGTAATTCTTTTTTTATAAATTTATCTATTTCGCTATTAACAAACACCCCATCTTCTTTTACAACAGGCCTTAATTCCCAATCAACCTTACATTTATCAGCTATTACATTTCTCGCAATTCCACCTGAAATACCACCAATTTGTAAAGTGGTATATGGGGGGTTAAATATAGAATTTTTAGTTTTTCTTTTTTTTAAAACTTCTCTCAATTGCATAAGTTTTTGAATAAATTTAGAGGCATATTCTACTGCATTTACACCTTTTTCAGGCTGCGAACCATGACCAGCAAGACCATGAAAATGTGTAGTGTACTCATAACAACCTTTGTGAGCATCAATTATTTTCATATTAGTTGGCTCTCCAACAATACACAAAGAATCTTTTATATCTCTTTTTTTTAATTCATCTATTAAAAGGGGCGCTCCTTGGCATGCTGTCTCTTCATCAAAAGTAAATGAAAAATGGATATCTCGATCTAATTTTTCGGAGGAAAATACTGGCGCATAAGCTAACACACAAGCTAAAAAACCCTTCATATCACACGAACCTCTTCCAAACAGTTTCCCATCCTTGATTGTTGCTTTAAAAGGATCTGTTGACCAACTTTTTGTTACAGGCACCACATCAGTATGACCTGAAAAAATTATAGATTTTTTCCCGTTCTTTTTTTTTGACTTTAAAGTTGAAAATAAGTTCACTCTTTTTTTATCATTATCAAATACTTTAAATGATGATGCTCCGACATCACCTAAAATTTTTTCACAGTAATTAATAATTGAGTTGTTATCTTCACCTGAAATAGTTTTAAATCCTATTAAATCAGAGAGAATTTTAATTGAATCATTATATAATTTATCTGAATTATTTTCTGTACTCATTCGTAAAAAGAATTATATATTAATTCCATGAAAGAACAAATATCCTATGATCAATTTGAAAAGATAGATTTAAGAATCGGCACTGTAATTTCAGTCAAAAAAAACGAAAAGGCTCGAAAACCTTCATTAGTTGTAAAGGTTGATTTTGGAAAAGAAATAGGCGTTAAACAATCTTCTGCCCAAATTACGCATTATTATAATGAGGAAAATTTGAAGAATAAACAGGTTATTGGTGTCTGTAATTTTGCAGAAAAAAATATTGCTGGTGTTGTTTCTCAGGTTTTAATACTTGGTGCAATCGACAAAGAAGGGAAAGTGGTACTACTTCATCCTTCTCAGAAAACAGAAGACGGGTTACCGGTAGCTTAATTTGCTAGTAAATTTGCGACAAATGATAAATTTATTTAATTATTTTATTATGTTATGTCAACTTACTTTTGCTCAAAAATAATTTGTTATGAAACCAGGAAATAAAAATTCTTATAAATCACTTACTTCGATTAATATTAATGAAAAAGAATATAATTACTTTTCTTTAAAAATTGCAGAACTAAATGGTTTAAAAGGTATAGAAAAATTACCAAAATCATTAAAGGTTTTATTAGAAAATTTACTGCGATATGAAGACGGTAAGACAGTAACCAAAGATCAAATTCTTGCTTTGCAAAAATGGTTAATAGATAAAAAGTCTGAAACAGAAATTGCATATAGACCCGCTAGAGTTCTTTTACAAGACTACACAGGAATACCTGCAGTTGCAGATTTAGCGGCTATGCGTGAGGCTGTAAAAGAAAAAAATAAAGATCCACAAATAATCAATCCATTGTCTTCTGTTGATTTGGTAATCGACCATTCAGTACAAGTCGACAAGTTTTCAACGCCAGATTCATTAAAAAAGAATGTTGAAATTGAATTCCAGAGAAATGCTGAGAGATATTCTTTTTTGAAGTGGGGACAACAAGCTTTTGATAATTTTAGAATAGTTCCACCAGGGACTGGGATATGTCATCAAGTTAATCTTGAGTATCTTTCTAAAGTAGTATGGAAAGAAAAATTTAAAGATAAAGATTATATTTTTCCAGATACTTTAGTAGGAACTGATAGTCATACCACTATGGTAAATGGTTTGTCTGTTCTTGGATGGGGAGTAGGAGGTATAGAAGCAGAGGCTGGCATGCTTGGGCAACCGATCTCTATGTTAATACCAGAGGTAATTGGTTTTGAAATAATAAATAGGCTTCCAGAAGGCACAACTGCTACAGACTTAGTTTTGACAGTTGTTAAAATGTTAAGGGATAAAGGTGTTGTTGGAAAGTTTGTTGAATTTTATGGTGAGGGACTCAAAAATTTAACCCTTGCTGACCGAGCAACTATAGCTAATATGGCCCCAGAGTACGGAGCAACATGTGGTTTCTTTCCAATTGATGATGAGACTTTAAAATATCTTGAGTTCTCCGGAAGAGATAAAAATCAAGTAGAAATAGTTAAAAGATATGCACAAGAACAAGGGCTATGGATAAGTGATAATATGGTTTTTACTGACACTCTAAAATTGGATATGTCTACAGTTGTTCCAACAATCTCAGGGCCTAAAAGACCTCAAGATAAAGTTTTATTAACAGAGGCTTCCAAAAATTTTGATACTAATTTTAAAAATATTACAAAAAGACAAGCTTTTTCAACTTCAAAAGTTGACGGAACAGACTATGAAATTAAAGATGGCTCTATTTTAATAGCTGCAATAACTTCATGCACTAATACATCAAATCCAAATGTATTAATCGGGGCAGGTTTGCTGGCTAAGAAGGCCTGTGATCTTGGGTTAACAACAAAGCCGTGGGTAAAAACTTCTCTTGCACCAGGGTCTCAAGTAGTTACTGACTATTTAGCAAAGGCCGGTTTAAACGTTTATTTAGATAAGCTTGGTTTTAATCTCGTTGGGTACGGTTGCACAACTTGTATTGGTAACTCAGGTCCTTTACCAGAAAACATATCATCAGCCGTTCAAAAAAATAATATTTATGCAGTTTCAGTATTATCTGGTAATAGAAATTTTGAAGGAAGAATCTCTCCATTGATTAAAGCTAATTATTTAGCATCACCACCTCTAGTAGTAGCCTATGCACTAGTTGGACACATGAAATTTGATTTTTATAGAGATTCGTTGGGCAAATCTAAAGATGGTAAAGATATTTTCTTAAAAGATATATGGCCATCTAATAAAGAAATTGAAGATACATTAAGTAATTCTCTAAATGCAGAAATGTTTATTAACAGATATTCGAATGTATCCAAGGGACCATCACAATGGCAAAATATTAAAACAAAAGAAAGCAGCATTTATGAATGGGATGATAACTCAACATATGTAAAAAAACCTCCATTCTTTGATAATCTTAAAGATAGCCCAGATGGATATAAAGATATTATTAATGCAAGACCTTTATTAATTCTAGGGGATATGGTTACGACAGATCATATTTCGCCAGCTGGTTCAATTCAAAAAGAGAGTCCCACAGGCGATTATTTTATGAAAAATCAAGTTTTACAAAAAGATTTTAATTCTTACGGGTCGAGGAGAGGTAATCATGAGGTAATGATGAGAGGAACTTTTGCAAATATAAGAATTAGAAATGAGATGGCGCCAGGAACTGAGGGAGGTTTTACTAAATTATATCCTGAGGAAAAGATAATGCCAGTTTTTGAAGCAGTAGAAGAGTATAAAAAAAGAAAAACTGATTTAATAGTCATTGGTGGTAAAGAGTATGGAACAGGCTCTTCAAGAGATTGGGCAGCCAAGGGTACAAAACTTTTGGGAGTAAAATCTGTATTTGCTGAAAGTTTTGAGAGAATACATAGATCGAATTTAATCGGGATGGGAATATTACCATTACAATTTATAGATGGCATGGACAGAAAAAAATTAAAACTTACAGGTTCGGAAATTATTACAGTAAATGGAATAGAAAAAGGATTAAATCCTGGAGACAAATTATCTGTCGAATTTAAATATCAAAATGGAGAAATTAAAAAAATTAAAATGTTATGCAGAATAGATACAAATAATGAGCTAGAATACTATAAGCACGGTGGGATTCTTCAATACGTTTTAAGAAATACTATCTAGATATGAATGAAGATATAGAATTTGTAAATCAAAGTACTAGAATTGAAAAGTTCAAAAACTTTATAATTAAGAATAGAAAAAAGTTAATTTTAACTTTTTTAAGCATCATAGTTTTTTTGTTTATTTTGTTTATTTATCAAGAATTTAAAGAAAAAAAAAAATTAGATATTGCTGAAAAATTTAATAACTTAACATTGATAAAAATTAAAAAGGGTGAAAAAGATAAATTAAAAAAATTAATTGAGATAATAGCAAGTCAAAACGAGACATATTCAATACTTTCGCTAAACTATATTATAGATAATCAATTAATAGATGATAAAAGCGAAATCAATAAATTATTTGATGATACAATAAAAATACAGTCAGATGATGAAATTAAGAATTTAATTATTTACAAAAAAGGTTTATTCAATTCCAATAACATTAATGAAAATGAACTTTTAAAAATTTTAAATCCAGTATTAAAATCTCAAAGTGTTTGGAAGCCTCATTCTTTACTACTTATGTCTGATTATTTCTATGCAAATGGAAATTCCAACAAATCAAAACAATTTCTTAAAGAAATTGTAAATAATGAAAAAATTAATAGTAATATCAAACTTGAAGCACAAAAAAGACTTAGACGGTTTTTTAATGAATAAAAAATATATTTCATTTATTATTTTTTTTTTTCTATGTAATTGTTCATTTAATACAAACTCATCTTTTTGGACTAAAGAACAAAATATTCTTGAAGATAAATCTGCTACCAAGATAGTCATTGAAAAAAAAAAAGATACTTTAAATGAATTTAATCCAACTTTTAAAATTAAATTACCAAAAAATATCAGAATAACTAAAGATAAAATGCTTAATAACGATGGTTTCGTTGATTTCGATGGATCTTTAGAAAAAGTATCAAAATTTAATTTTAAGAAGATAAATTATTTTGAGAATTTTGAGCCCGAAATTTTATTGGATGATAAAAACTTATTTTATTTTGATAATAAAGGATCAATTATAAAATTTGACTCAAATTCACAATTATTATGGAAAAAAAATCATTATTCAAAACTTGATAAAAAACTAAATCCAATATTGTTTTACGCTTCCCAAGAAAAATTTTTATTTATTGCGGACAGTATCGCAAATTATTATGTAATAAACAAAATCACAGGAGATCTAATTTGGAAGAAAAAACATTCATCCTCGTTTAATTCCCAGATTAAAATATCCAATGATAAAGTTTTAGTTATAGATCAAGAAAATTCATTGAGATGTTTTTCACTGAAAAATGGAGTTTTATTGTGGACTGTAAAAACCGAAAGATCTTTATTAAGATCAAAAAAAAAACAATCAATCATACTTCATAAAAATAACGTATTTTTTACTAACTCAATAGGCGATATTACTGCGGTAAACATAGAAGATGGAAATATAGTCTGGCAAACACCAACCCAATCTTTTGTAAATTTTGGAAGCACTTTCTCGTTAAAATTATCAGATTTAGTATCTGATAAAAAGTCAATATTCATTTCGAATAATAAAGAACAGTTTTTTTCAGTAGATATTAAATCAGGTGTCATAAATTGGAAGCAGGAAATTAGTTCAGAATTAAGACCAGCAATCGTTCAAAACTATTTAATTACGATATCAGATCGTGGTTTACTTATTGTTCTTAAGAAGGAAACTGGAGAAATTATAAGAGTAAACGATTTATTTAAAAATATGAAAGAGAAAAAAAAGAAAGATTACCAGCCTGTTGGATTTGTGATTGGTAAAAGAAATATATATTTAACCACTGCAAATGGCAGAATTTGTATAATAGATTTTGAAAAAGGGAAAATTGAAAAAATTCTTAAACTAGATAATAATAAGTTGCAGCGACCTGCTTATTTAAATAAAAATTTATATATTGCCAAGGAAAACTCAATTGTTAAATTAAACTAATGTTACTTAAACTTCTCGATAAGCTTGGTAGAAAAAAGGTTGTTTTAGATCGCGGACCTTCTCACCCAGAATTTAATAAAGCAAAGCCATGGATGAATAGATATTATTTAATTTTTAGACATCGACCAAAATGGTTTCCTTTTAACATTCTTATACATGAAATGTTGGACGATGATCACGGAGAAGGTGTTCATAATCATCCGTTTCCATTTATGACAATAATATTACGTGATGGATATTTTGAAACTTTAAAAAGCGGTAAATTTTGGAGACCAGTAGGGTATGTTGGTTTTAGATCTGCTAACACACATCATAGAATTGATATTAAATCAGGCACGAAACCTCTTACTATATTTATAGCAGGACCATATGGACTAAGAAAGGGCCCAAGATCAGAGTATGGAATTGATTTTAAAACTAAAAAATGAAGCAAAAGTTTTTTGAATTAAGATTGAAAACGAATGGACAAAAATTATACAATTTTACAGATCAAACCACAAATTGGATCAAAAAGAATTCATTTAATGACGGAATTTTAAATTTAAGCATTCAACACACAAGCGCCTCCTTAATTATTCAAGAAAATGCTGATCCAGATGTACAAACAGATTTAATAAATTATTTTGATAAACTAGTTCCTATGGATGAAAAATCTTATATTCATAAGTCAGAAGGCAAAGATGATATGCCAGCACACATCAAATCCGCTTTAACTAATAATCAAATTTCTCTGAGTGTAAAAAAAAAAGAATTATTATTAGGTACCTGGCAAGGGATTTATCTATTTGAACATAGAATTGAAAGTCAAGAGAGAAAAATTATTCACCACTTTATTGGTGATTAAATATGTGGATCGTATGCCCATTGCAAAATTGCTTGCCTCTGTCTTCTTCTGCAAGTTAAATTTCCTTTTTCACAATTTTTTACAATAGCAGTTACGTGCCTTCTAAAATTTTTCCATCTTTTAATTTGAGTTATATCTACTTTTGGTATTCTTCTACCCATTGAGAATCTGCAATACCACTGGAACCAGCCTAATGGATCCTCTTTAAATATCCAACCTTTCTCAATCCAGTGTTCTCTAGAAAGCCCTGCCTTAACTTTAAATCTATTAATATTTACATCAAAAGTTTTACTTAGCTTGGCCTTAACAAACCAACTTTTTGGATATTCTTTAACATTATTTCCAAAATAAGATCCACCAAAAACCCCCAGCTCAAGCATTTTTTTTGGGGAAAGCTCTGGTTTAAATAATTTATATACTTCAGCGTCGCTTAATTTTTTCATATGTTTAAATTAATTTTTTTCCCTCACTTAATAATTTCTGGTAAAGTTCTATATCAGCAGATCCCTCACAACCAATTAATAATATATTTGAATTTTCATTTATATCTAGTGCACTCTTTGTTTCTTTATCATTACAACATGAAATTAAACTTGTAATCCCTGGTGTTGAACATTCACCTCCTATTATTGAAATATCACCTAACACTTTATTTGCTAACATCGCTACAGTTTGTGAGACAAATTTATCTGAAACACTGACACAATTATTTACAGAATTTTTTAATATTTGCCATGGGACTAATGATACATCCCCACAAGACATACCACCCATTATACTTTCTTTTTTAATATCTACACTTGTAGGGGTGTTATTTTCAATACTTTGCATTACACAATTTGCATTTTCAGGTTCAACAATAATAATCTTTGGCACCTTTTTGAAATAATTAGCTACACCAGCAACTAAACCTGCCGCCATACCTCCAACACCAGCTTGTAAAAAAATATGTGTGATATATTCATTTGTTTGAAATGAAATTTCTTTTATCATTGTTGAATATCCAGCCATTGTAAGTTTTGGAACGAGTTCATAATTTGGCCATGCCACATCTTGAATAATCTCCCAATTATTTTTTTTTGACTCTTCCTTACATACATTAAGAGAATCTTCGTAATTTCCTTTAACTCTGATTACTTCAGCATTTAAACTTCGCATTTCTCCAGCTCTTGTTTCGCTTACATTTTCACTAATAAAAATTTTACAACTTAATCCCAAATTTTTTGCTCCCCATGCGACTGATTTACCATGATTTCCTGCTGTAGCTGTTGAAACTGTAATATCTTTTCTCCCTTTAGTTATTTTTTCTACAGCATAGGCACCACCAAGAGCCTTAAAAGACTTAAGTCCAAATCTCTTAGATTCATCTTTGTAAAATATATTTTTTAACTCTAATTCATTAGAAAGTTTATTTAAACTTTCTAAAGGGGTAGGTTGATATTTTTGCCATTTTGAAATTGTTTTATAAGCATCTTCTAATAAATCATTATTTAAGATTTTTAATATTTTTGAACGATCAAATTCAAAATTTTCATTATTTATAAACTTTGTATATTTTTGATTTAGGTATAGATTTTTCTGCATTTGTTTAAATAGTAAGAAATAATAAGGTAACTCTTAGGCTAGACTAAATCAAATAATTAGTGCATAGAGATTATCATATATGTCTAAAATTATTATAATTGGTGCTGGTGCAATGGGCTCGGCTTTCGCGATTCCTTGTATTGAAAATGGCAATGATGTCACTTTAATTGGCACTCACCTCGAAAATAATTTAATTGATGAAATATCGAAATCAGCTCATCCTGCATTAAAAGTAGCTTTGCCCAAAAAACTCAAACTTGAAAAATTTGAAAAAATTAAGCATTATTCAGATGCTGATTTAATTGTATGCGCGGTAAGCTCCCTAGGGGTGGATTGGTTTATTGATCAAATTTCTCAAATGAAAGATAAAAGACTTAATATAGTTTTATTAACCAAGGGTTTGAGTATCGAAGGAGGGAAATTGATAACCATTTCTTACAAGATAAAAAATGAACTTAAAAAAAATGGTTTTAATGATGTGGTCGTATCAGCAATAAAAGGACCCTGTCTTGCGGCTGGATTAGCAAATAAAATGAGGACAGGCACAGTAATTGCTAGTGAAAACAAAGATACAGCAAAATTAATACAGAAAATCATAACAACTGAATATTATTCGACGGAGACATCAGAAGATGTAAAAGGAGTAGAATTTTGTGGTGCAATTAAAAATATCTATTTTATGTTAATTGGAGCTTCAGAGGGTTTAAGCAACCCAAGCGCACCTGAAAGAATAAAATCAAAATACTTTTTGAATACCTCAGCATCTTTAATTCATCGCTCAATTTCTGAGATGGTAAAATTTATCAAACACTTTGGTGGTAATGAAACAACAGTTTATGGGCTTGCAGGTTTAGGAGATTTATATGTAAGTGCAATAGGCGGGAGAAATAGTCAAATGGGGAAATATTTAGGACAAGGAACTTTATATAAAGAAGCTAAAGAAAAATTTATGAAAGATATTACTGTTGAAGGTGCACAGTTAGCACTTGAAATTGGTCCAATTCTTTTAAAAGAACTTAAAAAAAATGAATTTCCTCTAATGTTCAACATACTTGAGACTATCTGCAATGATAAGAAATTAAGTATTAATTGGTAAACTAAAAAAGTCCCTCAACTTCACCTTTTTTATTTAGCTTAATATTATTAGCCGCAGGAACTTTGGGTAGACCGGGCATTGTCATAATAGATCCACAAACAACTACAATAAACTCAGCTCCAGATGATAATCTCACTTCTCTTATTGGTATTTCATGATTTGATGGAGCTCCTTTTAACTTAGGATCTGTTGAAAAACTATATTGGGTTTTAGCTATACAAACAGGTAAACTCTTGTAGCCGTTATTCTCAAAAACTTTTAGTTGTTCCTTTACATCTTCATTTGCAGTAATTCCATTACCTCTATAAATTTCTTTAACAATTTTTTCAATTTTATCCCAAAGATTTAAATTATCTTCATACAATAATTTAAAATTACTTTTTTTTGAGTCTTTACATGTTTTGACTACCTTTTTAGCCAGGTCAGTTGTGCCTTTTCCTCCCATTGCCCAGTGTTTACATTCACTAACCTGGATATTCATATTCTTACAAAAATTAAGAACAACATCTATCTCTTTTTTTGTATCTAAAGCAAAATGGTTAATTGCCACGATTGGTTCTAGACCAAATTTTTTAATATTTAAAATATGTCTTTCTAAATTTACTAAACCTTTTTTTAAAGCGTTAGTATCTTCTTTTTTAAGATTTTCTTTTTCCACACCACCGTGCATCTTTAATGCTCTTATAGTTGCAACAATTACAACGCAGCTAGGTTTTAATCCTGCCTTTCTACATTTAATATCTAAAAATTTTTCAGCACCAAGGTCAGCACCGAACCCTGCTTCAGTAACAACATAGTCAGATAGCTTGAGAGCTGCTGTCGTAGCGATTACAGAATTACAGCCATGAGCAATATTAGCAAATGGACCTCCGTGAATAATAGCTGGGTTATGTTCCAAACTTTGAGTAACATTGGGTCTTATTGCTTCTTTTAAAAGGACAGTCATTGGTCCCTGAGCATTTAAATCTTTTGCAAAAATCGACTGACCTTCTTTATTGTAAGCTATTGTTATATTTCCAATTTTTTTTTCTAAATCATTTAAGTCTTTAGCTAAACAAAAAATAGCCATGACTTCCGATGCAACAGTTATGTCAAAGCCATCTTCTCTTCTAAAATCTTTTGCGACACCACTTGTATTGATGTCAATAAATCTAAGCGAACGATCATTCATATCCATCACTCTTTTCCAAACTATTTTTTTTTCATCAATATCAAGTTTGTTTCCCCAATAGATATGATTATCAATCATCGCAGATAATAAATTGTGTGCTGATGTAATTGCATGAAAGTCTCCAGTGAAATGAAGGTTTATTTGTTCCATCGGAACAACTTGAGCATACCCACCACCAGCAGCCCCACCTTTCATACCAAAAGAAGGTCCAAGACTGGGTTCCCTAAGACAAACAATAGATTTTTTTCCAATTTTATTTAGACCGTCATTTAAACCAACAGAGGTAGTTGTTTTACCTTCCCCAGCTGGTGTCGGAGTAATGGCTGTAACAAGTATAAGATAGCCATCCTTTTTCTTTTTTAATTTATTTAAAAAATCAAAATTTATTTTTGCTATATGCCTTCCCATCGGACTAAAAGCACTTGGGTTATCAGGTACATTAATTTTTTTCAAAATTTTTGAAATTGGTTTGAGCTTACAACCTCTAGCTATTTCTATGTCAGATTTAAATTTTTTCATTTAGGTCGTTTTTCAGCGTATTTATACTTTATTTGTTCACTTTGAAAGAAATAAATTACAATGGACATTTAATTATTTAATACATATCTTGAAGCATGAAAAAAAATTTCAGGTTTTTTGATAATAGACAAAAATATCTTCTTTTTGTAACCACTACCAACGAAAAAAACAAAATTGCAGATGCTTTGAAACCGATTGTCCAAAATTTAAAACCTAAAAACCCCGCTTTAAAAATTTTTGATGCCGGAATGGGAGACGGGTCTCTTTTAATGAGTGTAATGAGGCAGTGTCATCAAAAAATGCCTAATATACCATTACTTGTTTCAACAAAAGAAATAAGCATGGAAGACGTAAGACTAGGTCTAGAAAAACTTCCTGATAGATTTGCTGAGCACAAAAATACTGTTTTTGTAATTTCAAATTTGAATTATGTGGAGTCAACATCCTTAAAATCAAGAAATTTAAAAAAACAAAAAAAAATGAATTGGAAAGTTGTAAAACTAAAAGGAAATTCCTCTTTAGATTTTTCAAATCAATTAAGAAAGCTTAATCAAGAATTTTTAGCAAAAAAGTGGCAGGTAGAAACAAATCCAAAAACAGGAACATCAACTTATAAAGAACCATCTGTAATTGTTATTTTTAGAAAAGATCAAGAATTTGTCCTACAAGATGTAATACCAAAAAAAAATAACGGAAAAACAGATTATGACTTAATTATTGCATCTCAACCCTATAGATCAAGAGTTACTGCTGAAAAAAAAGTAAAATATGTAATTGAACCTATGATCAAATCTTTATCAAAGAAAGGAAAGCTGGTTGTAGTACATGCATGTGGTGGAGATCCAGCAAATAAGATAGTTAAAAAAATATGGCCTAAAGAGAATCCATTTCCGTATTTGTATTCCTCTATCGAAAAATACATTAAGTCAAATACAGATAAATCTTTCTTAAAAACATTAAAATTTCATAAAGTGAAAAAAATAAGTTATGTTTTAAGAGCACTCCCAAATGAAATAAGTGGTGGAATAGCAACTTCATTAATATTTTCTGCATGGAATGCCGCAGTCTACGTTAATCAAATATCGGATGAACAAATAATGAAGGCAGAAAAACACAAGAATTATCAAAAAGTTGTTCAAAACATTGTAAATAAATATAAAGGATTACACTTTAAAAACGAATTATTCGTAATAGAAAAAAAATAACTAATTTTTTCAACCACTGTTTGTAATTAAAACTTTTTTTTGATACTCAAATTGATCACCAATTTAAATTTTAATTTGTTGTGAAAATTTTCATAAACTGTAAGAGAAGCAATGTTTAAAAAAACATTTTTTCTGATTAGTTTGTTTTTGGTACTCACTGGTTGTTACCAATCAACCGCCTCGTTAATTGGCCCGACAGTCACATTAGGCACATCTGGAAATATAGTTCAATCTGCTATTTCTTATTCCGTAAATGAGTCAGTTAAAAAAGCTACTGGCGAATATCCCGCAGAACACATTAAAAAAAGATTTAAAAATTAAAAAATCAAACTTTTATTTTCATATAACATGAATTTGGATCATTCTTATAGTGACCAAAAGGATCACACTCTTCAAAACCGCAAGACTTAAATAGTTTTCTTGCGGGCTCAAAAAATTTACCTGATCCAGTCTCAATAAAGATATTTTTTAATCCAATATCTCTAGATTTAGATAATAAAACAGAAATAATTTTTTTACCAAAACCTTTTTCTCTAAATTTATCATGCACTCTGATAGATTTGAACTCACCATGATTTTGACTTAGGATTTTTATTGCTCCACATCCAATTAAATCTTCATTATCCCAAATGCTCCAGAATTTTATTGTTTTATCCTTAAGTCCATCTATATCGAGGACATGAGTACTACCCGCTGGAGAGACAGATCTTAATTCAATAAAGTGTTTTTTTAAAAGTTCATTTACTTTCAAATCATCAAAATTATTTTCAATAGCTTTCATTGGGATCTATAAAATATCATCTAAATTTTTGAATTCTCCGATTTTAAAGATAATAGCTTCGTTATTTTTAAAACCAAATTTTTTTGCATTGTCTAAAAATCTTTTTGGAGGCTCCATTATAGGCTCTAATGATAATACAAAAGTTCCCCAATGCATTCCAATAACTCTTTTGCTGTTTAAGTCTTTAGCAATCTGCAATGCTTCTTCAGGATTAGTATGGTAAATAGATTTATCAAACATTGGCTTAAAATTATAAGCGCCGATATTTATAATAGTGAGATCAATTGGTCCAAACTTTTTTCCAATTTTCTTATAAATTTCTCCGTATCCGGTATCGCAAGCAAACAAAATTTTTTTTCTTTTATATTCAATTAAATAACTTCCCCAAAGAGTTTTATTAGTATCTGTTAGACTTCTTTTTGACCAATGAACTGCAGGCAGCATAGTTATTTTTAAATCATTTTTTTCGATTGATTGATACCAATCAAGCTCACTTACCTCCGTAAAATTATTTTTCGTAAAATATTTACCAAGCTTAAGGGGAACAATTACATTTGCATCTTTGTAAGGAAATTTTCTAATTGTACCCATGTCTTGATGATCATAGTGATTATGTGTCAGTAAAAATAAATCAATTTTTGGAATTTCATTTAAGTTTAAAGCTGGCGCGACATATCTTTTGGGTCCAAAAATTAATGGTCCAGCATTTTTTGAGAAAACTGGATCTGTTATAATAGTTGTTTCTCCAAGTTTTATTAAAAATGTAGCATGTCCTATCCAGCCAATATAATCACTGTTTTGTTTGGAAGCTAAATCTTTTAAGACATACTCTTTTTTTAAAACATGATCATCTGGAACTGTCATGTCTAATTTTTTTTTCTCTTTGTTAAAAGTAGAGTAAGACCATTTAATTTTATCATCCCTCACAGGAGAACCCTCGGGATTTCTAAAGGTGTTATCAGGCAAATGATGATACGGCTTATTATCCATAGAATTTAAATTTGAAAAAATAGAAAAACAGAAAACTAAAACAATAAGCTTATTAATCATTGATCTTATTGATTTCTGTAAAATGTCCCATTTTTCTTTTTTCTTTAATTTCCTTTTTTAAATAATCGAAAAAAAATTCGTTATCTTGAAATTTTTTCCCTTTATATTTGGTTATTTCATTACCTAGAATATTTGTCATTTTCGCATTGTAAAGTTTTAATGTTTTTACCTTTTTAAGACCGCAAACTGCACGAACATGGTTCTCGAATTGGCTGATATTGTGTGAGTTAATTGTCATGTGACCTGAATTATGTACTCTGGGCGCGATTTCATTTACTAACAAATTGTCTTTATCATCTATAAAAAATTCGACACATAAAGTTCCTACATAATCCAATTTTTCACTAATTCTTTTTGCATATTCAACAGATTGAGAAAAATGTTCTTTACTTATGCTAGCTGGAATTTTTGAGACTTTTAATATTTGGTCTTCATGTTTATTTTCAAATGGCTCATAAATTTCGTATTCATTTTTCTTAAATCTTGTGACTATTACAGAGATTTCTTTTTTTAAACTAACCATTTTTTCTAATATGTAGTCGTTATTTTTAGAAAGGCTAATATTTTCACAATCCTCAAGATTATTTAATATAAATTGTCCCTTTCCATCATAACCAAGAGTAGCTGTCTTCAACATTGCAGGTAAAAGATCGCCATTCGATATCAAATCATCTTTATTATTAATCTTTTTGTATTGTGTGGTTTTAATATTTTGATCATTTACAAAATTCTTCTCCAAAATTCTATTTTGAATAATCTTATTTATTTGAGGTTTTGGCAAAACTTCTTTTATCGAATTAAGTTTATCCAAAATATCAAAAGGAATATTCTCAAATTCGAAAGTAATTTTGTCTACTTTTTTAGCGAAGTAATTAATTTTTTCTTCATCGTTATAATTTGATAAAATAAATTCATCAGAAAACTCTTTTGCTGGAGACATTGGGTCATCGCTCCATACAATTGTATATACATCCAATTTTTTTGCTGCCATACAAAGCATACAACCTAATTGACCGCCACCCAAAATACCAAGATTAGTTTTCTTCATTAGTTATTTTGGTTTTTTTTTCACTGATTTTGTTTGTTTAATTCTTAATTTCAGCAAGGAATTTTTTATTTTTTTGTCAGTTATCCCAAGAATAGATGCAGCGTATAGTGCAGCATTAATTGCACCATCTTTTCCTATTGCAACAGTTCCAACGGGAATACCTTTTGGCATTTGAACTATTGACAATAAACTATCAAGCCCTTTTAATTTTTTACTTTCAATTGGAACTCCAATGACTGGGACAGTTGTTAAAGAGGCAATCATACCAGGTAAATGGGCAGACCCACCAGCACCGGCAATTATAACTGAATAACTCTTCTCTGATCTCTTTGCAAATTCATAAAGTCTTTTTGGTGTTCTGTGAGCTGATACAATCTTTACATCAAAACTAATTTTTAAACTCTTTAAAATTTTAACACAATCTTTCATCGTTGAGAAATCAGATTGACTACCCATTACTATTGCTATTTTTTGATACATTTTAAGTTTCATTTATGTATTTATTATCAGAAATATAATAAGTATTATATAACTAAACTTATGAATTTCAAAATTGACAACCTTCAATATTGCAAATGGGACAGGTCTGTTTTTGAAATCAATCGTGAGGCTGGTCTAGACGCAGTTCACGTAACAATAGTATATCATGAAGATTTCGACGAATTACAACAAAGAATACTGGAATGGAAAACACATTTCAAAAATAATGATGACTTAATTTTTTTAGGAAAAGATTTTAGAGATATTGAGAAAGCAAATAAGAATAATAAAACTGCAATATTTTTTGGATTTCAAAACTGCTCACCAATTGAGGACGACATAAACCTTATAGAAAAAGTTCATGAACAAGGCTGTAGATTTATGCAACTTACCTACAATAATCAGTCCTTGTTAGCATCTGGTTGTTATGAAAAAGTTGATAGTGGGGTTACTAATTTTGGTAAAGAGGCAATAAAAGAAATGAATAGAGTGGGCATTGTTATTGACATGTCTCATTCGGGTGAAAAAAGTACTTTAGATGCAATTGAATTAAGTCAAAAACCAATAGCAATAACTCACTCTAACCCAAATTTTTGGCATAAAGCAAAAAGAAATAAGTCAGATGATTTACTAAAAACATTATCTCAAAGTGGAGGCATGTTAGGGTTTTCTCTATATCCTCACCATCTTAAGGATAATTCTAACTGTAAGTTAGATAATTTTTGTGAAATGGTTGCAAGGACTGCTGAAATAATGGATATAAAAAATTTAGGTATTGGTTCAGACTTGTGTTTAAACCAGCCAGATGAGATCGTAGAATGGATGAGGAATGGGACTTGGACAAAAAAAAAGGTTTACGGAGAAGGAACATTAAATAATGTAGGCTTTCCAGACCAACCCAGTTGGTTTAAAGATGCTAGAGGATTCAAAAATATTGAGAGTGGACTTAAAAAAATTGGATTTAATTTGGATGAGATTAATGGAATACTGGGTAATAACTGGTATAATTTTTACAAAGGTATTAATTAATGCAAATTGAGTTAAGAGACCCAAAAAAAATAATGAAATTGAAACGACTTGGTTCTTTCCACCAATCGAAACTTTCATTTTTAAGATCTTTTTTGAGAGAGTTTAATTCCTGGAATTATAAAAGAGAATTATTTGAACTAGATAATGATGGATATGGTGTTGCCGTTTACTCTTTTAAAAAAGAAAAAAGAAAATACTCTTTGGTTTGTTTTGCAAATAAATTAGATGATAACGAAAGGTCAGATAGAGTAATAGCTACAAAATGGGATGCATCATTTACTTTGTTTGATGGCATACCAACAAAAAAGGACATTGAAAGATTATCACTAAATGTTCCGAGACAAGAGATAGGAAGAATGACATATAAAGAATTGACTCTATCTAGAGCAAACAAATCAATGAGAGCCTTTAATTATGTTGTAGAATGTTTATCGAATGGCAATCAACCCTCTACTAAAAAGTTATCTGAGGTAGGATATCTTTATAGAACTACCGCAGTATATGGATCGGGTAAATTTGGTCTAGCTGATAGGTTTAGAATAAAAAATAGACCAGAGATACATGGGCCCTTTAGACTAGAAATGATGTTGGTATATTTTGTAAGACAATTTACAATTGATCAAGTCAATTTTATCTCAAAAAATAAAAATCCAAGAAAAGCTATTGAGTTGGACAAAAATATTGCAAGAAGTTTAGGTATTGGAAATTCTACTGGATTAGGGATGGCACCGTTTATAGTCAACCATCCAATACTTCTAAATAATTGGATACTAGCAAGAGAAACTGCCTTAAAAAAAATAAGGGAGATTAAAGATGTAAAACAAAAGGATTTCAATTATTTTTTTGAATGTTTAAAGAATTCTATAAATAACATAAATACTTGGAATACAGATAGTGATTATCAAAAAGAAAAAATAAAAAATCTAAAGATAGATCTCGTCAAATTTATTAAATATTTAGAACAAGAATTTGATAGAAAAAAAGAATACTTATTCAATATAATTTTTAATTGGGTAGATACGAATCTTACTGAAGAGAGTATTGAGTATGTGGTCAGCCTGCTCCTTGAACCTTATGATGAAATTGTTGACCAATTAACTCCCACTATGAGTGCCGACGAAGAAAAATTTTTCAATATCCCAGTTGAAAGAAAGATTGAAGATTTACGAGAAATCATTGAAAAAAATTATACAGAGATATTGAATATTGATTTTAATGAAGATAAAAACATTCAGAACTTTTGGTTCATTTCAAAGAATAAAGAAGAGCCAAGAGTAGCTAACAGGTTTAAAGAAATAGGATCTGAACTTGAACAACCACTAGCGATCGCTCGAGATGTTAAATCTCTTTATTTAAGAATAAAAAATCTTAAGAACAGTATGACAATAAGTAGATTTCTTTCAGACAATAACGATTTAAGACATGCAGTGAGACGAGTTTTTATGATAGAAAAATTTCCTTATTCAGAAATTCAGGATAATATAATTGGCTCAGAGTTAATGCCAATTGACATGCTTAGACTTAAACTTTCTTTTTTTGGAGCTTGTAAATTCGATCCGAGATCTGACAAATGGCTTAGAATTTGTATGTTTCAAGGCGCTCCATTACCTGATGAGCTAAAACAATTTAACGACAATTGGATTTATAATTCATTAAATTAATGAGATCCTTTAGTGAAATAGAGACAATATCTAAAAGAGCTTCTAGAGGCGCAGGTTTTTCATGGGGTGTTTCAGAGGAAATTGGGAAGTCAGTCAGATTATTAGAAATGTTTGGTCTGCCAGGCATCTTACATCTAAAAAACTATTTAGAGCGAATTAGCAATCATAACTTTCAAAAAATAACTTTAATATCTGCTGAAAATATTTCTAATGACATTCCTTATTGTCCAATCAGCGTTGGTGTAAATTTCTTGGATCAAGCTTATAACTTAGAAAAAATTGAAAATATTAATTTTTCAAATCTTGCCTATCCACTTTTAGTTGTCCCATTTTTATCAAGATCATCAGAGATAATTGGTAAAAAAATTTTATTAAATTTAGAAAACTTCAAATTTTTATTTAATTATAACCAATCTATACTTTCGAATTTTGATAATTCCCTAATTTCAAAAACAACAAATTTTTTAATTAGTTTTAATCAAAACGAGAATAGCTTTGACAAAATGACATGGGATACTTTATATAAAATATCTCAAAAAACTTTTGTTGATGAAACTGAAAGCTCAAAACAAACTTCAGCTGGTGCAGGATTGACTGATAATGACTGAGATTAAAAATGATAAAGATCATCTTGATGATTATTGTGAGGAATGTGGTTGTGAAGATGAAAGTGTTTCTCAAAATTTATTAATGTTTAGTTATAAAATTTGTGCTTCCTGTAAAATATCTAAAACAATTTTCCCCATTTAAGTTATATTACTGATAGGTAAACTATTTAACCTACTCATCACAAAAGAAACAGATAAAATTGCCAATATTAAAAATGATAAAAAAACTATTCCAAAAGCTTTAATATTTGATTTAAAATTCAATACCTCTTTAGTTGAAATTATTAACGAGGCAAATATCCAAAATTGAGTTAAAAAAATTATTGGCATAACTAAGTCAGGAGTCAATGCTATAAATCTCAGTAATCCAGGGGCATGTGCTATACCTACTGCGATTAAGATTTTTTTAAAAGTGACCTTGGTATCTTTATCAGGAAAAATTTTGGAACCTATTGTAAATATCAAAACCGCCCAAAAAAACCAAGTTAAGATGGCAGTTAATGCAGATAGGCTTAATGAAGTTTTGTAAAAATTATTAGTGGCAATCGCCCCCGCAACGCCATCTAGTATCATTATAATAGCAGCAAAATAAATTGATACTTCTGAGAAAGTCTTAACTTCTCTATAAAGTTTTTTGTCAAGTTTTATTGATCTGAAAACTAATTCTAAAAAAAATCCAAACATTTATTTTCTATTTTTTTTTTGAGCATAATAGGAAATTAATAAAGGAAAAATGATTAAAATTATACCTATAATAATACATATTATTAATAAAAAGTATTTCGACATTAAAGAGTTTTAATGAGAAAGAAAAGGGGGTATTACCCCCTTTTTAAAATTTATTTAGAGACTTCTCTTGTATTAGGATTGTATGACTCCGTGAAAGGTATATCAACGACTACAGCATCAACTGGATCATTTCCTTTTTCACAGTATTTCTTTGGAAGATGAATTTTGAATTTTCTTCCAACTTTACCAATTGGAAAACCGTTTTTATTTAAAGTTCCATCGAACGGTACATACCCCATCGCAATGTTAGTTCCTTTTTCTGGATGGTACCAAGGTGATGTAATAAATCCTACTGGATTCTTGCCATCTTCTGAGATTAACCAAAAGTCTGGCGCATATTCTTCAATTGGTTTTCCACCTAGTTCCATACCTACTAATTGTAGCTTATAAGGTTTTCCACCAGAAGATACCTCACTTTTCATTTTTTCTAAGGCTTCTTTACCAACATAGTCTCCTTGTTTCTCCCAAACACCCTTTCCAGATAAAGAAACTTGATAACCTAAGTTACATTGAAATGGATTATGTTCGTTATCCATATCTTGACCCCAAGATAAAATACCTGCTTGTATTCTTCTGTGGTGTGCAGGAGCAATAACCATAAGATTGTGTTTTTTACCAGCTTTTAAAACTGCATTCCACATGTCCTCTGCGTATAAAGTTGCATTTCTTAAATAGATTTCATATCCGGCTTCACCTGAAAAACCTGATTGTGAAATCACACAACTTCTTCCACCAACTTTTGCTTCAGCTAATCCGTAATAAGGCATGTCATCCAAATTTACTTGATCTCCAATTAAATCATTCATCAAGGCCTTTGATTTAGGACCTTGAATTTGAACTGGACATGCATCAATTTCATCTATTTCTACATTAAATCTTTTATCAGCATTAACACCTTGTAGATAAAGACCAATGTCACTATCAGATAAACTAAACCAGAATTCGTCTTCAGATATTCTTAATAAAATTGGATCATTTAAAACACCACCTTTGTAATTACATAAAATTACATATCTTGCACGCATTGGAGAAATTTTAGTTGCATCTCTTGTAATAACGTAGTCGGTAAATTTTTCAGCGTCAGGACCTTTTACTCTTATTTGTCTTTCAACTGCTACATTCCACATTGTTACGTGTTTTTTAATAGCCTCATATTCAACCATTGCTCCGCCTTTTTCAGGTCTTACATAACCACGTGGATGATAAATTCTGTTGTAAACAGTTGCCCTCCAACATCCAGCTTTCATAGATAAGTGCCAGTAAGGAGATTTTCTAACTCTTGTAGAAATTAACATTTCAACTTGAGTTGGACCACTTTGTCTTAAATTGTAAGGAACATGTCTATCAGATTGATCAACAGCAGTAGAGTGAGAAACTTTTGAATAATCCACTTTCTCAATTATTCTACCTTTAGATTTCGGCTTACTTATTTTTTTAGATTTTACTTTAGCTACTTTTTTTGGCTTTCTTTTTTTCGAACTTACTTTCTTTTTCTTTTTTTTCTTAGGCATAGTTATTATCCTTTAACCATTTGTTTGTTTCCTTAAGTCCTCCAAATGTATAAATATGAAAGTGTTCTGTGTGATCTTTTAATTTATCAATTAGATCATTTGGGTCTTTAGGTTTCAATAAATCTAGAGCCTTACTAAAATTAGATTTAAGGAAATTTATGGAATTTTTTGCACCCACAATATTAGCAAATTTTATTAAGCTTGATATTTTAAGAGGCCCAGTAATTCCAACATGCACTGGCACTGTTTGTTTAGAAATAAAATCTATAATTGGCTGAGGATCAAGTAACCACTGAGTCACTATATAGTCAGCATAAGGCTTTTTGTCTTTCATAGCTTTTTCCAAATCTGAGTCGGATATATCAGGACTCCCCTCGGGATGTCCAGCAATTCCTATCTTCATCTTCTCAAAATAACCAGTCTCTAAAAGTTGAAATGAGCTATCAAATTTACCAGCTGGCTCACGCCCCCCTCCAATAATTAAAGCCTGTTTAACCCCCCCGTCTTTACAGATGCTTACATAATCTTTTAACTGGCGCTCATCCTCCATTGATCTTGCTGGAAAATGAGGAATAGGGTTGAAGCCTTTCTTGACTAGCTGGACTGCTTGATTTGCTGTCTCTTTAAAATCCCCACCTGGCAACAT
Source organism: uncultured Pelagibacteraceae bacterium (assembly GCA_902623785.1). Classification (GTDB taxonomy): domain Bacteria; phylum Pseudomonadota; class Alphaproteobacteria; order Pelagibacterales; family Pelagibacteraceae; genus Pelagibacter. The sequence goes on from CACNVG010000003.1 coordinate 80,323, forward strand.
TGTTATATATACATCTCTTAGCTCCGGTAAAGTTGCTAGGTCTGTTTTAGGCCCAATTTCTATAGAAAAATTCATTTACCGAATTATTATCTATTTTTAATTTGTGTGTCTATAAAATATAATTAACAAGAATAAATTTATTAATTTAAAAATGGCCCAAAAAGACATCGGAAATAAAGTCCCTTTACATACTCTAAAGAAAGTTGAGGATGTAGCCGCTTATTATGATGAGTGGGCACTAAATAATAAGTATGATAAAGATATGGAAGCTTGGAATTATACTGGACCAAAAGAAACTTCCGAAACATTTAATAAATATCAAAAAAGCAAGAACATTGAAATATTCGATGCTGGTTGCGGAAGTGGTTTAGTTGCAGTTGAGCTAAAAAAAATGGGTTACCAAAATTTTTATGGAGCTGATATATCACAAAAGTTGTTAGATTTAGCACCTCAAGGTCTTTATAAATCTTTAGAAAGAGTCGATTTAAACAAAAAATTGATGTTCGAGGATGATAAATTTGACTCAGTATTTTGCGTCGGCACATTTACATTTGGCCATGTAAAACCCGATGCTTTAGATGAATTTATAAGAATTACAAAAAAAAATGGTTTAATTTGTTTTACAATTAATGTTGGTGTCTTTAAGGATTATGGTTTTGATAAAAAGATCAATGATTTAATAGATAATAACAAATGGGAAAAACTTGAATTTTTTAAATCAAACTACTTATCTAGCAAAGATGTAAATGCTTGGCTTGGAATATATAAAGTTACAAAGTAATTAATATGAATTTAAAAATAATTTTAATAATGGGTTTACCTGGTGCGGGCAAAACAACACTTGCTGATGCACTTTCTAAAAAAATACAAGCAAAAAGACTTAATGCTGATGAGGTAAGAAAAGAAGCAAATGATTGGGATTTTTCTGAGGAAGGGAGAAAGAGACAGGCAAAAAGAATGTCAGATTTTGCACTTAAACTAAAGAATGAAGGCAATAATGTTATTGCTGATTTTATATGTCCTACTCCTGAGGCACGTAAATTGTTTCCAGCAGATTACATAGTTTGGGTTGATACAATCAAGTCAGGAAGATTTGACGATACAAATAAAATGTTTGTTAAACCTGAAAAATTTGATTTTCATGTTACATCACAAAATGCTAAGGAATGGTCTGAAAAAATTTTATCGGATATAAATAAAAATGTATAAGTGGGATAATAAAAAACCAACAGCGCAGATGTTAGGAAGGTGGCAACCTTTTCATGATGGGCATTATGCTCTGTTTGAGGAAATAATTAAAAAGACTGGCCAAGTTTGTATTCAAATTAGAGATGTTCAAGGCGTAGATGATAATCCATTTGATTTTGAAACGGTGAAAAAGAAAATTGAAGAAAGATTAAATCCAAAATATGAGGGAAGGTTTAAAATAGTGCTTGTCCCCAATATTACAAATATATGTTATGGAAGAGGAGTGGGTTATAAAATTGAAGAGATAGTATTAGACGAAGAAACCCAAAAAATATCAGCAACCAAAATTAGAGCAAAAATGCGAGAAGATGGAGAGCTTAAATAAAATGACTGTTGTTGTTAAAGATAATGGTTTTGGAATTAAAAATGTAATAATTGACGAGCCAAAAACTTATAACTCATTATCCTTTAAAACGTTAAATATTTTAATAAATATTTTTAGAAGATTAGAGAAAGATAATAAGACTCGAGTAATAATTTTAAGTGGAAATGGCAAAGGTTTTAGCGCAGGTCATAATCTTAAAGAGGTAAAAAATTTAAAAGCAAGATCTAAATACTTAAAATTATTTAATCTTTGCTCAAAACTAATGCTTAACATTGTTGAAGGAAGAAAACCTGTAATTGCTAAAGTTCATGGTTCTGCATTTGCAGCAGGATGTCAACTCGCAGCAAGTTGTGACTTAGCTTATGCATCAACAGATGCAAAATTTGCTACACCAGGAGTAAACATAGGTTTATTTTGTAGCACACCAATGGTGGCTGTTAGCAGAAAAATTGGAAGAAAAAGGATGATGAAAATGTTGTTAACCGGTGAACCCATTAATGCAAAATACGCAAAAGAGATTGGTTTAATAAATGACTTCTTTCCAAAAAATAAATTAAATTCAAAAGTATTTGAAGTTGCAAAAGTAATTTCAGCAAAATCAAACCTATCAATCAAAATTGGAAAAAAAGCATTCTACAAGCAATTAGAAATGCCTCTAAAAAAAGCTTATGCATATACAAGTAAAATGATGACATTGAATATGATGTCAATGGATGCGAGAGAGGGAATTTCTGCATTTTTAGAAAAAAGAAAACCTAATTGGAAAAATAAATGACAAAAGTAATTGAAGACATTTTAAAAAATTCAAAAACTATTGCCATGGTGGGTGTAAGCTCTCTTAAAAAAAAAGAGGATCCAAAAAACTTAAAAAGAAAACCATCAACCATCGTAATGAAATACATGCAGGAATTTGGTTATAGGGTAATCCCAGTAAATCCTTTTGCAGTAGGTGAAATTATTCATGGTGAAAAAGTTTTTTCAAAATTAGAGGATATAGAAATACCAATAGATATCGTTAATATTTTTAGACCTTCAAATGAAACTCCTGATTTAGCAAACGAGGCTGTAAAAATAAAAGCAAAAGTTTTATGGCTTCAATACGGAATTAAAAATGACGCAGCAGAAAAAATAGCCTTAGATGCAAAAATGAAATATATATCAAATCGTTGTATTAAACAGGACTACCAAAATATATTTCAAAAAGTAAATCCTGTTTTTCCGGCTTTAAAAAGCTAAACATTTTTAAATTAATGCGTAATTTTATTGTCATTTTTATTTTTATATTTTTTGTTAATAACCAATCATATTCTCAAGAATTGAGAAAAACTTATTTTGGTGGTGGATGTTTTTGGTGCATGGAGGAATCTTTTGATAAAGTAGAAGGTGTCACCAATGTTGTCTCTGGTTATTCCGGGGGAACAAAACCTAATCCTACATATAAAGAAGTTACATATGGAGATACCGGTCATATTGAAGTAGTTGAAATAACATACGATACAAACAAGATCGGTTTTGAGGAATTATTAAATGTTTTTTGGAAAAATATTGATCCTTTTGATGCGGCAGGTCAATTTTGTGACAAAGGTTATAGTTATAAATCTGCTGCATTCTATATGAACGACAATCAAAAGAAGCTAATAGAAAAAAGTATTAAAGCCATAGAAAACGATTTTAATAATAAAGTTGTAACTTTTGTTAAAAAATTTGAAAAATTTTATCCAGCAGAGGATTATCATCAAAATTATTATCAAACAAATTTTATAAATTACTTACTTTATAAAAAAGGGTGTGGTAGAGAGAGTAGGTTAGAAAATATCTGGCAACAATGAAACAAATTTTTTTAATATACGGGCACTATAACGATAAATCATTTAATGCAGCAATAAGGGATACTTTTATAAAATCTTCAGAAGATAAAGGTAATAAAGTTGATTGTGTTGATCTTTATAAAGAAAAATTCAATCCAATTTTTGCAGGAGAAGAACCAGATAATACTGTTTTGGACCACAGAAAAAGAATTGAGAAGAGCGATGTAATTGTTCTTGTTGCTCCTATATGGAACTTCAGGATGCCTGCGATGGTCGAGGGATGGATTGATAAAGTTCTTTCTCCACCATGGGCTTTTAGTTTTAAAAAATTATTTGGTAATTATGGATATCCTATTGGAAATTTAAAAGGAAAAAAGGCAGTGGTATTTTGTACTTACGGATCACCTCAATTTGCAATTAGAACATTCTTTTTGAATATGCCAACAAAAAGATTGA